>JAZODX010000028.1:0-13385 GCA_045597265.1 Eubacteriales bacterium | reverse complement strand
TAATAAAATTCTGGTCATTTAACGTCCTCGCTTAATCGGGAAAATTACTTAATAAGTCCGTGGTTGCTGAGTGCTGCCTTGAGGGTTTCGAGTGCAGCATCACCCATCTCGCAAAGAGGCAGACGGCAGGGACCTACATTGAAGCCCATGAGGTTGAGTGCAGTCTTTGCAGGAATGGGGTTGACATCGCAGAAAAGAGCCTTGCAAAGATCGAAATATTCAAGGTGAAGTGCTGCACTTTCCTTGGTCTTGCCCTCGTGCCAGAGAGAGATGATGTTGTGAGCAACATCGGGAGCAACGTCAGCAAGAACGGAAATAGCACCCTTTGCACCGACCGAAAGAATAGGAACGTTAAGATCGTCGCAGCCGGAATAAATGCCGAGAGCACGGATACCGTAAAATACCGTGTGGAGAGCGTCCGCCAGAATGCGTTTTCATTTTCAAACAGGCGAGAAACAAAGGACAAAACCATTCCGAGCCCCCACGAGATCAAACGGAACCTGACCAATATCGTTGAAATCATTTATCCTCACCTCTTATGCCCCGTCCCATACGGCGTAATCATGCCCAGTTCGTCCAGCTTCCCCAGCAGACGAAAATAGTTTTCCATGGAAATTGAAACAGGCCATCCCCGGCAGCATGCAGCACGGCACTCCCCCATCTTACAGGCAAAGCGCGGAAAATAGTCGGGTACAAGAAAATCATGTGTTTCTTTCATTGTTTTCCCTCATTTTCGGAATGGAAATATTATACATTTAATTCCATTTTATGTCAATCTACGTTTTCCAAAAATCTCTGCGACACCAAAAAAAAATTTTTAGACAAATTGTGCAAAATTTACGATATAAGTGTTACGTGCCTTTTAGGGGCAAAATCGGGATTACCGCACCGCTATGCATGATTTTCCCGGCGAGGGGAAAACTGTTTTTGTCTTTATCCTCATAATCCGCCCAGAGCAGCACGAATACAGGCTTCCCATGCATCTTGTGCACACGTCAGAAACTCTCGCTCTCTCGTCGGGAGGGGTTCCCGTATACTGCGGCGAAATGCAGCACTATCCGGAAGCTCGCCGGGCATATGGAGCGTCGGCAGACGGTCGACGAGCGCGAGCAGTGCGTTCGCCGCCGAACGGACAGATGCGGGCAGGCTACGTCCGTTCGCGGTAAGCCGATCGGATACAGTACAAAGTCGAGCCAGGGCATAGCCGACCGCAGCAAGGTCGCCGCGGGCGAGCGGGATGGAAAAGGCCGTCCACAGCTCCCTCTCGAGCGCCTCAAGCAGGCGTTCGGCATCGGGGGCGGCGTTGGTTCTGCCGATCAGAGCCGCAAGCTCGTGCAAAACAGAAAAAACAGGTGAAATTTTCATCCAATACCTCCCGAGAGTACGGTAATTCCCCAGCCGAGACAGCCGCAGATCGGAAAGGTGAGCCCCCAGGCAAGAGCCAGCTCACCGACGACGTGCCGATCGAGTCGGCGCCCGGCCCCCATCATGGCACAGGTCTTGGCGTGCGTCGTCGATACGGGCAAGCCCAGAACCGTACAGACGAGCAGACAGACCGCAGCTGACAGATCGGCGCAAAAGCCCGTCGCCGGATCAAGTCTTACCATTTTCATTCCCACGGTGCGGATAATGCGTCCTCCCCCAAGCAGCGTTCCCGCCGCCATGACGGCAGTGCAAATCAGGCAAACGCTCATCGGAACGTTTTCGATTACGGCGGTTGCTTCCCCGCGCGAGAGCGCAAGGATCAAGAGAAGAACCGCCATGAACTTCTGCCCGTCCTGTGCTCCGTGGCAGAATGCGGTTGCCGCCGCGCCCCCGACCTGCGCGCCGCGAAAAAGACGCATTGCGCGGCGACGGTCAAATCCGCTGCAGATGCGTGTAAGCAGTGCGGCGACGGCAAGCGCTACCGCGTAAGCGGGAAGCGTGGAGAGCAGAAGCCCGATCAGCACCCTACCCCATTCGGCCGCGTTGATTCCGGAAAATCCTCCCTGCAAGGCAACGGCCGAGCCGGTCAGCCCGGCAAGCAGTGCGTGACTCTCGCTCGTCGGAATCCCAAACCGCCAGGCCGCAAGTGCCCAGAGTACAACAGCGCACATCCCCGCCGCAAGCGCGCGCAGCGCGGAATCGGACGCTCCGCCGAAATCGGCGACCGCAAGAACGGTCGAGGCCACCGCACTGCCGAGCGGTATCGTCGAAAGTCCCCCCGCAAGGTTGCCGAGAGCGGCCATGCAAACGGCGCGGCCGATCGGCATGGTGCGCGTGCCGACGCAGGCGGCAATTGCACTCGGCGCGTCGGTCCAGCCGTTGACGAAAATCACGGCAAAAAGCAGAACAAGTGCTGAAGCGGCCGAAATACGCATGGAAAGCTCCTCTCCTTTTATTCTGCGCTCCTTGAAATTTCTGACATATACTCTGCATCTATGTCTATTCGGAGATATCTCCGAATATGCCCCTTAAATTTGCTCTCCCGAGCGAAATGCTGTCGAATCGGCAAAGAAAAGCGAGAAATAAGGCTTGACCCGGGGAAGAAATTGGTGTATAATGTATTTATGTATACGTATTTCCATCCTTAGTATGATCAAGGAGTTGTCTATGAACGTAAATGTAAAAAAACTGGTCATATCCATTCTCTGCGTGCTCGCCCTCTTTATCCCGACTTATCTTGCCATCGGCAGTTACATCATCACCAAAGATGCACCGGTTGATGCCAAAAAAATCGACCGCATGGACATTGCCGATCCGAAGGGGGAATCCTTCAAGTTGGCCGCCGCCGAGGACGGAAACGATATGGTTTCTCTCTTCAATACGATGAACGAGCATGCAGCCAAGCGCGAGGAGCTTCCGGCACAGCTGGTCGGTGAGCCCTTTTATAAGGTGACCTACCATACCGGAAACAAATCGGTAGATTTCAAATATTATTTCTCGGCAGACGCGCAGAATTGCTACTACGTGGATAATTTCGGCGACGTTTATCAGATTCGCGCCGAGGATGCGGCAAAATTCGTCTCGACGCCCTACGCCGTCTCTCTGTACGGTGATTCGGTCACGCCCGATCTGCTGACCATGACCGGAAAGGCCATCACCCCCGAGACCATCTCCTGGAATTATCGTGTGGCCAACGGCAGCTTTGTCTCCCGCACCGGGCTGGAGACCGAAAGCGATCTGCTCTCCTATAAGATGGACGGCGGCATTGCCTTTGAATTTTCTGTCATGCCCGACGCTCTCTCCATCAAGATTCTCGACGGCGATACCCTGATTTACGACGGCAGCTACGAACAGCTTTCCACCGTCAGCATCAAGGAATCCAAGACCCTCTCCTTTACGCTTAATGCAAACTGGTATGAGGATGCTTCCCGCAATTATTACGGCCAGGCAAGCTACCGCTTCCAGGCCGACGTCGTGGCACCTGCCGAATTCTATCTCGGCCGCACCGAGGTCGAGCCGGGTGATTTCGTCGTGCTCTCGGGCATCAACGTTGCCGATATCAACAAGCTCAGCTTCTCAAGCGAGCCCTCCATCAATTTCACCCCCACCTTCTTCGCCGACGGAAACTACGTACACGCGCTGATTCCGATCTCCTACGACCTGGATTACAGCCCCTCCTACACCTTCACGATTTCCTACGGCATTACCCAGCAAACCATCAATCTCAACGTCAAGGAAAAGACCTTCGGCACCCACAACTACGATATTTCCGAAACCCTCATCCGTGCCCACCGCACCGAAACGACCCTCAAAACCTTTAACACGCTGGCCGCAGAGCTCTGCAAGACCGCCGATCCGACCGCATATTTTAACGGCAAATTCGTTGACTACAGCGACAAGGCAGGCCTTAACTGGACCATCGTCACCGGTATCGGTCGTTTCCGCACCATCAAGGCAACCGACGAGGTTTACCGCCATCAGGGTGTAGACTTCTATACGCACGCAGGACTTGATGTTCCCGCTGTAAATGCCGGCCGCGTTATTTACACCGGAATGACCGATCTGACCGGCAGAATGGTGGTCATTGAGCATGGCTACGGTCTGAAGAGCTGGTATGCGCATCTGAACGAGATCACCGTCAACGTCGGTGACACGGTAACCACCGGACAGGCCATCGGCAAAACGGGCAGCACCGGATTTACCGCCTTTAGCGGCGTGCACATGGGTATGTCGGTCTACGACGTGCCCGTCTCCCCCTACCCGCTGTGGGAAAACGGCGTGGAAATTTATTTTAATAAATAATGTAAGAGCAAATAAAAGAAAAGGCTGTTCATTTGAACAGCCTTTTCTTTTATACAAACAAGCGAAACGCGCTCGGCAGTGCATAGGTTGTACGCAGTTCATCCGCGTCGGCCCAGATAAAGGGGGGCATGGGGGAGGCACACTCGATGGGATATGCGCACATCCGCCACTCGACGTGGGTAAAAATATGGGTTCGCTCAATCGGCACACCGATTGAGCGCGGTGCACAGCCCCATTCGTCCGCCTGCGCCATTGCCTGCTCGGGTGTGAGGTAAGCGAGCTGATTCGGCAGCTCAAACAGACCGGCCAGTAAGCCTGTCGGCGGTCGGCGAAGAATGGCAAGACGCCCTTCACAGCGAAGCAGAAAAACGGTTCTCTCCTCAATGCGGCGCGCACGCTTGGCGGCGCGAACGGGATAGGACTCGGGATGACCTTCTGCGCGCGCGGCGCAAAAAGAGGCACAGGGGCATTCGGCACAGCGCGGCTCGCCGCGCGGGATGCAGACGGTTGCCCCCAGCTCCATCAGCGCCTGGGTAAACTCCCCGCACTTCCCAGTCGGATAAACAGCAGACAGCGCCTCACGGTAAGCAGCCTTGGTTGCGGGCAGATCCACGCAGGCATCATCCGCACAGATACGGCTGATGACACGCAGAACGTTCCCGTCAACAGCAGGGATCGGTTGATTGTAGCAGATGGATGCAATTGCCCCGGCGGTGTATTCTCCAATCCCGGGCAAGGCAAGAATCTCGGCATACGTGCGCGGGAAAACGCCGCCGTGCCGCGCCTTGATTTCACGCGCAGCGCGGCCAAGCTGGCGGGCCCGGCTGTAATAGCCAAGCCCCTCCCACAGCTTAAGCAGCTGTTCCTCCGATGCGGAGGCAAGTGCGTCAATATCGGGCAGCGCGGCAAGGAAACGCGCATAATAGCCGCGGACGGCCTCCACTCGGGTCTGCTGGAGCATGATCTCGGACAGCCAGACGTGATAGGGCTCGCGGTCAGCGCGCCACGGCAGATCGCGTGCGGCAGAGGCATACCAGGGCAGGAGCGCATCCGGCAAACGGACGATCGGCGCGCGATTCATCGAACGAGCGCGGCCATACCGCGAAAGGGAAAGCAAAGCATAAATATCCTCCGAAAATTCCGCTCTCTCCCACCCGTGGCGTTATCTTCTTCCTCTTCTTCGACCGATATACGCGCCCCCGACGGCAAAAAGGATCAGGGATGCATGAAGTCCAAGCGAAAGACCAACCGAGTTATTCCCGAGGTCGGAAAAAACGGAGAAAAGAGAGAGCACAGAAAAAATAAGTAAAAGGAACGAGGCGGCAAGCAGGCCGCAGAGCAGAACTGCACGTCCGTTCCGATGCGACGCCACAGCCCCCGACGCCAGTGCGGTTACGGCCGCCGCGGCATAACCGATGGGGGCCGTCCAGCGATCGGGATCGTCCTGCGCGTAGGCGACGGCAGTGCCGAGAAGGATCAACGTGACAAAGATAAGGCAAGCGGCCAGCGTACCGAAAAAGGAGGCACGCAGGGCGGCGAAAAAGCCTGCCGCGGGAGATGCATCCTCCCGGCGCGGTACGGAGCGGCCCTCCGGACGGTGTACACCGGATTTGTGTTTTTTGTTCTTTAACATGGCAAAATCTCCCTTCACAGCGTCATGCTCCATGCTATGCGCCATGCGGGAGATTTATGCCCTCGGAACGGGAGATTATTTTGCGGCGTCCTCTGCGTGAACGTCAATCTGGCGGACAGCCCATTTGTGAATGCGGATCTTCGTCCGATCACGGGTGGTCTCGAGCACCAGCGTATTCGTTTCCTCATTAATGGAAACGACCGCACCGATGATACCGCCGATGGTGGTAATCTCATCGCCGACCTTCAGGGAATTGCGCATTTCATTGGTCTCGCGCTCCTGCTTTTTCTGCGGGCGGATCATAAAGAAGTACATTGCGGCAATCACAACCGCAAACATAACGATCGTACCGAGCGATCCGGCAAGCGGATTCACAGCGCCTTCCGCGCCGGCAGTCAGAACAAAAGGAAACATGGTTTCAACCTCCGTCAATTTTACATTACATTCCTATATTATACAGGAGCCTTGCGGCAAATGCAAGGGGATTTTGTAAATTTGAAAATATTTTATTCTTCTTTATCCGAATCGGCCGATGTCGGTGCCGATGCGGAAGGTCGTTTGGGACGCACGGCAGAAAGCGGGTTTTGCGCCATCGCCTGCTCCATCTGTTCGTCACTGATATGGGTATAGATCTGCGTCGTATTGAGTTGGGCGTGGCCGAGAATATCCTTGAGCACACGCACGTCAACATGCCCCGACCGATACATCAGCGTGGCGGCGGTATGACGCAGCTTATGCACCGAATAGTGTCGGCTCTCCAGCCCTGCACGGTCAAGATATTTATAGACCACCCACTGCACCGTTTTGGTACTGATCCTCTGATAGCGGCTTGAGAGGAAGAGTGCCGGCGTCGGCTTGGCCGTGCAATCGGAGGGGATGCGATGCGGAAGATAGCTCGTAATGGCCGATCTGCAGGCCTCATTGAGATAGATGATTCTTTCCTTATTGCCCTTACCGATTACGCGCATGGAGCGAAGATCCCGATCGATATCGTTGAGATTGATGCCGACGAGCTCCGAGAGGCGCATCCCGCAATTGAGAAAAAGCGTAACCATCGCGTAATCCCGCTCGCGGGTTCGCGATTCGACGTCAGCGGCAATGGCGTTCAGAAGAGAGAGACTTTCATCCAGCGAGAGAACCTTGGGCAGAGATTTCTTCGGCCGCGGCGACTCAATGTCGGCAACCGGGTTTTTCTCAAGCAGTCCCCGCTTGACGGTCAAAAATTTAAAGAAAGCCTTCAGGGCCGACAGCTTTCTCGCCTTCGCCGCCCACAGATTCGAACGAACGTCGGAGGTATACATCAAGAAATCATAGACCTGTTCGGTCGAGATTTGTGCAATATCCTCAAGGGAAAAATCGCGGATATCCAGCTCAACGAAGGCGTCCGAGGCAGGATCGATATCCAGCTCCCTCGCGCGAAGGAAGCGGAAAAACGTACGCAAATCCAGCACGTATTCATCGACCGTCTTTGCAGAACAGCCCTGGATCACCTGCTTATAGCGCGCAAATTCCGCAACCAGCTTCGGCATTTGTTCCAGATCCGTACGTTGTGCCATAAGCATCCTCCCCACAGTCTAAGATCAATTAAAGATACTGAATTACCCCGTCAAGCGACGTCACGCGATATTTGATCGACACCTTACTGTCGGCATAAAAGCCGTCCGGATCAAAGAGACATCCTTCCATACCTGCGTTGTTTCCGGCCTGGATATCGATATCTCTGTCCCCGATCATCAGCGCCGTTTTGGGATCTATCCCGTTGCGCGCACAGAGAGCAAGGAGCGCGGAGGGATCGGGCTTGCGCGGAAAATCCTCCGAGCCCGTCATCAGATCGGTAAAATAATCTCTGACACCGAGTGCCGTGAGATACTCGGAAACGACCGCCCCCGTATGCGTATAGATAAAGCAGCGCAAGCCGCGCTCACGTGCGGCGGAGAGCAGCTCGGGCACGCCGGGGCAAAGGCTGCATTTTTCAAGAATTATTCCGTCATAATAAGCATACATATCCCGAATCAGCCGGTCTGCTGCAACGTGCTCGTTTGCATAGTATCGCGCTGCGTGGCCGACCGAAATCTTGAGCTGATACATCGTCTCCTCGGGCGTTGCCTCGATTCCGTGAAGATGAATCGCATGCTGAAAGGACTCATTGAACAGAGGATAGGAATCCCCGATCGTCCCGTCGTAATCAAAAATCAAATCCTTATACATAGTCATTCCTCCAAATAGAAAACGTCCGCTCGGACAACGTCGGACATTGACACCGAGAAGACGTTTTTGTCTGGTTAAATTATACCGCAGAATTCATCGGCTGTCAACCGATTTTCTTACTTCTTCTTTGTATTTTTCGGCTTGTTGCCCTGCTGATGATAACTGACGCCAAAGAGCCCGAGAATACGGAAATTGTGCAGACCGCCAAGGTAAGCGAGCGTGGCGGTGAGAAGTGCGGGGAGGATAATGACAAGGTAAGGCCATGCGTAAGCATTGAGCGGACTGCCTCCCACGTCAACGGTCAGAAGCCCCGTGTACATTCCCTCAAGCAAAAGGGCAACGATGCGGAATCCGCCTGCCGTTTTTGCGGCTGAGGCAATGGGGGAACAAATCAGAATGATTGCGGCAAGAATAAGGTTGGGCAGATTGGCAAAAAGGGACATATACAGCCCGCGCAGAGGAGAGGCCTTTGCGCGCCCCGCATCAACGCGAATCTTATCCGCCGCACCGACCTCCCAGGTCATGGTGTAGATGAGGAAAAGATAGAAGAGCACCGCACATACGCTGCAGATAATCTGCAGCTTACCGTTGCCGCTCTGCCCCGTTGCAATCGCAAGCGTGAGTCCGAAGAGTGCAATGGCAAACTGGTTGATGAACATCTTTACGATACTATAGGAATAGCCTTTCCAAAAGGCCTTGAAGGTTTCCGGCATAGAAAGAATCGGCTCCTTTCAAAATCGGGCGGCATATAACCGCTCGTTTCTTTCTGCTTGTATTATAGCGAAAATCCCGCATAAATGCAAGCGGAAACGACCAAAATTTACAGTTTGTCAATGATATGGCAAATGCTCGCTCATTCCCCTTCGGGGGAGAGATAAACGCTGCATTCTCCCGTGGAAACCGCTTTTTGCTCTCCCGTCGCGGTACGGACGAGAAGACGGCAGGCGTCGTCAATTCCCACAACGCTCACCCACTCCCCGGTCGTGCTGAGTGTTACCCGGCGGCCGATCAGGATCGATCGGCGACGGTACTCCGCAAGGAAATCCGCAGACGGCAGTGCCGCAGTCAGGGCGGCATACCGTGTGAGAATCCCGGCAGCAAGCCGACTGCGCAGAGCGCTCGGCGCCGGGTCATCCACACCGTACAGAGCGCCTGCAATTCGGTCAAGCTCGGCAGGAAAGCCGCCCTCGGGGACGCGGCAGTTAATTCCGATCCCCACGACCGCCCAATCGAGCATTCCGTTGGGAGAGATTGCCGATTCCGCGAGAATGCCGCAAACCTTTCGGTCCCGCACGAACAGGTCGTTGACCCACTTAATTCCGACCGCGGCACCGCTCACCGCTTCAATTGCCTCTGCCGCGGCAACGGCGGCGGCCGTTGTCAAAAGAAGAGCGTCGGCGGCGGGAAGCGACGGACGGAGAAGCATACTCATATACAAACCGCTCCCGGACGGAGAGAAGAAGGATCGGCTGAGTCTTCCCCGCCCTGCCGTCTGATGCTCGGCAACGAGCACGGCACCTGCAGGCTCTCCGCGCACGGCCATTGCCTTAAGTGCGGTATTCGTAGAATCAATCACCGCAAAGCTGCTGATCCGCCACGGCGTGCCCTCGGGCAGGCAGGCGGCAACCGATTCGGCGGTAATCGGATCGTTGATCGGCATGGGAATACGCCCTCTCTCTCGTATCTGTGTTTGCGTTCATTATACACCATCGTCCGACAAATGTCAAATCCGCAGTGCGGAAAGGCCGCCGAATACTGTGAAAATTCTCCAAAAACGCTTTTTTGACCTCTTTTTTTACAAAAATTTATAGACATCGGAGAAGGAGTATGATATAATGATATAATGTAAAAATATTCATATGCCGCTCGCTGTGCGGCATCGGATTATCCCATCGGAGGAACACACCGAATGAAAATTCGCAATCTTTTCCGCGGCGGATGGCAGTCCAATTGCTACCTCGTCAGCGAGGGACGGGATGCGGTTATCATCGACCCTGCCGTGCGTGCCGAAGAAATCACGGCAGCACTGGCCGAGGACGGGCTGACCCTGCGCGCCGTTCTCCTGACGCACGGGCATTTCGACCACATTCTTTCGCTTGATTCCCTGCGCGATGCAACGGGAGCCGAGGCTTATCTCCATCCCGCAGACGCCGCATTTCCCGAAGACCCTGCCCTCAACTGTGCCCTTCCCCTTCTTGGGCGCGCCTTTGCTCAGCGTGCCGCAGAGCAAACGGCGGAGGGCGGCGAGGTGTTGACCTTCGGCG
Organism: Eubacteriales bacterium; assembly: GCA_045597265.1. GTDB lineage: Bacteria > Bacillota > Clostridia > Oscillospirales > CAG-272 > SIG693. The sequence continues at coordinate 3,053 of JAZODX010000028.1, read as the reverse complement.
AACTCAAGCTGACCGTTCTGCACACCCCCGGACATACCGGCGGATGCGTTTGCTATCTTGCCGAAGACGCGCTCTTTACGGGAGACACTCTCTTTGCTGAGGGAGTCGGCCGCACCGATCTGCCGGGCGGCGACGACGGGGCTCTGCGCGAATCGCTCATCTCGCTGATGCAGCTTGCCGGCAGCCGCATGACGATTTACCCCGGACACGGCGTACCGAGCACGCTGACCGACGCATTCTCACGCTTATCCTGACGAAAATAAAAAAACAGAGGAATAACAACATGGATTACAACTATCTTGCCCAACTCCTTTTCCCCAACGTTACCGCAACCCCTGAGGAAATAGAGGCAAAATATCCCGAGCGTCAGCTTCCCGAGGGCGCAAAGGTAACCCGTCTCGCGCCCAGCCCGACCGGATTTATTCATCTCGGCGGTCTGTACGGTGCGACCATTGACGAGCGTCTGGCCCATCAGTCGGGCGGTATCGTTTATCTCCGCATTGAGGACACCGACGCCAAGCGCGAGGTTCCGGGTGCAACCGAAAAGCTGATCCGAACGCTCGCACATTACGGCATCGAATTCGACGAGGGTGCCGTGCTGGACGAGACGGGTTCCGTAACCGACAAGGGACTCTACGGCCCCTATAAGCAGAGCCAGCGCGGACCTATCTATCACGTATTTGCCAAGAAGCTGGTCGCCGAGGGAAAGGCTTATCCCTGCTTCACAACCGAAGAAGAATACGAAGAGCTTCAGGCAGTTGATAAAAAAGCAGAGGTCAAATCCAAGGAATGGTCGGAGGCGGCTAACCTTGAGGCGAAGGAGCGCAAAATGGCCATGCGCCGCTTCACCATCGAGGAGGTTGAGGCACATCTCGCCGCAGGTCATCCTTGGGTGCTCCGCATTCTCTCGGACGGCGACAGCGAAAAGAAGGTTATCTTCACCGACCTCATCAAGGGCAAGCTGGAAATGCCCGAGAATGACGAGGACTTTGTTCTCCTTAAGTCGGACGGTATTCCCACCTATCACTTTGCACACGCCATCGACGACCATCTGATGCACACCACCCACGTCATTCGCGGCGAGGAATGGCTGCCCAGTGCCCCCAAGCACCTCCAGCTCTTCCGCTATCTCGGCTTCAAGACCCCCAAGTATATGCACACGGCACAGGTCATGAAGCTGGACGAAAACGGCAACAAGAAGAAGCTTTCGAAGCGCGACATGGGCGGCAACGTCGACGATTACACCCGCCTCGGCTATGCACCCGAGTGCGTCTGCGAATATCTCCTGACCATTCTCAACTCCAATTTTGAGGAATGGAGAATGCAGAACCCCGACAAGTCCTACCGTGACTTCCCCTTCAACATCAAGAAGATGAGCGCATCGGGCTGTCTGGTCGACTTCCCGAAGCTTGGTGACGTTTCGAAGAACGTCATCTCGAAGATGACGGCCGACGAGGTTTACGACCGCGTCACCGCGTGGGCGACCGAATTCGATCCCGCGTTTGCCGCGCTTCTCACCGCCGATCCCGCCTATGCCAAGGCAATTCTCGCCATCGGCCGCGGCGGCAAGAAGCCCCGTAAAGACTACGGCGTCTGGAGCGAGGTCAAGGACTATATGGACTTCTTCTACGACAGCAGCTTCACCGTGCGCGACGACGTTACCGCCGACGGCAAGTTCTCCCGCGAGGATATCTGCGCTGCGTTTGACGCTTTCTCCGCCGGATTTGATCCCGCCGACGACTCTGCGGCATGGTTTGACAAGATCAAGGCCATTGCCGACTCGCTCGGCTACGCCTCTGATATGAAGGCCTACAAGGCCTCCCCCGAGTCCTTCCGCGGAAACGTGGCAGACATCAGTATGTTCCTGCGCGTCGCCGTTACCGGAAAGCTCAATTCTCCCGATATGTACACCGTCATGCAGATTCTTGGCCGCGACCGCGTGCTTGAAAGAATCGGCGCGATGCGTAATTCGCTTTAACAGAAAGGATACCCAAATGGAAGACATCACACGGAATTTTATTGAAGAAGCCATCGAAGCCGATCTCTCTGCCAATCCCGGCATGAAGGTGCACACCCGATTCCCTCCCGAGCCAAACGGCTATCTGCACATCGGTCACTGCAAGGCGCTCGTCATTGACTTCGGCACGGCAAAGAAGTTCAACGGCCTGTGCAACCTGCGCATGGATGATACCAACCCCGCAAAGGAGGACACCGAGTACGTTGACGCCATCATGGAGGATATCCGCTGGCTCGGCTTTGACTGGGATGACCGCTTCTACTACGGATCGGACTATTTTGAGGCTGACTACGAATACGCCGTTGAGCTGATCAAGAAGGGTCTTGCCTACGTTTGCGAGCTGACCGCCGAGCAGTTCCGCGATCCCAAGTACTGCGGCGACGTCAACACGCCTGCCGTCTCCCCTTGGCGTGACAGACCGATCGAGGAAAGCCTCGATCTCTTCGCACGGATGAAGAACGGTGAATTTCCCGAGGGAAAATACACCCTGCGCGCCAAGATCGACCTTGCATCCGGCAATTTCTGTATGCGTGACCCGGTGCTCTACCGCATCCGCTATATCGAGCATCACAGACAGGGCACGAAATGGTGCATCTACCCGATGTACGACTTTGCCCATCCGATTCAGGACGCCATTGAGGGCATCACCCACTCGCTCTGCTCGCTCGAATATGAAATTCACCGCCCGCTCTACGACTGGGTCATTGCCAACTGCAGCGTCCCCGCAAAGCCCCGTCAGATCGAGTTTGCACGTCTCAACATCACCAACACCGTCATGAGCAAGCGCTTCCTTCGCCATCTGGTTGAGGAAAAGCTGGTCGACGGCTGGGACGACCCGCGTATGCCCACCCTGTGCGGTCTGCGCCGCCGCGGCTACACGCCGGACTCCATCCTCGATTTCTGCGGCCGTATCGGTGTATCGAAGTCGAACTCGATGGTCGATATCGGTCTGCTTGAGCACTGCATCCGTGAGGAGCTCAATGAAACCGCTCCCCGCCGCATTGCGGTACAGAATCCCATCAAGGTGGTTGTGGAC
>JAZODX010000027.1:0-5169 GCA_045597265.1 Eubacteriales bacterium | reverse complement strand
ACGTCCTTCCAATATCCCTCGAAGGGATAGGCATACATTTTCAATCCGTCCTCCAGCATGGCGGGGATAACGTTCTTACCAAAGTCCTTGGAGGACTTTTCATCCGCCTCGTCCCGAATCAGATAATCGGTCAGCACGTCGGTATTGAAAATGTAAATACCCATTGACGCCTTCGTGCTCTTCGGAACCGGAGGCTTTTCTTCAAATTCGACAATCCGCAGATCGTCGTCGGTATTCATGATACCGAATCGGCTTGCCTCAGCGAGAGGAACCTCAATTACCGCAATGGTCGCATCCGCGCCCTTTTGCTTGTGTGCCGCTAACATCTTACTGTAATCCATATTGTAAATATGGTCACCCGAGAGCACGAGAACGTAATCGGGGTCATAACGACGGATAAAGTTGAGATTCTGATAAATGGCGTTCGCTGTGCCGCGATACCAATCTCCGCCCTTCTTGCCCTGATAAGGCGGGAGCACCATCACGCCGCCCCAGTTCCGGTCGAGATCCCAGGGCTGTCCGTTGCCGATATATTCATTGAGCACGAGGGGCTGATACTGTGTCAGAACGCCGACGGTGTTAATCCCCGAATGCACGCAGTTGGAAAGGGGAAAGTCAATGATTCGGTATTTGCCGCCGAAGGGCACCGCAGGTTTGGCAACACGCTCGGTCAGCGTATAAAGTCTGCTTCCCTGCCCGCCGGCAAGAAGCATTGCGACACATTCTTTCTTCTTGTACATAAGATTGCCCTGCTTCGGATCTCCGTCCGAAGCTTCCTTTCACTGATATTTTGCGGTCACGCAAGGCGCGATCAAATTCCGTTCTCTGCCGAAGGCAGGGTAACGGAAGATATTCCGGGAATAAGCAGAAGTGCCGAATAGGGGGGAAGATCAACGATAAGCTTGCGGCCGTCTCCCTCCCGTTCGGCCTCGATGCGTGAGGGGACGACGCGACCTCCGCCGCCGAAGCGGGATTCGTCAGTCGAGAAAACCGGCGTATAATAGGGCTTTCCGTCAGTCAGATACAGGGCGTAGCCGGGGCGTTCAACAGGCCCGAAATTGAGCACGACAACCAGCTCACCGCCACGGCGGTCAAACCGACGGAAGCTGATGACGTTGTTGTCTCGGTCATCGGGATTGATCCAGCGGAAACCCTCCCAGCTGTCATCAATTTCCCAAAGCGCAGGGGTTTCCAGATAAAACCGATTGAGTGCCGCGACGAAATGCTGCGTCTTGCGGTGCATTTCATAATCGGTCATGAACCACTCGAGCTGGTTTTCATAGTCCCACTCTCTGAACTGGCCGTACTCACTGCCCATAAAGGTCATCTTCTTGCCCGGATGGGTCATCTGAAAGGCAAAGAAGGTACGGAGTGCAGCGAACTTTTCCTCATAGCTGCCAAACATCTTGTCAAGCAGTGATTTCTTTCCGTGCACGACCTCATCGTGCGACACGGGAAGGATATAATTTTCGTCAAAGGCGTACATCATCGAGAAGGTCAGCTTCTCATGCTTGTACTTACGGAAGAAGGGATCGGTCGCGACGTAATCGTAGATATCGTTTGCCCAGCCCATATTCCATTTGAAATTGAAGCCAAGCCCTCCGTCTGACACGGGATGCGTTACCTTCCCCCATGCGGTAGACTCCTCTGCGATCATCAGCACGTCCGGAAATTCACCGAACACCGTCCCGTTGAGCTTCTGAAAGAAGGCAACCGCTTCAAGGTTCTGATTGCCGCCGTACGCATTGGGCACCCATTCTCCGGGGCGGCGATCGTAATCGAGATACAGCATAGAGGCCACCGCGTCGGTGCGCAGACCGTCAACGTGATATTCCCGCAGCCAATAGAGTGCAGAGGAAACGAGGAAGCTTTGCACCTCATTCCGCCCTACGTCGAAATAGCGGGTTCCCCAGCCCTCGTTTTCCATCCGATCCCATCCCTGATACTCGTACATCGGATAGCCGTCAAAGGCGTAGAGTCCGTGCTCGTCCTTGGGGAAATGGGCAGGCACCCAATCGAGAATTACCCCGATATTGTTTTTATGCAGGCTGTCAATCAGATAGCGCAGATCGGCAGGAGAGCCGAAGCGCGAGGTTGGGGAGAAATATCCGCAGCACTGATAGCCCCACGAGCCGTCGTAGGGGAATTCAGTAATCGGCATAAACTCCACGTGCGTGTAATGCATCTGGCGCAAATAGGAGACAAGCTCATCGGCAATTTCGCGGTAATTGAGGTATGCCCCTCCGTTATCTGCCGTAGACTCTCCGTTTCTCGTCATCCACGAGCCGAGATGCATTTCATAGATGTGCATCGGGGCGGGATAGAAGCTATCCGGTGAGGAAAAGGGCGACTTACGCGCCTGCATCCAGGCCGCGTCCCCCCAGGCAAAGGGTGTATCGTCGGGAATAACCGATGCGGTCTGCATTCCCCACTCCCCTTCTCTTGCGTAAGGATCTGCCTTCAGGTGCGTTCCTGCCGGGGAGATCACGCGGTACTTATACCGCGCACCGCACAGGGAGGCTTCGGTACACAGCACTGCCTCCCAGATACCGCCGTCGGTAATCCGCGTCATCGGCAAAGCCCCCCAGCCGTTGAAATCGCCGGCAACCTCTACTGCATCGGCACGGTACGCCCAAACGCGGAAGGTATATCGCCACGTGCCGTCAAGCTGCTCGGCGTGAACCCCCATATAATCGTATGCGCGATAATTGGTTCCCTGATGAAAGTAATAGGCCGCCGCATTCTCTCCGGCAGAGCTTTGGTTCTCGGAATTGATTCTCTGCATCTGCAACACGTCCCTTCCTTACACATGATAACGAAACATTCTATGCACGGCGAGCCGAAGCGATGCCGCTCCGCACAAAGGCATTCGCAGATTAATTATTCGGATCAAGATGCAAAATGCCAAACAAACTCTGCACGCATAAAATATTTTTTGTGTAAATTTATTATATCACAATTTTATTTTTTTCGCAAGTAATTTTCGGAGAAACAAAGATTTTTTTCTCATTTTCGCCTCTGCGAGCGAGAGGACTACCGTCTATTCTTCCCCTGAGATAGGTATCCTAACCGAAAATATTCAGAAAACGTCGGGACGAACCGCGCACCGTGCAGCCGTCCCGACGTTCGTCTATACCCGTCCGACAATCTCCTCGCGGAGGCGGGCAATAATCTTTTTTTCCAATCGCGAGATATAGGACTGGGATATCCCCATTCGGTCAGCAACCTCTTTCTGTGTCAGCTCCCGCCCGCCGCATAGACCGTAGCGCAGCTCGATTATCTCCCTCTCGCGCCCCTCAAGGTGAGAGACGGCCCGGCGAATGGTCCGCCGATCCTCATCAGCCTCAATATCTCGGCAGACGGTATCCTCATCCGAGCCGAGAATATCGGAAAGCAAGAGCTCGTTCCCGTCCCAATCGACGTTGAGCGGTTCGTCGATTGACATTTCACAGCGCTGCCCCGAGGTCTTTCGGATATGCATCAGAATTTCATTTTCAATGCAGCGTGACGCATAGGTCGCAAGCTTGATGTTTTTATCGGCACGAAAGGTATTGATCGCCTTAATGAGCCCAATAGTGCCGATGGAAACCAAATCCTCTATCCCGATCCCCGTGCTTTCAAATTTTTTTGCAATATAGACGACCAGACGAAGATTGTGCTCAACCAGTGTCGCACGGCAGGCCTCGTCATCCGCATCGGCCAGACGGGCAATTGCCTCCGCCTCGTCCGGCGGTGAGAGGGGAGCCGGCAGAATGTCCGCTCCGTTGATATAATAAATCCCGCGCTGATGGGGGAAAAAAACATGCATTGCACGCGACAGTATATCCCGCGTACGAATCAAAAGCATTTGCATATTCATCTCTTCTTTCCTATATGTATCGGTATTTTCAGCGTCTCGCTGACGTATGCCGTCGGGATAATGGCGGCATATTCCCCCTCGGGGCCTGAGAGAGCCGGGCAGAGTAAAGCGGACACAGGCTCTCGGTTCACCAGCACGGCATCGGGGCGAAAAGCGATAAGCGTTCTCTTCCCCTGCACCGTCTCAGCGGAAGGAAGCAAACAAAACCGTCGGCATATCTCGCGCGGAAGGACGGTCAGCGCGTCAAGGCTTTGTTCACAGAGTAACGTCCCGATCGGCTCGTCAAGCAGCTCACGCAGTCGGCTCGGGGAGACGAAAATCACTCCGCGTCCCGACACCGGATCCCGTAGGAGATTTCCGCTGTCGACGAGTGCTTCAAGCAAAATTTTCCGTGTACCGTACCGAAGCTCAACCGTCGCACAGCGAGGGGAAAGCCTCCGCCGAAGATGCGCACCGCACCGGGTTATTCCGGCGCCTGCCAATGCAAGCAGAGCAAAACCGCCGCCCTGTGCGGGCGAGGCAGAGGTGCGCAAACCCTCAAGCAGATGGCTCAGCGCCGTCATGCTTCCGCCAAGCAGGAGAGAAACGAGAAAGAAGCTGCCGACCGTCGCCCAAAAGCGGAACGGAGACATCCGCCCGAAGGCAAGCGCAACCATACCAACCGCAGCAAGCAAGTCAAGCAGAAGCCCACCTATCCCCGAGATATCCCGGATCAGCGCAAGGACGGACCATATCCCGCCGAGCGCCGCCGCCGCGCAGAGCCGCCAGCCTCTGGCAGGCCGCTCAGTCATGCGTCCTGCCAGGCCAAGCGAAAGCAAATCCATGCTGAAGTCAATCAGCCAAAGCACGTCGGCGTATACGACAGGCATCATCCCCACCACCTTTGTCCTTATTATAGCCGACCGGCAATGCAGATTTTGTCAAACGGCGGAAAGGGAGAAAATTTCTTTTGAACGAGGAATGTTTATCGATATGTAAAAAAGAGATCGCTTTCCCTCACCGCCGAGAATGGCAGAAAGGGTATAGGTTGATTGCCGCCTCCGAACAAGGCTCCCCCTCTGGGGGAGCTGTCACCGAAGGTGACTGAGAGGGGCACTCTTTGATACGTGGCTCCTTCTCCGTCACGGCTTCACCGTGCCACCTCTCCCGAAGGGCGAGGCTTTGCGTAGTGGCAATAAAAGCATACTTTTATTTCCACTTTAGATAGTAGCGTGACATTTCAGTAAGCCTTCTCCAGCGGAGAAGGTGCCCCGAAGGGGCGGATGAGGAGAGCATCCTCAGTACTGCACATATGGTCAGCGTACTGCACA
>JAZODX010000026.1:0-13810 GCA_045597265.1 Eubacteriales bacterium | reverse complement strand
CCATATGTGCAGTACTGAGGATGCTCTCCTCATCCGCCCCTTCGGGGCACCTTCTCCGCTGGAGAAGGCTTACTGAAATGTCACGCTACTATCTAAAGTGGAAATAAAAGTATACCTTTATTGCCGGTGCGCGCAAAGCGCAGTACCTGCGTCCACCCCGGCACATAGCAGAGCGTTACGGAGAGGAAGCGGCGAAAGCGCACGCTTCGCACCGCACGAAAGTGGCAGGGGACAAATTTGCCTTTGGGGCGACGTTTCGCCGCACGCCGCCAAGCGATCAGATATCGTGAGGGATATACGCGCCGCATACGAATCGTCAAGGACGCCGTCCCCGGAGAGATGGGCAAGAAAAAGAGGAGAAATCTCACGATTTCTCCTCTTGCCTTTTGTTCGATTTATTTGTTCAGCTCGTATGAAATATATCTTCTTCTGCACGGCTCGACGAATTTTCCGTTTCGTCTTTTTTCCGTCCCTTTTCAACCGGAACGGATGACCCATTATCATACTTCGCCCAACGGTCGTATCAATTGGACCGTTATCTTGTTTCGTTCTTATTTAAAGTTGTTTTGTCCCGGCCGACCGAGACGGCGTTTTTCCCGTGAACGGATTACCGTAGTCATATTTCATACCCACCCCTGTCATCAAAAGCAGGTCAGCGACTCGTCCCATATTGCGGGTCTCGCGGCGATTTTGTCAGCGAAATCGCGTTTTTCATTAACCTGCCTCCCGTTCGGGCAGGCGGCTTATCCGATCTCACCCCGGGGAGATCACACGAACCGTTCGGCTGTTCGCGGTTTCATTCGGATCTGCTGCTTCCGGCTTACCTGATTCTTCATTTATCCCTTTCCGGGACGGGGATTGAGCAACTTATCGGCAGATCACAGGGGTAAGGATTGTATGGCCCATTGGTGTGCCTTCTCCTTTTCGCCCGGTCAGCTTCGGCTACCCGCTTGGTACCCTTCTGCTTTCCGATTACAGTATAGCACATTTGTTTTTCCTTGTCAATAGTTTATCAGAATTATTTCAAGTTTTGTATATCCGCACAATCTCGCCGAAGCTTTTTAGTGATTATGCACAATTCTCATTCGATTGCTCGAACGATCGCCTCTCCCATAAACGTCTGTCCCGCAGCATTCGGATGAATTCCATCCAGGCAAAAAAGTGTCTCTGCATGCCAAAGCGAGAGAAAATCCGCACGCAAATCGAGCAGACGACAGCCACATTCCCGGGCAATCGAAGCAATCATCGCCGAATAGCGCTCATGATATCGGTAGATATGATCCATATCGCCAAGCCAGCGCAGGATATTCTCCGGGACAAGCCCGCTCGAGATAAACCGAAAATAGCGCGACGATACGATGGGCGGCAGAGTAACCAATACCGGCTCCATTCCTGCCGCCCCCACGGTCCTGACCATCCCGCGAAGCTTCTCGACAAAAATCGGTGCCGGCGTTTTCGGCGTGTGGACAGCCTCGGGTGCGGCGCTGATCGCACGCCAATCAAAGTCGCAATCATTGCCGCCGTATTCGATAATTGCCATATCTGCGGTGAGCCCGCGGCCGAGATCCTGCGCCATCATCCGCTCCCCCTCGGCAACCGTCGCCCCCATACGGGAACGGTTGATTACCTCGATGCCCAATTTCTCGCCGACGATGGCCGCTGCCGTTGTCGGCGCCAGAACGTAACGCGCCCGCGCTTCGTCGTAAACAACACCCTTCGCAACCGAATCTCCCCATACAACCACCTTTTTCACTGACTTCGACATTAAAATTACCTCTCAAAACTTTTAAATGTAGTTTTCAAAACAATTTTATCACACATCAATAACTTTGTCAATGGTTCTGCAGTATATTTCTCTTGGTTTTTGAAAACAGTCGTAGTTTAGCAAGGTTACCCCACTGTCCTTTCCGACGGTGAAACCAAAAGAGCATCCGCGTGGGAATATAAAAGAAAATGGAGATAAAAATAAAAGCAGCCTGAACGGCTGCTTTTATTATTGACCCGAAAGACAGACTTTAATCGGTGTTTTAGGTATGAAGTTGGGAAGCGAATTACTTCAGCTCGACAGAAGCGCCTGCCTCTTCCAGCTTCTTCTTGATCTCTTCTGCTTCGTCCTTGGAAACGCCTTCCTTGAGGGTCTTCGGAGCGCCCTCTACGAGATCCTTGGCATCCTTCAGGCCGAGACCGGTGATCTCGCGGACAACCTTGATAACGTCGAGCTTCTTTGCGCCGAAGCTTGCAAGGATAACGTCGAACTCAGTCTTCTCCTCAGCAGCGGGAGCAGCAGCACCTGCAACTGCAACAGCAGCAACGGGAGCAGCGGATACGCCGAACTCTTCCTCGAGAGCCTTAACGAGGTCAGCAAGTTCAAGAATGGTAAGGGTTTTGATCTGATCTAAAATAGCAGTGGTCTTTTCAGTAGCCATGATAATATCCTCCTGTATAAAATGAAATATGATTCAGGCAATGGCCTGAGCGTTTGGTGCAGAGCGGGATTTACGCTTCTGCGGGTGCTTCGGCAGCGTCGCCGCCATTTTCCTTGTCGATCTTTGCCTGAAGTACGTAAGCCAGTCCGTACAGAGGGGACTGCAGGCTTCCGAGCATCTTGGCAATAAGAACTTCCTTGGACGGAATGTCTGCAAGCTCATTTACAGTCTTCTCATCAACGACTGCGCCGTCGAGGAAGCCTGCGAGAATCTTGAAGGACTCAACCTTCTCAGAATACTCCTTGAGAACCTTTGCAGGAGCGATCGGGTCTTCACCGCTGATTGCAATCGCGGTCATGCCGACCAGATGCTTCTTCATTTCACCGTAACCGACTTCGTCGCATGCGCGGCCGGTCAGGCTGTTCTTGACGACCATGTACTGTACACCGGCTTTGCGGAGAGCAGCACGCATCTTGGTGTCATCTTCAACCGTGATGCCCTGGTAGTTAACGAGAACACCGGAAGCGGCATTTCTCATCTTTTCGGCCAGATCAGCAACGGCTTTCTGCTTTTGTTCGAGTATAGCTTTGCTGGGCATGATTTCACCTCCCAATTGTGAAAATAAAAAAATCTTTCTCCCGCACGGCAAGCCGCCCCCGAAGAAAGACCACACATGATATTCGTCATGAAAGAAGGTCGCTCCTCGGCAGGAAAGCACGAACGCTTTTACGGGAACCTGCTGTCTTAGGATTAACGTCATATATTATAGCACTTGCAAATTCGTTTGTCAAGTACTTTTTAAAATTTTACAAAAAAAGTTTTTTTGCCCGAAAAACATGGATGCCGCACCCTTCCGCACGACATCCATGCATCGTTTTTTTACTTTTCCACGCGGCAGACCGCAATCTGCGGCAGCTGTGCAACGACTGCGGCAATCACGGTGGTCACGACAATCTCGGGAATCATGTACATTCCGTTATAAACGATCGAATAGACGACCGACAGCGACGCGCCCGAGAAGGTGCCGAGAATTGCCTCGCCGAACGCTCCCCTCTCCGAGAAGAACCATTCTGCCCATTGACCGAAGAAAATCGCACCCGACACGATATGAGCAAGATAGCGCAAACCGAGCGCGACGACACAGCCAAGGCAGAGTGCGGGTGTTTTGCCGAGACGCTCACGGAAAATGCCGCCGAAGCCAAGCACCGAATAGGCAATGATGTAGTCGATGAGAATAACGAGAATCGCCTGCCAGAGAATCATGTAGCCATCACTGCCCGGTATGAAGAAGGCCGACACGGTGGAATAGCCCATCAGCATCTGCAGAACGGCATAGACGAGCCCCGCAAAGAGCCCCCAGCGCGTGCCGAACATATAGGCCACGATGACGATGGGCAGCATGCTGGCCACGGTAAAGCCTCCCCCGAAGGCCTGGTTAAGGAAGGGGATGAACTGGCAGAGCAGTGCCAGTACGGCGGCGACAGCCAGCATCATGGCCGTCAGGACGAGACGTTGCGTTTTGGTTTTTTTCATAAAAACCACCTCCGATAAAAATTTAACCGCACGGGAATTCCCGTGCGGTTCGTATCGAAGGCCAATTGCTCCGTCAAAACTCCCTACGCCGGTATTATCCGAATCAGGTTAGAGGGTTCGGGATTCGCCCGTCTCAGCCGATCTGCATCAGCACCCCTGTTTGCTTATTCTATTCCTGTGCGACGGGGACATTATACCACGCTGCAGCAGATTTGTCAACCCCAATTGACGAAAAAAGGAATTTATCCGAGATGCAATGTCATTCACTTAAGACGTAACATTGGTCATATTGCACGAGATAGGGGCGTGCAAAGAACGCCCCTACAAGAAAATTTTCGTGGATATTGACAGCCATGTTTGCTTAGGTTCATGACATTGATCCGAGATAACCGTACTTTTCCACGTATTCCTCAAGGCAAAGTCCGCTCTCGTAGATACGGGTTGCATGGTAGCGGCCGACGTAGCGGTAATGCCACGGCTCGTAGCTGATCCCGGTGATCTCGGTCTTATCAGCGGGGAAACGGAGGATAAAGCCAAACTTATGGGCATTTTCCGAAACCCATTTGAAGGAAGCGGTTTTGGCAAAGGAAATATCGGCGGAGGGGAGATTGTGCATATCGATGCAAAGTCCGCTCTGATGCTCGCTTGAGCCAGGAATTGCGACGACGGTTGCCGCCCGGGCCTCGGCCTCGGCTCGGCTGAGTGAGGGATACATATCAACGCGCTGCTCAAACAGCTGTACCTGATAGCTGTAGGCGCGGTATGCGCTCGTCACCGAAACGTCACTGATCCCGCAGGCGCGCATTTCAATAAAGAAGGCCTCAAGTGCCTTTGCCGCATATTCCCGCATCTGCTGGATATTGCGCCCGTCGCGGCGGGTATCGGCAATATTGATCAGATCGGGGGGAATATAGTCGGATGCAAGCTTGTGCCCGACGTTGATCAGCGTCAGATAAGCGTCACGGTCGGTCGGATTCATATATTGCTCGTAAGCTGAAAGATCGGCGGTAAAGGCAATCGCCGGCGTATTGCCGAACTCCTCCTTTTCATCGATGCCGTTGAGGGGGGCGCCCCCTTTGATCAGAAAGGCAACCGGCACGTCGGGAACCGACTTGACGGTAATCTCTGCCGTCTCAGCGTTCTGCTCCACCGTCACCCCCTGCACCCAATCGGCAACGAAGGAAAGGGGAATCCAGAGCGTCTCGCTGCCATTCACGGGAGCAAGGAAGGCAGCACCGTCGAGCAGCTGCGGCTCACCGTTCACTTCAGCCGTTACACTGTTTGCCGTAAAGCGAACGTACTCTCCTGCCGCCGTCGAAAACTTCTGCACGTCAGCCGTCCCCGTCACCGTCAGATCAAGCAGCTCGACGAGTGCCGCCATCGGCAGATAGGTCACGCCGCCGCGCACGGCGTCGGCATAGGCAAAGGAAAAGCTGAGCGGGGGGCGGGCAGTCTCTCCCGTTCCCTCATCCGTTTGACCGATGGCGTACGAAAGGCTTTTCGGCACCTCGGGTGCTTCATCGGTGCGATGCAGGGAAATGACGAAGATTGCTCCGATCGCAAGCAAAATCAGCGCGAGCATAATGAGATAAGCCAGGAAGCGATTGACAAACAGACGTCCCGCTTCGGCACGGCGGGCACGGCGCGCCTTTTCCTCGCGGCGGGTTCGCTCGGCCTCTGCACGGCGACGGGCTTCTGCTGCCGCGCGCCGACGGGCCTCCTCCTCGGCAGCGTACTGCGTCCACTCAGCGCGCCGACGCTCCTGCTCGGGGGTCAGTGCGGATCTTGGGGGACGGTTGGATTGATTCATGGATGACTCCTTTCAAAGGGCGAAAAAGATATCCGTATCTTACTTGGTTTCGAGAACGAAGAAAAAGGGTGAGGTCGGTGAGTTCATAATTTTGATCTGCGTGACGCAGATTTTGCGGCGGTCAAGCGTTGAAAAATAGGCCGAGAGCATCTTGCCCTCTTCCTCTCCCTCAGCGTGCCCCGGATAAACGGCGATGAGGAGGATGCTGTCCTCGCCGAGCAGAGAGATGGCTGCCTCTACTGCAGGCATGGTGGTTTCCCGCATCGTGGTCAGCGATTTATCACCGCCCGGCAGATAGCCGAGATTGAACATTCCGGCGCGGATCGGCCCTTCCACAAATTCGCACACGCGGTGATGCGAGGCGCAGATCAGGGTATAATTTTCGGGACAGCCCTCTGCCGCAAGCGTTTTTCTGCTTGATTCCAGCGCTTCCGGCTGAATATCAAAGGCAAAGACCTCGCCCGTCTCTCCGACGGCCTTCGACAGAAATGCGGTATCGTGCCCGTTTCCCATGGTAAAATCGACCGCCCGATCGCCCTCACGCAGATGATTGAGGATAAACTGCTTCTGCAGGGCCAGCAAATCGAGCATATGGTTATTTTTCGTCGGTTTCATGCGATGTCTCCCTTGATTTTTCGTCATTATTCTAATATTATACACCCGTCCCCGCTTTTTTTCAAGAGGGAACGGGAGACTTTTTCGCATGCTGCCGCGTATCGCATGCGCGTACAAAGCGAAAAACAGGCGAGGCTGCCAGGATTCGTCAGCCATAAATCGACCGGAATCGGCGCAAAATAGCTTCATCACGAAAAACGGAGGATGCGTCATGCGCCCGTATACGCAATTTACCCTGCCCAAGGATTTGTACTGTATGCTTCGCTGTCTCTGCTCGGCGTCTCTGCTTTTGATCATACTGCTCGGCGCATTGCCCGCTCCCCCCCCGACGCATCCCGTTCCGACCGAGATGTGGGAGGAACCGGCCGGAGCAATCGCCGTCTCACTTGATCTGACCCTGTGCGCCTTCTCCGACGATCTCACGCTCGAGCTGCTTGCCCGCGTCCTTGCCGCAGAGGTCGGCGACCGCAGCTATGCGGCGCAAACCGCCTATGCCGCCATGCTGCTCAACCGCCGCACAGACCCGCATTTCCCCGCAGATCTCGGTGCCGTAATCGGTGACGCAGGGCTGCGCATCGCCCGCGGGGAGATTCCCGCACGCTCGCTTCGTGCTGCCTCAGCCGCTCTGCGCGGCGTCGATCCGACGGCAGGTGCCGTCTATTGTCATCCCGCCGGGGGAACCGCACCGCAAAACCCGACCGCCACCTTTGACGGCCTGGTGTTCAGTCGATAGGAAGAGCAACGGATGGGGGAGAGGGCGCCTTTTGAAAAAGGAGCCCTCTCCCCCTATCCCCCTCTGCCGTGGAGAGGGGATGATTTCAGGATGCACTTGATTTGGGTCTGACGAGAAAGGCGTTGGGCAGGCGTCGGCCGAGGGTGGGGTTGAGCGAGGTGTTTTTGTTGAGCACCTCACCGCGATAGGCCAGCACGCAGCTTGATCCACCGTCACAGCAGGCCGCGTTAACCGCACCGTATTTCTTCATGATTTCAGCCATTTCCCCAACCGTGATGCCGATGCTGTGGGTAACGTCACGGCCGTCAACGACAAGGAAGATAATGACCCCGTCCTCACGCTGACCGATGGCGGTTCGGGGCTGGAGTCCCCAGCCGGCAGAGCCGGTCACCATTTGCTTGCCGTTGGCAATCAAAACGGGAGAAAACTGCGCGCCGTCGCGGATGTTGTATTTTTCCCAATCGTTAAGGAAACCGACCACCAGCCGATTCGATTCGGTGAGTACGATTGAACTGTAAAAATTGCTGTAATCGCCCCAAAGCTGACCGTTTGAGCAGCTCTTTCCCATCGGCTGAGCACCGTTTCCCTCGCCGCCGAGATCATTGAAGCCGCTGGCGTTGATTCCGGCAATCGCGCCGTGCGCCTTGAGCATATAGGGAATGCGCAGGCCCTCATTCGGCAGGGTGGTATGCCCGACGAAAACCCGCGCGGGATCGTCAATGAGCATAGCCAGCCCCCAATAGCCCTCCCCCTTCACCTCGGCAATATAGAGTCCTTCCTCAATATCATTCACGGTGACGGTATAGCCCGCGTAGTCGGGCTGACCGACGACGAGTGAGGCCTGACCGAGAATATCGGCAGGCTGCTCGGGTTCGGCAGGCGCCGCCGTCGTCTCGGACGCGACCGTCGTCTCGGGGACGGGTGGCTCGGTGTCGGGCATCTGTGTTTCGGGCGGGAGATGCGTCTCGGGCGGCTTGGTTTCGAGATATTCAATCCCCCCCGCTTCCTCACCCGGATTGACAAGCCCCGCCATCACCTCGTCAACAACGCTCTCCGGGAAAAAGGCGGTAGCAAGCCATGCGTGCTCCCCGGTGGTCATCGCCGTTTCAATCCAGATATTCCGCCAATGGCGCACAAAGGGAATCGGCGAGAAGGCAACGATCAGATAAAGCGTGCAAAGAAGGCAAAGGATACCTCCTGCCACGGCCGCCGCAATCACACCCTTCCGCCTTCCGCTGGTTTTATTCATTCAAAACAGATCCTTTCCTCATACAGATACAAACATCGGATACGGATAAGACGGAAAAAAACGAATTTTGTTCCCATACGGTCCATCCACCGTGAGCAAATTATCATGGAACAAAAAGACGTACGTTACGTCTATTCTTTATACCTATAGTATAAAATTCCCAAAGGCAGGTGACAGAATGGATCCGATCATCCGAGTGCAGAATCTGCGCAAGGTTTACCGCATTGGCACTGAGCGCGTGATTGCACTTGACAATATCGATCTTGAAATTGCACAGGGAGAGATTTGCTGTATTCTCGGCACGTCGGGATCGGGCAAATCAACCCTGCTGAATATGCTGGCAGGACTTGAGCGTCCCACGCGCGGTACGGTCAGCATTCTCGGCACCGATATCGCCCGTGCCACCGAAAAACAGCTCTCCCGCTTCCGTCGGGAGAAAATCGGCTTTATCTTTCAGTCCTATAACCTGCTCGGCTCACTCAACGCACTCGAGAACGTCGCGCTCCCGCTGACCTTCCGCCGCGTGCCGCGCCGCAAGCGCGAGGCCGCCGCGCGGAAAATGCTCCGTGCCGTCGGACTGGGCGGACATCTCCGCCACCGCCCCAACCAAATGTCCGGCGGCCAGCAGCAGCGGGTTGGCATTGCGCGCGCCTACGTTACGCACCCACCCATCGTGTTCGCCGACGAGCCGACCGGAAACCTTGACTCCAAAACGACCGTCGAGGTTATGGAAATGATCACCGCCATCGCCCGCGAGCATAATCAGACGCTGATCATCGTCACACACGACCGCGAAATTGCCGATTACGCCGACCGTATCCTCTTCCTGCTCGACGGACGGATCGAGAGCGATACCCGAGTCGGACACGATACCCCGCCCCAACCGTCTGCCCCCTCCGCCGAATCACCCGTATCACGTCAAGAAAGGGAAACTCATGATCAAAACGACTAAACTTTTCGCCGCTCTTCTGCTGTCCGTACTGCTTACCGTCAGCATCCTGCTTCCCGCCTTCGCCTCACCGACCTCCCATTATCTGTCCGCATCCTCGGCAGGGGCCACCCTTACGGCCGGAAGCACGGGGTACATACCCTTTTCCATCACCTATCCCAGCGTAATCTATTCCCCCGGAATGGGATATATCCCGGGATCCGGCATCGGCGCCGCGCCCGGCCTCATCGCAAACGTCGCGGCCGCGCTCGAGCCGATCGATGTCGAGGGGATTTCCCTGCTCGGCGAAAGCTATATTCCCTACGGCCAGTTCCCCAGCGGCCGCAGTGTACAGGGTAATTTTGCCGTATCGGTGACGGAGGACGTCCGCCCCGTCAATTTCAACGCCCGGATTACGGTCACCTATAACGTGTATACCTTCACCGCCGACCCGAACAGTCCAACCGGCGGCTCGCTCAGCCAGACGCCCACCGCATACACGCTGAGCCTTGAGGTCCCCGTCACCGTGGTCAACCCCAAATACGAGGCCTTGACCGACCGTGACGTTTTCTCGATCACCCGCCGCGAGATTCCCGACCGCGTGGCGGCCGGTGATACCTTCACGGCATCGCTCACCCTGAAAAATTTGACCGCATACGCGCTCGACGGCGTCACCGTCTCGCTTGACGCCCCCGACTGTTATTTCCACGACGACACCGGAACCAAAACCCTTGATCTGCTCCCCAACGGCACGGCACGTGCATCCTTCAATCTCAAGGCCGTGCCCGGTACTGCAGCAGGAAGCCGTCAGATCAAGGCGACCGTCAGCTATCTCAATCCCGCAGGCAAAACGATCAGCCGCGATTTCTATATGCTGCTCAACATCGAAGCCTCGCCTGCCACCCTTCCTGCCGACGTCCGCATCATTGACTTCTCGATTCCCGAGAAGGTCAAGGCCGGTGAATCCTTCTACGTCAACGTCACCGTGCAGAACGTATCCGACCGCACGGCCGAATCGCTCACCCTTTCGCTGAGTCAGGAGGGCGGCCTGCACACGAAAAGCGCATCCAAGCTAACGATACCGACGCTGGAGCCGAACGGAACCGCAACCCTCTCGGTGGAGTATGCCGCCCCCATTGATTCGGCGGCAAGCTACTGCCTCTTTACGGCAGAATGCGTCTATGCCACCCGCGGCGTCACCGAGCGGGAAACGGTTACGCAGGACAACGGCGTGTACATCAGCGAGCGGGATAAGCCCGTGCTTGAGGTCACGAGCCTGAGTATCCCCGAATCAGTCAAGGCAGGAGAGGATTTCACCCTCTCGGTCACGCTGCGGAATATCGGCGGTGCCGGGGAAAATCTCTTCTTCTCTATTTCCCCCGATTCCGGCTTCGTCTATAAATCCAGCACATCTCAGCGGATCAAGACGCTCGCCCCCGGCGGAAGCGTCACGCTCAGCTTCATCCTTTGTGCGACCGACAGTATGACGGAGGGCTACAAATCGATCCGCCTGACCTGCACGACGGGCGACGATACCGTCCTTGACGAGTATACCGGAACCGTCATCAAGGCAAGCACCGCCGTACAGCCCCAAAACGACGTCCCCGTGATTATCATCGCCTCCTACGACTACGGCGATGAGGTATTCGGCGGACAGACCTTCACCCTCAATCTGCAGTTTCGCAACACCTCCAAAACCACGGCCGCAAAGGATCTCAAAATCACGGTTTCCTCTTCCGCGGGGGACGGTATCACCGCCTTCACGCCCGCCAATTCCTCAAACACCTTCTTCATCGAGGAGCTTCTCCCGCAAACAACCGTGACCCAGAGCATCGATCTGCTCGTCAAGGGCGACCTTGCGCCGAAGTCATACGGAATTTCGGTACATCTCGAATACAAGAATGCCACCGGAACGGCCGGAGAAAGTGCCGACGAAACGCTTGCTATCCCCGTCAAGCAGGAGGTTCGCTTCAACATCGGCGAAATCTCCTCGCTGACCGACATCACCACGATGGAGGAGGCATACCTGACCGCCACCTTCGGCAACCTCGGCAAATCGACCATTTACAACGTCATCGTTAAGGTCGAGGGCGAAGGCTTCTCCTGCTACTCACCCGAATATTATGCGGGGAATATCGAGGCGGGCAAGCATCTCTCCTACGACTTCTATCTCACCCCGAACGGCCCCGGCTTTGCCACGGGCAAGCTGACCTATACTTACGAGGATGCGAACGGGGAAACCTTCACCGAAACGCAGGAATTCAGCTTCAACATCAATGAATCGATGAACAATCCGATGGGCGGTAGCATGATGGAAATGCCGATGGAGCCGATTTTCGACGAGGAAAGCGGCTACTTCATCGACCCGATGACCGGCGGATTCCTTGACCCCGAAACCATGATGCCGATTGACCCTGCCGCCGAGGACGGAATGCCGCTCTGGGGCTGGATCGCCATCGGCGGTGCGGTAGTTCTCGCCGCTATCCTCATCCCCGTGACCGTCATTCGTGTACGCAGAAGAAAGCAAGAGGAAGACGATGCGGATCTTTGATATCATCGCCATGGGCACGCGCAATCTTGCACGCCGCAAGATGCGCACCCTGCTGACCGTCATCGGTGTGGTGGTCGGCAGTGCGGCGCTCGTCGTCATGGTCAGCCTGACGGTGGGCATGAATCTGAGCCTGGAAGAAACCATTGCCGGCATGGGAGACCTGACGGTGATTCGTCTCGATACCTTTACCTCCACCCAAAAGCCGGACGGCGAATGGGAATTCTCCGAAAATGAGCTCAACGAGGAGCTTTTCAATCAAATCAAGCAGATGGAGGGAGTTGAGGCGGCAACGCCTTTGCTCGTCTGCTGGAATTATGAGTTCCGCTTTCACGCGGGGCAGCGCTATCAAACAAGCTACTCGAATCTCTACGGTGTGTATCCCGAGGCGCTTCCCTACATGGGCATCACGCTTGACCGCGGCGTCATGCCGAATGCGGACGATACCGACTTTGTCATTTTCGGCCCCGAGAGCGTATATAACTTCCGCGATCCGAACAAGCAAATCAAAAATTATCACCGCGAATACTATAACCCCGACGGTACGCGGAAGCCACCGAAGGTTGACGTGCTGACTGCCAATCTCTACGTGCAGTCCTTCAGCTACAGCTTTGACGGCGGAATGGGCGGCGACGGTACGTCCGCCTCCCGCAATTCCCGAATGAAAAAGCACTATCTGACCCGCGTGGGGGTAACGAGCGAGGAGAATGAAAGCGATTACCGCTGGTATGATTTTATTCACATTGACACCATGCGCGCCATGATCCTCGAACAGGAAAAGGCAAATCGCGTCAAGGAATCCGACTCGATGGCCTACCGCTACGAAACGATCTTCATCAAGGCGCGTGACATGGCGGCGGCCGATGCCATTCAGGCAGAGCTGAAGGAAATGGGGCTGTCGGTCAACAGCCTCTCGGATACGCGCCGCGCCATGCAGGAAAATCAAGCCGCCATTCAGTACGTTCTGGCCGGCATCGGCGGTATGACCCTGCTGGTTGCCGCCATCAGCATTGCCAACACCATGGTGATGAGCATTTACGAGCGCACCCGTGAGATCGGTATGATGAAGGCGATCGGCTGTCCGATCGGGGCCATCAAGGCGATGTTCCTCTATGAAGCATCCATGATCGGATTTATGGGCGGCGTACTCGGCGTCGGGCTCTCCTACGCCCTCTCCTACGCCTTCAATAACATAGAATCACTCGCCACAGCGCTCGGCGTATCGGGCATGGGAACGACCGAGCTGTCGGTAATTCCCGTCTGGCTCGTGCTTCTCGCCGTGCTCTTCTCCACCCTCATCGGCCTCCTCGCCGGTTACGTCCCGGCAGTGCGCGCAACCAAGATCAGCGCACTCGAGGCAATCAAATCCGACAGCTGATGGAAAAGCCGAGGGCGGTGGCATTTAGTGATTAACCGTCAAATTAAGACAAGGACGAATCCTCTGCTCTGCATTCTTAGCGGAGAAAGCACGAACACCACCAAGAATTTTTTCTTTGGTGGTGTTTTTCTATTGGCGGTAGCTTTCCAAAGCCTCCCTCCGAGAAGGAGGGGGACCGCGGCGGGGTTCCCCGAAACGAATGAAATGAGTTTTTTGGGTTCTCGCGTTGGCGGTGGAAGGAGCCTGCGTGACTTTTGGGGGTTGATAAGCTTTATTGTAACGCGCTCTCCCTCAGTCGCCTTCGGCCCGGGTCGCATGCACAGCTTGCTCCCCGCTTTGGCTAAAAATATGCCACCGGCATATTTTCTTAACGCGTCGCGCCCTCCGGGAGGGAGCCTTTGTACGTCATACCTCTGCGGATAGTGGGTTCGGGCTTCTGCCCGATTCTGTCCCGGCGTGAGCGCAGGGACGGTGCGAGGTGGGCGCCGCCATTTGGCGGTGGACATCCACGCGCTATGCTTGCCCCAGACGCAAGCGTCCGGGATTTCTACCTGTGGTAGATATCTTCCGTCTTGAAGAACTACATTTTT
>JAZODX010000025.1:0-5350 GCA_045597265.1 Eubacteriales bacterium | reverse complement strand
CCGAGAAGCACCGACGCAAAAAGGTCGCCCGTGCCGGGGTAGCCCGCACGGATGCGGGAGTGGGTGAAGAAAAAGTGCTTATCCTTTACCGCACCGGCGACGCTGATGGCGTTCTCATGCGGAAGGCCGGTCAGGAGGACGGAGCCCGCACCGAGCCGGCGCAGACCTGACATCAGCTCCTCGGTAAAGTCGATACATTCGGGCATAGACATGGATGCCGTATCACGGTAGGGAATCTTGCAGAGAAAGCAGGCTTCGGTGAGATTTGGCGTGATCAGATCGGCATGGGCGCAGAGCGCACGCACACGGTCAACCATTTCCTCGGTATAGGTGGAATAAAGCTCACCGTCGTCCCCCATTACGGGGTCGACCAGGACGAGGGCGTCACCGTGCGGCCCGCGGCGAAAATCGGCAATGAAGCGCTCAACCACGGCAATCTGTTCCGCACTGCCGAGAAATCCGGTATAGATGGCGTCGAAATCCAGATTGAGCGTTTTCCAATGTGCCGAGATTTTTTCCATCTCGTCGGTCAAATCGTCAAAATACAGATCGGTGAATCCGCCGGTGTGGGTAGAGAGCAGCGCGGTCGGCAGTGGAATGGGCTGAATCCCCATGGCGGCCAGTACGGGCAAAACGACGGTAAGCGCACAGCGGCCGAAGCAGGATAGATCGTGCAGGGCCGCAACGCGCGGAAGCGCGGAGGTCTTTTTGGACATAACTGTCTCCTTGATCATTAGCTTAACGGTATCATTATAGCGCATATTTCGGGTTTTCGCAAGGCTTCTCAAAAAAATTTCACTTTTCTCTTGCAAAGAAGGAGAAAATATGATATACTATACTGGATTTTAGAAGAAAGCAGGTTTTTTATTTTGGACCAACCTCCTTTATGCCGTGATACCGAAGATCACAGTATTTCCCGCGCCTGTGTGTTCCTTTTCTGCAGTGCGCGCAATTCTCACCGTATAATGCTTCGCTCGGCCATTCCGCCGGGATGATGAATTGAGGCAGGGCTTGCCATGACGGACGTGGGCAGGCTGTGCCTTTTTGTGCGTTTGCGCGTATTTGTCCGAATCAAAGAAAATGATATATTGCATAGGAGATTATTTTACATATGGCATCGGGTTTGCTGTTGCAGCTTGTTCTGATTTTTCTTAACGCTTTTTTTGCCGCGGCTGAGATCGCGGTCATTTCTCTCAATGAAAATATTGTGCGCAAGCAGGCGGAGGAGGGAGACAAGAAGGCCGCCAAAATGCTGCGCATGGTCAGCGAGCCGACCGGCTTTTTGTCGACGATTCAGGTTGGCATTACGCTGGCGGGCTTCCTTGGATCGGCATTTGCCGCCGATACCTTCTCGGAGCCGATCGTCGGATGGTTGATGGACTCCTGCGGTGTGACCTTTATTCCGGAAAAGACGCTTGATACGCTGGCCGTTATCGTGATCACCCTGATTCTCTCGTATTTCACCCTTATTCTCGGCGAGCTTGTTCCCAAGCGCATCGCTATGCGCAATCCCGAAAAGCTTGCCCGTGGTGTCTGCGACGTGATTATCGGTATTTCGGTCGTGATGAAGCCCGTTGTCTGGTTCCTTTCGGTTTCGACCAACGCCGTTCTCCGCCTTTTCGGTATCAATCCGCACGAAGAAGAGGAAGCGGTTTCCGAGGAGGATATCCGCCTGATGATTGATATCGGTGAAGAGAAGGGGACCATCGATTCGGTTGAGCGTGAGATGATTGACAATATTTTTGAATTCAACAACACGCACGCCGGTGAGATCATGACCCACCGTACCGATATGACGGTGGTGTATGCCGACGATTCTGATGAGGAAATCCGTCGGATTATCGTGGAAAGCGGTTATTCCCGTATTCCCGTTTGCGGTGAGGATGCCGATGACGTGATTGGTGTTCTGCGTGCACGTGCATTCTTCATCAACGCGCAGAGCGAGTCACCCCGTCCCCTGCGTGAGCTGCTTATGCCTGCCTATTTCGTTCCCGAATCGGTTCGCGCTGATGTGTTGTTCCGCGACATGAAGCGGCAGAAGGAGCATATGGCGATTGTAGTGGATGAATTCGGCGGCACGGCGGGTTTGATTACTCTTGAGGACCTTCTTGAGGAAATCGTAGGTAATATTTACGACGAAACCGATATTAAGGAAGAGCCGGATATTGAGGCAATCGGTGAGAACTGCTGGCGGGCGAACGGTAACTGCACGCTTGAGGTTCTGCGCGATGTTGTTGGCCTTGCGCTTGATCCGGAGGAGACCGAATACACAACGCTGGGTGGCTTGATTTTTGCGCATCTGGGCGTAATTCCCGAGGAGGGAACGACGCCGACGGTTAAGGTCGAGAATCTCGAAATTCGTGTGCTTTCGATTGCCGAGCGTCGGGTCGAGTCGGCGGAAATTACCCGTTTGCCCGAAGAGGAAGCCGATGGAGAAAGTGAACATGACACGGAACACTGATCGGCAGGGTAAATACGCCGGTATGAACGCGTGGTATGAAAATCGGAAGACCGATTTCACCTGCCGCGATATGACGCAGGGGAAAACGCCCCTGAAATGCCGGCCGCATCTGCACTACCATATCGAGCTTTTGTATATGCTTGACGGAAGCGTCGATGCGTATATTGATTCCACCCATTATACGGTTGAGGCAGGAGACGTCCTGATCTCATTCCCGAATCAGCTGCATCAATTTATTTCCGGCGGGCCCGAGCGATATATCCTTTTTATTCTTTCTCCCGATCTGATGCCCGAGCTCAGCCGAATCTTTACCGAGCAGATTCCCGAAACCGCCCTGCTCAAGCGTGCAGACAGGAATCCTCGCCTGCTCGAACTTTTGCAGATGGCTGCCGCCGAGTCAAAGCACGCGTCCTCCCCCTTTCACAGTACCATCCTTCACGGCGTATTCCTGACCTTTTTCGGTGAACTCTTCCGTATGCTGACCTTAAGTGAGAACAAGGTTGGCAATTCTCATGCCCTGCGAAGCGTGGTGGGGTATTGCGCACAGAATTTTAACCGCGAGCTCTCTCTTGAGCTGCTTGAGGAAGAGCTGCATATCAGCAAATATTATATCTCCCATCTTTTTTCGGACCGTCTGGGGATCCGATTCAACGATTACGTTAATTCTCTCCGCGTCTCGGAGGCCTGCTCCATGCTTCGCCATTCCGGTGTCAGCATCACGGAAATCAGTGAGCGCGTTGGATTTGGCACCCTGCGTACCTTTAATCGAGCCTTTGCCAAGCAGACCGGAATGTCGCCGAGCGATTACCGCCGTGCGGCAATGAAGGGAACGATCAATCCCTCCGTACCGTAAAAATCCCCCGGCGACCGGATTTTCGGTTGCGCATGGGGTATACTATGCATACAAAACAGAAAGGAAGACAAAAATGGCAGTTGTTCACGTGACGAAGGATAATTTTGAAGAAGTAAAAAACAGTGAAAAACCGGTATTGCTCGATTTCTGGGCACCTTGGTGCGGTCCCTGCCGCATGGTTTCTCCCTTGATTGATCAGCTGGCCGAGGAGCATGACGAATACGTGTTCGGCAAGATCAACGTGGATGAAGAGGGTGAGCTTGCAGAGCAATTCGGCATCATGAGTATTCCGACGCTGATCGTTATCCGCGGCGGAGAGGTCGTTTGCCGCGAAACGGGTTCCCGCCCGAAGTCGCAGATTCTGGCGCTTCTTGAGGCGTAAATCCGATCATCCGTCAGAGAAAAAAAGTTCTCCGTATACCCGGGTATACGGAGAACTTTTTATGGGATTTTGCAGTAAATCAATAGTTTTCTGCCTTGATTTCGAAATATGCCTTCGGGTGAACGCAGACGGGACAGACGTCCGGAGCCGCTTTGCCGATGACGATGTGACCGCAGTTGCGGCACTTCCAGATTTTATCGCCGTCGCGAGAGAAGACGATGCCTTCTTCGATGTTGGCCAGCAGTCTGCGATAGCGCTCCTCATGCTCCTTCTCAATCTTGGCAACCTCCTCAAAGAGGAAGGCGATGTGATCGAAGCCCTCTTCCCGTGCTTCGCGTGCGAAGGTGGCGTACATATCGGTCCATTCATAGCGCTCACCTGCGGCTGCATCGGCGAGATTGGCCATGGTATCCGGCACTGCACCGTCATGAAGTAGCTTGAACCAGATTTTTGCGTGTTCCTTTTCATTTTCGGCGGTTTCGGTAAAGAGTGTGGCAATCTGCTCGTAGCCTTCCTTCTTTGCCTTGGATGCATAATAGGTATACTTGTTGCGTGCCTGCGATTCGCCTGCAAATGCAGCGGCGAGATTGGCTTCGGTTTTGCTTCCCTTGAGTTCCATACTGATCCTCCTGCTTTAATTTGAAAATTGATAAAGGACCAGCCGCATATAAGGAATGGGCGGCTGATCTGCATATCTTCATTATACCATAATTGCGAGGAATGTCAAGAAGAAAATTCCCGCACCGATGAGGGTGCGGGAGAGAAGATTATTTCAGGAAGCGGAAGCGGCCGATCAGCGGAAGCTCTTTTGCTTTTCCGGTGCAGGCGTTGACGATTCCCATAATCATGCAGACCGTGCAGAAGATTACACCGACGACACCGACGAGAATCGCGGTGAGAATCGAGGAAGCGATGTAGGCGAGCAGGAGAATCAGCCCCTGGTTGAGATGGAAGCGAACGAACGGAGAATCCTTCGCGGGCGAAACCAGCATCGGAATGACCAAAAGGAGACCGAGATAGCAGAAAATTGCCATCATCTTGTTGTTTTCAATATCGTCAGCAGAAAATTCCTTGGTATGGTCGGTTGACGGTGCGGGGGCAGGAGCGGGGGGCTGCTGTGCGTTCCGAACAACTCCGGTTCCGCAATTGGGACAGACATTGGCTTCCGGCGGAAGTTCATTTCCGCAATTGATGCAAAATGCCATAATTATTCCTCCAATTAGTAAAATTTAAGCTACAGATACGCTTTATACTGTTATTATACAGGATTTGCGTCAAATGTGCAAGAGGAATGAGGAAAAAAATGAAAATATTGTCTTGGGGAAACTATGAATGAAGTGTGAAATTTGGTATAAGAGGAGGAGAGTGAATTGACTTTTCTCCAAAAATCGTGTATACTGGTTTGACACCTTTGGATAGATAACGTAAGGGAAAATGTTTCAACCGGAGGATTTTATGAAGCGCTTCCTGTCCCTGTTCCTTATTCTTTCATTTGTTTTCTCTGCCTTAACCGGCTGCGCTGTTCCGAGTGAACCGACGCAGGTCGATACGACAGCGGCACCCGCAACGACGGCGGCACCCGCAACGACGGCGGCACCCGCAACGACGGCAGCCCCCGCGACGACGGCAGCCCCCGTGACGACGGCGGGCCCCG
>JAZODX010000024.1:0-2801 GCA_045597265.1 Eubacteriales bacterium | reverse complement strand
AAGCCTGCCTACTTTGCTTATCGCGATGCCCTTGAACCGGTAATGCTGTCCCTGCGAACCGACAGATTTACCTGCTTTGCAGATGAAGAGATCCGTGTCGAAGCCTACATTTGCAACGATACGAACACGGCAGGGAATTATAAGATCGTATTTGAAACAGAGGGTCTGCGGGGTGAAACGGCAGTATTTGTACCCGCTTCGGATGTTGCGTATGGAGCGGATGCCGTATTCAAGCTTCCCACCGACGAAAAGAAGCAGATCACGGTCAAAGCGATTTTGCTGGATGAAGCAGACAATGTTGTGACCCACAACAGTTTGACACTGGTTGTTTATCCGAGAAGAGACCTTGCGCAGATCACAAACAACGAGCTCATTATGATGCTGCAGCCGGGAGAATACGAGATTGCAGGCGAAACGGTCAGTGTCAAACCCTGCGGTATGCTGCCGGTGCATTTTGCCAGCCGAAAAACCGGTCATAAGGCGGTGCAGGAATTCTCGCCCAAGGATTTCTCTTACTGGTATGATGAAAAGCTCGATATGATCACCCCCATTTGCTGCAATACCTTTGAAGCCGCAGGCTTCACACCGATTCTCACCGGCGGCAATATGGACGGTAGCGGTCGCTGGCACGAGGTTCTCATCTGCGGTGAAAAAACCTACGAAGGGAAGAAGTATATCATCTGTAACGCCGACCTGCGTGTTGAAAACCCCGTGGCTGCATATTTCCTCGATAACCTTCGCAGATTGGAAGATTGACTATTGCGCATATCTTACGGCAAACCGAGGACAACTACTGAATAAAAGGAGAACGCATATGGAAGCATTAAAAGCGGAAATTCTGTCCCAAATTCCTTCCTATACGCCCGAGGATTACAAGTGGCACGGCATTGAGGAATTTGCTGGCCTTATTTATCAAAAGAACGGCTATACGGTCTGCGGCGATGCCATTCAGGCGGCGCTGGACAAATACGGCTGCGTCAAAATTGACAAGCGGGAAAGTATGTATCTGGAAAAGCCGCTCATCCTGCGCAGCGGCAATCGGCTGAAGCTGGATAGATACCAGCATATCGCCAATATCCCGGATACCCTCAGCTGCTTGATTCGCAACGAGCATATCACAAACGGCGCAGACGCCCCTGTGTTCCACGAAAACTTTGATACGGACATTTCTGTTGACGGCGGTATCTGGGACGGCGGTCTCAAAGACACCGACGGCGAAGACAAGCGCCTTGTCACCGGTATGCAGCCGGAATGTAAGGGTGCGTTGTCGATCATGATCTTTACCAATGTTGAGGATCTGGTGATTAAAAACGCGGAATTCAAAAACGGCGGCATCAACTATGCGGTGCAGCTTGGCAACATTAGCCGTTTTCGCATCAGCGATCTGACCTTTATCCGCTACGGCAGAGACGGCGTGCATATCAATGGCCCTGCGTCCTACGGTGAAGTGTGCGACCTGTACGGGGAGGATATGGGCGACGATGTGGTTGCGCTGAACGCCTGGGACTGGGATACTTCGGCCATCACCTTCGGTACGATCGAAAAAATGTATGTCCACGATAATCGTACGACGAATAACGAGCTGCGTCTGCTGCCGGGCAGAAAGCTTTATGAAAACTGCTTTGTAGACTGTGACATCCATAGTTGCGTTCTGCAGCGCTTGTCGGGCGTGTATACCTTCAAGCTCTATTGCCAGCCGAACATCTTCAATGCGGAAATTGCGGGCTACCACGATGTTTCCGGCGCTGTCGGTAACATTTACGATGTGTGGTTCCGGGACATTGACATCGATAAAAACCGCAGCAGCGGCTTCCACGACCTGCCGGTCAACGGAATCTTTGATGTTTGTGCGGATTGCCACGATCTGCATTTTGAGAATATCCGTGTGCTGGCCACCTATGACGATATTGAAAAACACGGTATGAAGTTTATGAGTGTCGGCCCGCTTTCTGCCGTTTGGAAAAACGGCTCGGAAGACCCTGCCGATTGGGGAGAGGTGTTCGACCCGGATGCCATCTGCCATGTGAAGGATATTTCTTTTAAGAACATCACCTTTACTGATTGCAAGGCAACAACACGGGAGATGCTGACAAAAGAGATCACCATGACCGTAAATCCCGACTATCCCAGAACCCTTCCACGTGGCGGTACGGGCTACGGAAAGCTGGGAAATATCACCATCGAATAAATTGCGAACACCGGGACGATTGTTCCCGGTGTATCGCTTTGCCCGGCGGGACTTTTTGATAATGCCATAAATACCGCAAAAAAGATTGCAACAAACCGGTGCATTTATTCGATTTATATTATGAAAAAAAAAAAAGCAGATGCCTTGCGAAGCATCTGCCTGCAGCGCAATATGCAAACGATGCATCCCGTGACCAATTATTTAAAAGAGGTTCGAAAATATGGATAGATCAAAAAAAGACGATCCGCCTGCAACGATTTGTGGAGCAGTTATACGAGGAGTACAGAGGGCTGCTGCTTAGCACCATCTTACGGTACACCGGATCTCCCGTCGATTGTGAAGATGTGTTTCAGGAGGTCTTCATTCGGATCATAGAGCGGGCGGAGAAGCTGATGGAGCTTCCTCCCAACAAAATCAAGGCATACATACTCTTGGTTGCCCACGGTGTCTCGGTGGATCATTTGCGAAAGAATTACCGAAACCCCGAAATCAGCACGGACAATAATATTCTGATCAGTATGATCAATACTGCCGAAGCGCCGCATAAGGAATTTGACGCCTTCAATCGGGCGGATTTGCTTATGATCATGGATTCGGTATCAGCCGAAGACCG
>JAZODX010000023.1:0-11917 GCA_045597265.1 Eubacteriales bacterium | reverse complement strand
GCAGCATTTGCGGTAAGGGCGTAGTGTTCGGTCAGAACGTCTCCCACTCGCACAGAAAGACGAACAGAATGTGGAAGCCCAACATCCGTAAGGTTAAGGCTCTGGTAGACGGCACTCCGAAAACCGTCGCTGTTTGTTCGCGTTGCCTGCGTTCGGGTAAGATTACCCGCGCTTAAGTCAGAACGCGCAATATAAAGTTAATGGCAGGTCGCTTGACCTGCCATCTTTATTTCATAGTCCAATTCTCTGACGCGTTCCCGGTCAGATAGCCTTTTGTTCCGCCGTACAAAGTACCCGAAATCGCGCAGAACGTCGGGAGTGATCTCCGCCCTGCATCGAAATCGTATCTGCCCGAAAGCAGGAACATATTGTCGAATAGAGAGATTTAAGAAAGCCCTTGACACGTTCCCTTCCCTATGGTAAAATTAAACCAACTTCTCCAAGAAAGGACCTCTCCCATGATATATGAAACCATTACCCTCGCCCCCACAGCCGCAACCCTTACCGCATATGCTTATACCCATATCGGCAAGTTATCCCCCCGCCGCACCGTCATCGTCATCCCCGGCGGCGGATACAGCATGTGCTCGGAGCGCGAGGCTGAACCGATTGCCAAGCACTTCCTCGGTGCAGGACTCAACGTCTTCATTCTGCGCTACACCTGCAGGGAGGGCGCAAAGGATTATCAGCCGCTGATTCAGATCTCGCTAGCCGTAAAATACGTGCGGGAAAACGCCGAAAAGTACTGCGTTGATCCCCGCTACGTCTATACCTGCGGATTCTCAGCCGGCGGACATCTTGCTGCCTCTTCCGGCACACTCTGGAATCTGCCTCTGCTTCGCCCCTATCTCGGTGACGCGCCCGAGGGAATCAATCGCCCCACCGGCATGATTCTTGCCTATCCCGTCATCTCGGGCGGAAAATACGCCCATCGCGGCTCCTTTGACAATCTGCTCGGCAGGAAGACCGACGGAACCGAGCCCGAGCTCGACGCCTTCTCGCTGGAAAAGCAGGTTGGTCCGCACACCTGTCCCGCCTTCATCTGGCACACCTTCACCGACAAAGCCGTTCCCGTGCAGAATTCGCTGATGATGGCTGAGGCACTGACCGCGGCAAAGATCCCCTACGAGCTGCACATCTTCCCCGAGGGACCTCACGGACTCGCGCTCGCCAATGAAGAAACCGACTGCGGCAAAGAGGTCATGAACGTCCCGCACGTCCGCTGCTGGATTGAACTTGCCGTTCGATGGATTAACGATTTCAACTACGGAGAATAAACCGAAAAAGGGTGCCGTGCAATGCATGGCACCCTATCTTTTATTGATCGGACTTGTGTTTTTCTTCCTGCAGTACTTCCTCACGCTGACGGCGATCCAGAATCACGGCAATCGCAGCCGAGAAAATTACCACGGCACAGAGAATGAATATCCATGCGGGGCTGAAGAGCGGTGCGTCTCCGCTGCCGCCCGAAATCTCCTCCAGGCGCAGCTCGCGCAGACGCCCGTCAAGCGCAGCGCTGTTCATCGTATCACTCTCCCCCGTTACCGAGTAGAGACACAGCTTTGCCTGTGCCGTGCCGGAAACCGGCTTTGCACACAACTTGAGATATCCCATCGCCGCATCTCCCGCAGCTGCCGTATTGAAGCATAACGTAACCCGCTCCCCCGCCTTAACCGTCTTTTTCTGCTCGAGGCGAAGAATACTGTTGCCGGAGGAAACACAAATTTCCCAAACACCGTCCCCTTCCACCGCCAGCGAAAAGCTGAGTCGGTCGAGAACACCGAGCGGTTCACCCGGGCTGAAGCGATAGATTACTTCGGCATATTCACCGGCCGAGGCAGCCGTACAGTCAAGTGCTGCCTCCAGTGCACGTGCATTGCCGTTGCCGCGAACGGCAAGGCTGTTGACATAGCTGCCCGCCGACCAGCCGCGGGTGCTGTAGGCCGTTCCGAACTGCCAATAGACCGTTTTTCCGACTGCACTTCCCGTCGGCGCAAAAAGCGCGCCCTCATACCGCGTCATCTGCGGCAGAACCCTTTCGTCAAAGCCCTCTATCAGACTGCTCCATGCATCCGCACCAAGCACCGCAAGCGATGGCTCGGAAACCTCCAGACTGCGATCGGTATCGATATATTGCATCAGACGGCGGATTGCAGGCATTCCGCTCATGTCTCCGCTCGTCTCTGCCCGTGCAAAGGAGATGATAAACGCCTCTGCGTGCGTACTGAAGCGCAGACGGTAATAAAGATAAGCGTACGCCGCCGGAAGGGCGTCGCCGGTATTCACCGTCGGCATCCAGCAATACAGGAAGGTATCGGGCATGGAGGAATAGTTATCCGAAAGATGATCGAGCAGAGCAGAAAAATCACCCAAATCATCGGCGTTGTAATAATCGGGCACGTACGCCCCGGGCTCCTCCTCTGCGGCCACGGACGTGTCCTCAGCGTTCAGCGTGGATTCCTCAAGCGAGAAGGGGTTGTGCTCACTCTCAAGCATCAGCGAAAGCGCAGGGCCGCCGAAATTATCAATCCGCATGAAAAGGGAACGGAGGAAAAGCTCGCTATCATATCCGTTCATCAGAAGATTTGCCGTAATGCAGTCAGCGGATCGACGGTCAGAGATGGGAACGACGACGCGAATCGCGGGATTTTTCCGCCGCGCCGTGTTGGCAATCAACGTCAGCAGATCGGCATAATGATCGGTATATTCGGACAGGGAGAGCCGTCCGATATCGTTATAATCGCCCGCATTGTCCACCTGCGTACCGACGATAATACCGGTGATCGTTCCGCCCTTCTCACCGGAATAGCGGGTAACCAGAAATTCGGTAATCGCAGCTACCGTATCGCGTGCCTCCTCCGAGCCGAGCAGGATGCCTCTCGTCGACCAGGTCAGAGCCTCATCGGGAGAGATTGCATAAGGAAGCTCCGCTTCATCATTCGAGATAAGGAAACGCAGATAAACCGCCTCCCCCGCCGCACTGCGCAAAAGCACTGCGCGATCAAGCGCGTCAAGCGCGTTGCGGTTAAAATAGCAATTCACGCCTCGACCTGCGTAAAGATACCCGTCCGCACTGCCGTCGCAGAGACGATCCAGATACACGTCGAGCAGATAGACCGACGCCCCGGCCTGTCCTGCCAGTGATACAAGGTCAGTCTGTACCCCCTTCCGCCCGCTCTCAGTCGGAGCGGACAAATCGGTCGGAACATACAGACTGCGCGGATCGGCAATCGGAACATAGGTATATTCCGCCTCTCCCTTGCGAATGGCCACCAGATAAGCGGCGCCGAGTGCCGCATAATCGCTTTCCTCAAGCGGAAGCTTAAACTCAAACCGAATCGAAATATCGGCCAGAGCAATCGGCTCTCTGCCGTCGCTCAGCACCTGCTCCGCCGTTTCCCATGCATTCATGCGGAAGAGCGCAAGACAGTGATCGCGGTTGGCAATCATCACGTCGTGGACCACCGTGCCGCTGACCGAAATAAATCGGCCGTCAGGGGTAATCGAACAGTCCGCAACCGTACCGATTGAATCGATTTCGCTTCCGTATACCGAAACTGCGTTGAACGCCCGCAGGGTGATAAACCCACTTCGGGCACCCGTAAAGATCAGGCGAACGTAGCGCACTGCGGCGGCATTCGGCACCTCGAACAGACAGATCTGCGTACCGCTGTCAATTTCAAGCGTAATGGTTTTTGCGTTTGCGCCGTCCGCGCGGTACGCATATTCGAGCGTAACCTGCTTGCAATCGGTTGCGTTATCAAAAACGAGACGGAGTGCATTCGTTTCGCTTCGCTTATCGGGAACGAGCACGTTTGCACTGAGCATGGGAGAATTTTCAACCGCAGTCAGATGGGCTATCGCCGCGCCGGGCGCAATATGAAATTCGCCGCCGCGAACCGTAAAGCGGTCGGTCATAAACCGCTCTCTCAGCTCAACGTCCATTTCCTCATCAATGCGCAGATGCGAAAACGTCATCCGGATATTCGTCTCCGCCACATCGGTACAGCTGAGCGCAATCCTCGTAATCGCATCACGACGCCCCCAGGAGCCGATATCCAGCGTCACGGAGCACCATTTCCCGACCGGAACGGATACTGCGGAAATCATGCGGTGCTCACCGGCGGAGATTTCAATCTCCAGCGAATAATCGGCCAAAAACCCATCAGCGGCAAGAAAAACGAAAAACCGCAAAAAGCCGTTATTGCTGCAGTCGCGTGCGGAAGGCAGGTCAACTACGGCGTAACTGCCGTCAACCGTATAGCCCGGCATATCGTAAAGAATCTGCCCGTTGTA
This sequence comes from Eubacteriales bacterium, assembly GCA_045597265.1. Lineage (GTDB taxonomy): Bacteria > Bacillota > Clostridia > Oscillospirales > CAG-272 > SIG693. The sequence goes on along the minus strand of JAZODX010000023.1, from coordinate 7,621 downwards.
CTCGGTCGGTGCGCGGGAGAGAAGCCTGCCTGACGCATCCTTCCAGCGATTGTAATCGGAGTTGAAGCGGACGAAGCCGTCATCAAGCTCGGCGTCAAGTGCGATATCCCGCTCAAGCGTGATACCGTCATGATAAAATACGTCATCCGCGGACGACGGAATACAAAGGCCAAATGCAACGAGCAGCATAAGGCAAAGCAGCACAATGCGACGGTTCATCAACATCCTCCTCTCACAAAAATCAAGCTCTTCCATCAGTATATCATACACGCGCCGAAAAATCAAGGAAAGTTCAAGAACTTTCCCCCATCGCCCCTTGAATTCCTTCCTTTTTTTTGTTATAATAAAAACAGAAAGCACGGATGTGCCCGGGTAAATGCATCACGGAAAAGGAGGGATTCCCATGCGGCACGATCTTCTGGATCTTCTCTCCTCGATCACCGTCGAGGAGCAGGCTCTGCTTGCCGGATCGGCAATTGACCGCCGTCTCTATTCGGGAGATGGCGCCTTTGTGGTCGGCCGCGCACAAATGCTCGGGGATACCGCAATTTCCATGCGCCCCCATACCCGATTCGTTGAATTTCCCGAGCACAGGCACGACTTTATCGAAATCATGTATATGTGCGCAGGAGAGACCCACCACCGCATTGATGGGGCAACCGATCTGACCCTGTCCTCGGGCGAGCTTCTTCTGCTTGCCCCGCAAACGGCACACAGTATTGCCCGTGCGGATAAGGGAGACGTTGCCGTTAACCTGATGCTCCTGCCCATCTTTCTTGAGGAAGCGCTCAGCATGGTGGGACGGGAGAGCGTCCCCGGCCGTTTCCTGCTCGGCTGCATGCAGGGCGACGCCCCCGCCATCCCCTATCTCCACGCCCACGTCCGCGACCTTGCACCCATGCAGAATCTGCTGGAAAATCTCATCGAATCCTGCCTGACGGGGGAGAAAATCAAGCGCAGTGACCGCTTGACGATGGGGCTCATTCTGCTGCTTCTCGAGGAGCACGCCGAGCTCGTCACGCTCGGCGATCCGACCGCCCACGGAAATGCACTGGTTACCGCGGCACTCCAGGAAATTCACCATCATTACCGGGATGCCAGCCTGAGTCGACTGGCCGAGCGATACGCCGTCTCGCTTGCCTACCTCAGCCGAACCATCCACGCCGAAACAGGATCCACCTTCAAGGAGCTGCTTCGCGCCCGCCGTCTGGAGCGTGCGGCCGAGCTTTTGCGCGCAACCTCTCTCCCTCTCGCCGATATTCTCCCCATGCTCGGCTACGATAATTCAAGTTACTTTCACCGCATCTTCCGCTCGCGCTACGGCTGTACCCCCAAAGAATTCCGCGAGAGCAAATAAGGACGCAAAAATAAAGCAATTTGCGTCCTTTTTTTATCTTTTTCTCTGCGTTATACTAAAGATGGTCAAACTGTTTTCCCCGCACGGGAAAACAGAAAAATCTTTCATTCTTTTTCATTTACTTTAAGAAAGGAAGTACATCATGAACAACCGTTACGAAAACGCAAAACAGGATTACGCCGCGCTTGGCGTAGATACCGAGGCCGCCCTTGCCGCTCTCTCTGCTAAGGCGATCTCCATGCACTGCTGGCAGGGTGACGACGTCCGCGGCTTTGAAGGTGCAACTGAGCTGTCCGGCGGTATCCAGACAACCGGTAACTATCCCGGCTCTGCCCGCAATCCCGAGGAGCTCTTCGCTGACATCGACTACTGCCTCTCCCTCATCCCCGGCACCCATCGTCTCAACATCCACGCAAGCTACGCCATCTTTGCCGACGGCGAGAAGGTAGACCGCGATGCACTTGAGCCCAAGCACTTTGCTCCCTGGGTAAAGTTTGCCAAGGAAAGAGGTCTCGGTCTTGACTTCAACCCCACCTATTTCGCACATCCCAAGGCTGACGGCCTGACCCTCTCTCATCCCGATCCCGAGATCCGCAAGTTCTGGATCAACCACGGTATCGCCTGCATCCGCATCAGCGAATACTTCGCTCGTGAGCTGGGTACGCCCTGCCTGATGAACATCTGGATTCCCGACGGCATGAAGGATACTCCTGCAGACCGTTACGCCCCCCGCGCTCGCTTTGCTGACTCGCTCGACCAGATCCTCGGCTGCGGCTATGACAAGTCGCTGGTCAAGGTTGCCCTTGAGTCGAAGGTATTCGGCATCGGCGTTGAGTCCTACACGGTCGGCTCTGCCGAGTTCTGCATGGGCTATGCCTCCTCCCGCGGCATCCTGCCCCTGATGGATAACGGTCACTACCATCCCACCGAGGTTGTCTCCGACAAGCTCTCCTCCATGTATCTCTTCTATCCCGAGGTTGCTCTCCACGTCACCCGCGGCGTTCGCTGGGACAGCGACCACGTCGTTCGCCTCGATGACGAGACCATGGAAATCGCACGGGAAATCGTCCGCAACAAGGCGCTTGACCGCACCATGATCGGTCTTGACTTCTTTGATGCAAGCATTAACCGCATCGCCGCCTGGGTGATCGGTATGCGCAACATGGAGAAGGCTCTCCTGATTGCTCTCCTCACCCCCAACGAAAAGCTTGCCGCCCTGCAGGAAGCCGGAAACGGCTCTGCTCTGCTGGCCGCTCAGGAAGACCTCAAGTCTGCGCCCTGGGGTGCTGTTTGGGCTGAGTACTGCCGCCGCAGCGGTGTTCCCACCGACGCTGAGTGGTTTGAGAAGGTTCTCACCTACGAAAAAGAAGTTCTCGCAAAGCGCGGTTAATTTTCGTACGCCAAAGGGTACCGCGGACTCGAATTTGACCGAAGATATCGAATAAAACCGCACGGGGGTACTGCGCAAATAGACGCAGCACCCCCGTTTTCCTGCATAATCGCAGGACTAAGGTTTAAATTTTTTTATTAATAGTTTAAATTTTTTCATTATTTCGAATATCCATCGAAAAGCCTTGCATTTTAGTTGGTTTCATGACATAATATAGGCACAATTCTTTATCCACGGAGATTATAACAGAAAAGATACCCTTTTCTGTTACAGAAATAAAAAATGAGCCACGGCTCAAGGAGGACTTTCCTATGCTTTACCCGAAGAATAACTCTCCCCAACTTGACGCCTCTGTGTTTGCCGCGCCAAGCAGTGAATACCGCGGCACACCCTTTTGGGCCTGGAACAGCAAGCTCGATGGAGATGAGCTGAAATGGCAGATCGACGTTTTCCGTGAAATGGGATTCGGCGGCTTCCATATGCATGTTCGCACCGGTCTCGCCACCCCCTATCTGTCTGACGAATACATGGATCGCGTGCGCGACTGTGTTGAGCATGCACGGGAAAACAAAATGCTGGCCTGGCTCTACGACGAAGACCGCTGGCCCTCGGGTTCGGCGGGTGGACTCGTCACCGAGGACGTGCAATACCGAAAGCGTGCCCTGCTCTTCACCACCAATCCCTATATGATCGAAGAAAATCCGCCGCGTAGCCTCCGCGCAAATAACTACTGCGCAGGCGGAAAAATCATTGGGCGATATGACGTTCAGCTGGGATCGGACGGCACGCTCGCCGCATACCGTCGGCTTGCCGACGGCGAGACGGCCGAGGGAACCGAGTGGTTTGCGCAGATAGCGCTTGCCCGACCGATCACCTGGTATAACAATCAAACCTATATCAACACGCTTGACCGCCGTGCGGTTGAACGCTTCATCGAGGTCACGCACGAGCGCTATCGCGCGCATTTTGCCAAGGATTTCGGCGGACTGATTCCCGCAATCTTCTCCGATGAGCCCCAGTTCCCCCGCAAATCCACGCTCCCCTTCCCCAACAGCCGCAATGATGTCACCCTGCCGTGGATCGAGGATCTTGAGCAGACCTTCTTCGCCGCATACGGTGATTCGCTGCTTGACCACCTGCCTGAACTGATCTGGGAACTGCCCGACGGAAAATGCTCCCTTACCCGCTATCGCTATCACGATCTCGTTGCCGAACGGTTTGCGTCCGCCTTCGCCGATACCATCGGTAATTGGTGCCAGAAAAACGGTCTCATGCTGACCGGACACGTCCTTGACGAACCCACCCTGGAGTCGCAGACGGGTGCCCTGGGCGAGGCCATGCGCTCCTATCGCAGCTTTACGCTGCCCGGCATTGATATGCTTTGCAGCTACTATGAATATACCACTGCCAAGCAGGCGCAGTCTGCCGCACGTCAGTACGGCCGTCCCGGTGTCATGAGTGAGCTCTACGGTGTCACCGGCTGGGACTTCGATTTCCGCGGCCATAAGCTCCAGGGCGACTGGCAGGCGGCACTTGGCGTTACGGTACGCGTCCCCCATCTCTCCTGGGTATCGATGGCAGGCTGGGCCAAGCGCGACTATCCCGCCTCAATCCACTACCAATCCCCCTGGTATCGGGAATACGCCTATGTTGAGGATCATTTTGCACGCATCAACACAGCAATGACCCGCGGAAAACCGATCGTCCGCGTCGGCGTGATTCACCCGGTGGAGAGCTACTGGCTCCATTGGGGACCTACCGAGCAGACGGCGCTCATTCGCGATCAGATGGACGAAAGCTTTGCCAATATCACCAAATGGCTGCTTTTCGGTTCGATTGACTTCGATTTCATCGCTGAGTCTCTTCTGCCCGAGCAATGTCCCACCGCGTCGGCGCCCCTCAAGGTTGGCGAAATGGAATACGACGCCATTCTCGTTCCCGCCTGTGAAACCCTGCGCGCCTCGACGCTTGAACGTCTCGAAGCCTTTGCGGCCGCCGGCGGTCGGCTGATCTTCCTCGGCTCTGCCCCCACGCTGGTTGATGCAAAGCCCGACGCACGCGGTGCAGCACTGGCCGACAAAACCGCTCTCCTTCCCTTTACTCGTTCCGCCGTTCTCGGCGCGCTTGAGGAATTCCGCGAGGTCTCCATTCGCCAGTCGAACGGCGCGCAGACGCATAATCTGCTCCACCAGCTTCGTGCCGACGGTGATTGCCGCTGGCTCTTCGTCGCCCACGGCACCGACCCCTACAACAAGGACATCTCAAACCGCCAGAACATCCGCATCACTCTGCGCAGAAATCTGACACCCACACTCTACGATACGCTCACGGGCGAGATCAAGCCGATTCCCTATCGCACCGAGGGTGGAAAAACGGTAATCGACACCTCGCTCTACGATTACGACAGCCTGCTGCTCTGCCTGAAACCCGCCGCCGAGCATGCGGCATTGCTCCCCGAGAAGAAGGCGACCGCAAAAACACGTCCCGTAGCCCTTCCTCATACGATGCCCTACACCCTGCACGAGCCGAACGTGCTTCTGCTTGACATCGCAGAGTATGCCCTTGACGACGAGCCGTACGCACCGGCGGAAGAGCTGCTTCGCGCCGACAATATCTGCCGTGATAAGTTGGGATGGACACGGCGCTCGGGACGGATTGTTCAGCCCTATAAGCTCCCCCCCGAGATTCCCGAGCACAAAATCCGCGTTCGCTTCACGCTCCGCACCGCCTTTGATCTTGACGGCGCGATGCTCGCGCTTGAGGATGCGGAGACCGCTGCGATCACGCTGGACGGCACACCCGTTCCCTCGGTCGTGACCGGATGGTATACCGACAAATCGATCAAAACGGTTGCCCTGCCCCAAATGGAGGCGGGGACACATCAGCTGGAGATTGTCTGGCCCTTCGGACGGCGAACCAATCTCGAATGGTGCTATCTGCTCGGTCGCTTCAGCATCAACCTGCGCGGTACCGAGGCGACTCTGCTTCCGCTCGACGAAACGATTGCCTTCGGCGATATTACGACGATGGGAATGCCCTTCTACGGCGGTGCATTGACCTATACGCTCGATATCACGACGACGGGCGGCGCGCTCACGCTTCGCGTTCCGCACTACCGTGCGGCCGTGCTCACCGTCTCGCTTGACGGGAAGTCGATCGCCCCGCTCGCCTATCCGCCCTACCGTCTGTCGCTCGGACGCCCTGCGGCAGGCACGCATAAGCTGGAGATCACTGCCTATATCTCCCGCCAAAATGCATTCGGTCAGGTTCATCTCGCCGACCGAAAAAAAGTCTGGCTCGGCCCGACTGAATATTTCACCGTGGGAGACAAGTGGAGCTACGAGTATAACCTCACAACCGAGGGTATTCTCTCATCCGTTGAATTGACCGAGGAAATTGAATAAAACCGCATGGGGGTACTGCGCAAACCAACGCAGTACCCCCGTTTTCCTGCATAATCGCAGAATTAAGGTTTGAAATTTTTTCATTTTTTGAAATATTCATGGAAAAGACTTGCATTTTAGTTGGTTTTATGGCATAATATAGGCAAAATTCTTTATCCACGGAGAAACATTATGGCAGAGAAAATTCAGATGAAAACGCCCCTTGTCGAGATGGACGGGGACGAAATGACCCGCATTATTTGGCAGCAGATCAAGGATATTCTGCTCACGCCCCATATTGATCTCAAAACCGAGTATTATGATCTCGGTCTCCCGCACCGTAATGAGACGGAAGACCGTGTTACGGTGGAAAGCGCCGAGGCGACGAAAAAGTACGGTGTTGCGGTTAAGTGCGCAACCATTACGCCCAATGCAGACCGGGTGAAGGAATACAACCTCACCCAGATGTGGAAATCGCCGAACGGTACCATTCGTGCAATCCTTGACGGTACGGTTTTCCGTGCCCCCATTCTGGTCAAGGGGATCACCCCCTTCATTCCCACCTGGACCGCACCGATCACCATCGCCCGTCATGCATACGGTGACGTTTACAAGAACACTGAGATGCAGGTTCCGGCAGGCGCGAAGTGCGAGCTTGTCTGCACCGCGCCCGACGGCACCGAAACACGCAAACTGATCCATCAGTTCGGCGAATCGGCAGGCATCATCCAGGGGATGCACAATGTGGACGCTTCGATCGAAAGCTTTGCCCGCAGCTGCTTCAACTATGCGCTCGACACGCATCAGGACGTTTGGTTCGCCTCCAAGGACACCATCTCCAAGCAGTATGACCACCGCTTCAAGGATATCTTCGCTGAGGTATACGAGGCTGAATACAAGGAAAAATTTGAGGCGGCCGGAATTGAATATTTCTACACCCTCATCGATGACGCCGTTGCCCGCGTAATCCGCTCCACGGGCGGCTACATCTGGGCCTGCAAGAATTACGACGGCGACGTCATGAGCGACATGGTGGCAACCGCTTACGGCAGTCTTGCCATGATGACCTCGGTTCTCGTTTCTCCCGATGGCGTTTACGAGTATGAGGCAGCGCACGGCACGGTACAGCGCCACTACTACAAGCATCTGCGCGGCGAGAAAACCTCGACCAACAGCGTGGCAACCATCTTTGCCTGGTCGGGTGCCCTCCGCAAGCGCGGGGAGCTGGATGCAACACCCGAGCTCTGCGCATTTGCCGACAAGCTCGAGGCGGCAACCATCCGTACCATCGAGGAAGGCGTGATGACCGGTGACCTTGCCGCGCTCTCGACGCTCCAAAACAAGCAGACGGTAGACACCGAAACCTTCCTGCGTGAAATCGGTCTTCGTCTGGACGCTGCAATGGCATAAAACCATAGATAAAGACCTTGGGGGAGGGTGCCTTTTGAAAAAGGCACCCTCCCCCAAACCCCTTCCCGCGAAAACTTTCCG
>JAZODX010000022.1:0-6567 GCA_045597265.1 Eubacteriales bacterium | reverse complement strand
ACACAGGGGGAGCCGCACCAGATGCGGAAATCAAAAATTGCCTCGGGGAAGGGGCGGCCGTTCGAAATATCGCTTTGCGTGAGTCCGGTTACCTTTTTTACGCCGGAATGCAGCTTGGTATAATAAGTCGGTGCAATGGTTTCCTTGAATTCATCAATGATCTCCATGCGTCCGTTTTCATCCATGTTCAGCATGACGGCACCGATCTGTATGATTTCACCGATCAGCGGAAAGGGTGCACGGTCCACGCACTTGGGTGCATAGGGCTGATTCCACTCCATGTCCAGTACAATGTAATTCATGGCTATCTTTATCCGTTTCTATATCATTATCCGTATTGATTGAAAATGCATTACCATATCAGTATAACACAAAAATGACGAAAAGAAAAGCCCTTTTCGTCATTTTTTGCATATTAATCGTATCATTGTCCGTTTTTTTGCATTTTTTCGGCCAGACGGCGTATTTTCTCCGGGATATCGGGATCCTCTCTTACCGAAAGCGTGTCTGTCATCGGTGCGCAAACCGTCCCGACCACCGTCGCGTGCATGACGCGGAGGAGGAGGGAGGCCGTTTTTTCTGCCGTGTCAGGTGAGCCATTTCCGCCGCCGCAGAGCAGAACGGCGCCGCGTTTCGGCTTGGTAATCAGCTTCAGCGCGTGGAAGTGTCCGGCAGTGTACAAAATCTGCAGACGGCTCATCAACGTCAGCAGAGGTCCCGTCAATTCGGAGAAGTAAACGGGAGAGGCGATAACGATACAGTCGGCCTCCGCAAGCTCGGCAAGCAATGCCTGCATTCCGTCTGCAATGGCACATTCGGGGTGCGACCAACAGTATCGGCAATCCACGCAGGGACGGATATCGGTGCGATAGGCGTCGATCACCTTGACTTCCCCCTCGAGCGCCGTTTTGAGCATGGAAATCATGGCGGCGGTGTCTCCGTTTGGCCTGGGTGAGCCGTTAAAAATCAGCGTTTTCATCTTCGACCTCGCTCCGCCAACTTAGGGCTTCGGCAGCTTCTGCTGCTTCATCCAGATCGCCATTACCAGCTTGTGCGGAAGAAGCTTGACCATGGCAACCTGGCGGCGAATCGGTGCGCCGCAGACCGATACGTCACGTCCGCGCTTCATATCGCGCAGTGCGCGTGCAACCACCTCATCGGCTTCGTAAAGATGATTGAAATAGGTGATTACCTTTTCCCTCTGCGTCTCTGCACGGTCAAAAAATTCGGTTTTGACCCATCCGGGACAAACCGCCATGACCTTGATTCCGCGTGGCTTCAGCTCGACGTTAAGCCCGCGCGAATAGCTGAGAACGAACGCCTTCGTCGCCGCGTATACGTTCAGATAGGGAACGGGCTGAAAGGCCGAGAGGGAATCAAGCTGGTAAATACAGCCGCCTTTTTGCATATAGGACAGCGTCATCTCGGTGACGGCAACCAGCGCACGGCAGTTGAGGTTAATCATGCCGAGATTGTCCGCCTCGGTAACGGTGTCATGGCGGCCAAACTTGCCGTAGCCGCTGCAGTTGACGAGCACGCGGACGTCAGGCTGTTCGTGTCGGAGCAGCTCGCGGTAGCGTGCATAGGCAGAATCGTCGGTTAAATCCATCGGCAGCGGGCGGAGCGGGGCCGAGACCTCCTTACGAAGCGATTCAAGACGCTCGGCGCGGCGGGCGATAACCCAGATTTCATCAAAATGCGTACTGCGGTCAAGCTGCAGAACGAACTCCCGTCCCATGCCTGAGCTTGCACCGGTAACGACTGCGATTTTCTTACGCATGATCTATCCTTTCCCGCATATAGCGTATAAACGGTATCTGTCTTATTATACCGCATATTTTCTTTTTCCGCAAGAGAAAATGGGGGAGAGAGGGGATTTTCGCGAAAAATTGACCGTTTCCCTTGACTTGTGCGGAGAAATGTGGTAAAAATATAGGTAGAGATATTCGGGGACAGGGGAGACTCTGCCCCCTGCCTTTTGTCAACTGCCGAGGAGGTGCGATATGGCGGTCAACCGTAAATATAAAACGCTTCTCTCCAACACCGCGATTTTGGGCTTGGGGACGTTTGGTTCAAAGCTTCTGGTCTATTTTCTCATGCCGCTCTATACGGCCTGCCTGTCCAGTGACCAATTCGGGCGGGCAGATCTGATCGCGCAGACGGCGAATCTTCTGATCCCCATCCTCTCAATCAGTATCTGCGACGCCGTTTTTCGCTTTACGCTTGAGCGTACCGAGAATCGCTCGGCCGTGCTGTCCACAGGCGTCTTCGTGATCGGCGCAGGCGCGGCTGTCGGTATGCCGATTGCCCTTTTGCTCAACGCCGTTCCGTATTTTTCGGGCGGTTACGGATGGATGATTCTTGGTTACGTCGTTGCCTCCAATTTCCATACTCTCTGTGCAAACTACCTCCGCGCGTCAGGACAGACGAAGCTGTTCGCCCTGCAGGGCATCTTTACCACTGCCATTACCGTTACGCTGAATCTGCTCTTCCTGCTCGGCTTTGATATGAACGTCGCAGGCTACGTCCTCTCGGTCGTGCTTGCCGATATGCTCGTCGGTATTGCGCTCTTTTTCGGCTGCGGTCTGTGGAAGAAAATCAGCCTCTCTGCCTTTTCTCTCGATTATGCCTCGCGTATGGTGCGCTACAGCGCTCCCCTGATCCCCACGACCATCTTCTGGTGGATCACCAACGTCTCCGACCGTTATTTGATCGCTTATTTCTGCGGTGATGACGTAAACGGGCTCTATGCCGCTGCCTTCAAGATCCCGACCCTTCTGATTCTCGTGTCGGGCATCTTTATCGAAGCGTGGCATTTCTCGGCTGTAACCGACGGCGGAGACAGAGGACAGCAATCCGGCTTTTTCTCAACCGTTTTTGACAGCTTTCAGGCGGTCATGTTTATGGCGGGCGCGGGACTGACCGCATTTGCCAAGGTTTGCTCCGTTCTGCTCTTTGATGACAGCTACTATACGGCGTGGCGGTATATGCCGATTCTTCTGCTTGCCACCGTATTCTCCAGCCTTGTTACCTTTATGGGCAGCGTTTACCTCGTGGAGAAGAAGAGTCTGAATTCTTTCTATACTTCGCTCATCGGCGCACTCGTCAACCTTATCCTTAATCTGATTCTGATTCCCATCTGGGATGCCCAGGGAGCGGCGATTGCTACCTTTATCTGTTATCTCGTCGTCTTCATCATCCGGGCGATTAATACTCAGCGTTATATCCGCTTTGATCTCCATCCCGTCAAGCTGACGATCAATACCGTAGTGATGATTCTGCAGTGCGTGCTCATGCTCACCGAGCCGCCGCTTTGGTGGCTGTGGCAGGGAATTCTCGTCGCGGTTGTCTTTGCGCTGAACGCCAAGCCCATCTTGCGCGGCGTTCTGCAGGTTCTGCGAAGAGGAAGGGCATAATCGCTTGCCAAAACCGATAAATTTGTGTAAAAGCCTTGCTTTTTTTCGCAATTTGGCTTATACTATACTGTGATAATATTAATAAAGGAAGTGTTTCCCATGGCAGAAGAATGTACACACAATTGTTCGACTTGCTCGGCGAATTGCTCGTCGCGCGAGAAGACAGATTTTCACGAGCCTCATCATCCGAAGAGCACCATCAAGCACGTGATCGGCGTGGTAAGCGGTAAGGGCGGTGTCGGTAAGTCGCTGGTCAGTACCATGCTTGCCGTTGAGCTCCAGCGCCGCGGCAACCACGTTGCGATCCTCGATGCCGATATCACCGGCCCCTCGATTCCTAAGGCATTTGGCCTTTATGACACGGTAGAGGGCTCGGAGGATGGCCTGATCCCGCCCAAAACCAAGACGGGAATCGACGTGATGTCGGTCAACCTCCTCCTTGATGACGAAACCAAGCCGGTCGTTTGGCGCGGTCCGGTTATCGCCGGAACGGTCAAGCAGTTCTGGACCGACGTCATCTATGAGGACGTCGATTATCTCATCATCGACTGCCCGCCCGGTACCGGTGACGTTCCGCTCACCATTTTCCAGACCATTCCGCTCGACGGCATTATCGTCGTCAGCTCCCCCCAGGAGCTTGTCTCGATGATCGTCCAGAAAATGGCTAACATGGCAAACCTGATGAATATTCCCGTTCTGGGCCTCGTGGAGAACATGAGCTATGTCAAGTGCCCCGACTGTGACCGCGAGATCAAGGTGTTTGGGGAGAGCCACATTGAAGAGATCGCCGCCAAGTTCGGCTACGATCTCCTCGCCCGCATCCCGCTTGATCCCCGTGTTTCGGCTCTCGTCGACCGCGGCATCATCGAGCTGATGGAAAATGACTATCTCTCCGCCGCCGCAGACAAGGTGGAAAGCCTGTAAGATTGTTAGCCATTATCCCGCATTTTCATAACTTTTTTGATAACAGGGAGCAAAGAAATTTGCCCCCTGTTCTTTGTTTGTTGTGCACAAGAAACTGCTTTCTTTTTTTGCTTATATTGTGGAATTTCCGAACTCAAAGAAAAAATTGACAAAAAACAAAAAGTATGATATTCTATAGGTGAAAGTTAAAACTTTCACAAATAAATATTAGGAGGACCGACAGCATGAAAAAACGCGTTTTTTGTATTGTTTTGAGCTTTATTTGCACAGTGGCCTTGCTTTTTCCAACATATGCTCAAGCGGATATCGTTTCGACGAAGCAATTGGCCGAAGATACCCATACGCATACGGCGTCATGCGGTGTCTCTCCCGGATTTTTGCTTATTCGTACAGAACCTGTAGCAACTGCACACGATAGAAGAGCACAGGAAGAATTGCTCCAATTGCGTGCAAATGCAGCACGAATAGACACCTGTACTCATGAGGAAGCAGTACTGTTTTATGATTTGGATATCGGAAGATATTTGTTTGTTTGTGCTGATTGCTCTCTGCGCTGGCAGCCCCAATCTGCTGACCGTACGGAGGCAATCCAAACGAGTGTATCAATCCGTGCGGGATGTTCGCATGAGATGGGGGATTGGGGATATTATACAGACAGTTCTCATATAAGAGAGTGCATGCTCTGCTCTTACTACGAAATAGAACCTCATGACATTGTTGCTCCCACCTGTACAACAAATGAACATTGTTCTGTTTGTTATGCTGCTCCTCTGGGATGGGAAACCGCATACGGTCATGAAATGGGATATGTTTTCTCACTTGAGGAGTATTTTTCAAGTGGTTCATATGTACATGAATACCGATGCATCCGAACCAATCCCGACGTTGGGTATACTTGTGATTACGTTTCATCCACGAGCTCCTGCAGCATGGATATAACCTATTACGAGCCGGAAGATAACAGAATTCATGAGTGCTATAATGTATGCAATGAATGTTGGGCGACCGGGGATATATGGTATGAGGATTGCCCGGACGCAATTTATGGCGGAAATATGTGTAGCATGTGCGATGCCCCGAATTCATGGTCATAAAGCGAAAAATTAGAATGAATAGCATGAGAGGGAACGAATTGTTTCGTTCCCTCGTTCTTTTTTGAAAGTTTTTTGCGGAGAGGTGTGGGGAGGGGCTTTTTCGAAAAAAAGCCCCTCCCCACAAAAACTCAAAGCCTCGTTCGCATTCTTGCACCGCATTCGTGCAGGATGGCGCGTTCATCGAAGGGAACCTTTTCCCCGCAGATCAGTTGGTAATCCTCATGTCCTTTCCCGGCCAGCAGAATAATATCTCCGGGGCGGGCATTACGGACGGCGGTGCGAATGGCTTCGGCACGGTCTGGGATAGCCAGATAGGGGCAACCGTCCGGTGTGAAGGCAGCGGCGATGTCTGCAATGATGGCCGAGGGATCTTCGAAATCTGGGTTGTCGGCGGTCAGGATTGCAAGATCACATAGCTCGCACGCAACGCGGCCAAGCTCTGGACGGCGCAGCTGCGTTCTGCCGCCGACCGATCCGAACAGGCAGATCAGACGGTCGGGTTCATAACAGCGCAGGGTTTCGAGCACTGCGCGCAGGCTGACACCGTTGTGTGCGTAGTCGATGAGGAAGGTTACGTTGGGCAGGATATCCACTGCCTCACAGCGACCCTTGATGGCAATGGTGGCAAGGGATGCGGCAATGGCAGAGAGAGACAAGCCAAGCTCAAGACCGACGGCGGCGGCGCAGAGCGCGTTGTGGACGTTGAATTCGCCCGGGAGGGGAAGAGCAAAGGCCGCCTCCTCGCCGCCGTGAACACAGGAAAATTCAACGCCTAAACGGCTTCCCCGACGGAAGAGGGTCACGCCGCGTGCAACGAGATCGGCCGTACCGTCCACCGAAATACCGACGGTTCGATCAACGTCCCGTACCATGTCAAGTGCGGCAGGATCGTCCAGATTGGCGATAACCCGCTCCGCACCGTAATCGGTGAACAGCGAACGCTTACAGGCACGGTAATGCGCAAAGGTTGGATGCTCGGCTCCGCCGATATGGTCGGGGGAGAGATTGGTAAAGATCACCGTCTCAAAGGGCAGTCCGTCCACCCGATGATGCGCCAGTGCCTGGGAGGATACCTCCATGACTACGTACTCGATCCCCTCCTCCAGCATGAGGGCGAAATAGCCGTGGAGATC
>JAZODX010000021.1:0-3842 GCA_045597265.1 Eubacteriales bacterium | reverse complement strand
GGTTGAAAAACCTCCGGCACGATTTTTTCTTTCCGTAAAAGTACAGTTTTTAATATAAATATTATATCCTATTGGACCGGAAAAGTAAATTTATGCAATATAAATCTTCTCAAAATACAGATAATAAGAACCACACGGCGTTTCCAAAATTGGATATTTTGACGCCTGAGTGAACCTTGTTACTCGTTACTCGCTTATCGTTCGTAATAGACAACAAATTTGTAATAAAAGGAGAAATATATATAGGAAAGCCACCGGAATTGTACGCCGTATTGACGACCTCGGCCGTATCGTGATCCCCAAGGAAATCCGCCGCACCATGCGCATTCGCGAGGGTGACCCGTCACAGACAACATTGACACCGTTCGACTGGTTTTGTCCGGCGATACATAGTTTGGCAGAAAGAATAACAGTGCAGTAGAAATTCTACTGCACTGAAAAAAATCACAGGGATTCCAACAGATTTTTAATCCGTTCACGAATCAAATGTTGAGGAGAATTCAAAATGTTTTGAACAGTTTCATCCTGCAAACCTTTCAAGTATCTTATCATGCCGTCATCGGTATGGAACTTAAGTGCATATTCCAATTTTTCCGCCAAGGTCTGTTCTTTCTTTTGGCCTATTCGCTCCTCGTTCTTTTCGGCCTCACGAATGGCGATTGCGTCAGCATTACGTCGAGTCGGTTCTTCAGCATCACGCCGAGCTTTTTCTTCAGCTGCACGCCGAGCTTTTTCTTCAGCTGCACGTTTATCGTTCTCTTCGGCCTCGCGGTTAGCTTTTATTACGGGAGTCGCTAAGATAGAAACGTTTTTCTCAATGGTTCTGGTGTTGACATTGTATCTTAATTCATGTATATCTTCAACCAATTCGCCAAACGCATACAGAATCCACGAAGATACCCACGCGACGATGGGACCGAAAAGCAGAGTCAGCATCCCCAACAAAATATACAGCTCAAACTCAATCCCGGCCAAAATTAATATCACTCCGGTAATAATAGCAAATATCGCCTCAACGATAAAAATCCATTTTGCCCAGTTTTTGATTTTGCCGCCGATGTTTTCATAAAGATTGTCAAGCATGATATCGTCCCCCCCCATGTTTTTCTTTAATTATATAATGGTCGCTTCAAAATGTCAATTCCCGCCGTATAAATCTTCTTGTTTTACACACACTAACATCACAAATCTGTAAATCAAGGAGATTATTATATATGAAAGCCACAGGAATTGTACGCCGTATTGACGACCTCGGCCGTGTTGTGATCCCCAAGGAAATCCGCCGCACCATGCGCATCCGCGAGGGGGATCCGCTGGAAATTTATACCGATCGGGAGGGTGAGGTTATCTTCAAAAAATACTCGCCCATCGGTGAGCTGGCCGGGTTTGCGGCGCAGTATGCCGAGACGCTCTACAAAACCTGCTCGATGGCGGTGCTGATCTGTGACCGTGACGCGGTGATTGCCTGCGCCGGTCTTCCCCGCAAGGAGTATGCCGACAAGCCCTTTTCGGACGAGCTGGAGAGGATCATCGAATCGCGCGGGCTCTACGTCTGGCGGGAGGGGGCACCCCGGATTTCCGCCATTGAGGATGCGACCGGGCATTTCATCAGCTGTGCCATGCCGATTTTGGCCGAGGGGGATCTGATCGGCTGCGTTGCCTCCCTCGCTCCCGCCGACCGTGCGGTCGGCGAGGGGATGGCACCCGAGCTTGAGTCCAAGCTTATCATCACTGCCGCCGGCTTCCTCGGCCGTCAGCTTGAGGCGTAAAGACAGAGAGGAGGGGCTTCTGCCGTATGGCGGAAGCCCCTCCTCTTTTGCACGGGCGGAGATCAGTCTGCCCTGCCGTAGGTGTTATTATAGCTTACAATCGACTCAGCGACGATTTCCTCGGCGCGTGCGCGGTCATACATCGATTCGACCGCCGTTGCCTTGTTCTCCAGCTCCTTGTAGACCCGGAAGAAGTGCTGCATTTCCTCAAAGAGATGAGAGGGCAGCTCGTCGATGTCGTGATAGTGGTTATAGAGCGGATCGGAATGGGGGACGGCGATAATCTTGTCGTCTACCCGGCCGTTGTCAATCATGCGGAGCACGCCGATCGGATAGCAGCGGACCAGCGTCATGGGCTGAATGGTCTCGGAGCAGATGACCAGCACGTCGAGCGGGTCAAGATCGTCCGCGAAGGTGCGTGGGATAAAGCCGTAGTTGGCCGGATAATGGGTTGCCGTGTACAGCACGCGGTCAAGACGGAGCATACCGGTTGCCTTGTCCAGCTCGTACTTACAGCGGCTGCCCTTTGAGATCTCGATTACGGCGCAAAAATCGGACGGCGTAATCTGAATGGGGTTCATATCATGCCAAATATTCATCATGTTTTCCTTTCCTGCGGAGATATCGTCTATATTATAACACATTTTCACAACAAATACAAGACGTAAGGGGGAAAACCGTTTGCGGCACGGCGATATTCGGTCGACGCGTACCGTTCCGACGGCCGTTTACGCCATCAGCTTGACCATAACGGCCTTCTGGGCGTGGAGGCGGTTTTCGGCTTCCTCGAAGATCTCGTCGGCGTGAGCCTCGAGAACGTCCTCGGTGATTTCCTCGCCGCGGTGTGCGGGCAGACAATGGAGCACCATTGCATCGGGCTTGGCCAGCGCCATCAGCTCTGCATTGATCTGATAGCCGGCAAATGCGAGGCGGCGCTCTGCGGCTTCACCCTCCTGACCCATGCTTGCCCAGACGTCAGTGTAGAGCACGTCTGCGTCAGCGGCCGCCTCGCGGATATCGCTCGTCACGGTCAGAAGGCCGGAAGCAAAGCCCTCCTCCATGATCACGGTGTCGGGACGGTAGTCGTCGGGACAGCCGATGGCCACCTTGATCCCGAGACGGATACAGCCGGCGATAAGCGAGTTTGCCATATTGTTGCCGTCACCGATAAAGCAGAGCTTGAGCCCGCGGAAGGAGCCCTTTTTCTCGCGGATGGTCATCAGGTCGGCCAGCACCTGGCAGGGATGGCAGAAGTCGGTCAGGCCGTTAATGATCGGAATCGAGCCGTATTCGGCCAGCTCCTCAACGTCCGACTGCTTGAAGGTACGGATCATGATGCCGTCAAGGTAGCGGGAGAGCACGCGAGCCGTGTCGCGGATGGGCTCGCCGCGGCCGAGCTGAATATCGTTGCCCGACAAAAATAGGGCCTGGCCGCCGAGCTGATACATACCCACCTCAAACGAAACGCGGGTGCGCGTCGAGGATTTGGTGAAGATCATGCCAAGCGTTTTGCCGGCCAGATGCGGATGTGCGATGCCGTTGTGCTGCTCGTATTTGAGCTGGTCGGCGAGATTGAGAATCTCGAGAATTTCCTCACCCGTGAGGTCGGAGAGCTTGAGAAGATGGTTCATGGTATTATTTCCTTTTTGTTTTATTTTGATCGAAAAAGAGGGACGGGATGGGAGGCCTTGGGAGTGCAGTATCTTCGTAAGCCTTCCCCCATCGGAGGGAGACTTTATCGCTTGGAATTAAAGTATACGTTTATTATACCAAACGTGACGTATATGCCAAGGCTCCCTTGTGTAAAGGGAGCTGTCACCGAAGGGGACTGAGGGATTGTACACGAAACGGACAGCAGAATACAAAATTTATATGTTACAGCAATGCGCCAGGCCGGTTACAATCCCTCCGTCACGGCTTTCGCCGCGCCACGGCAGATTGTCAAGCAAGTGCAACACCAAAAAACGCTTCAAATGGCGAAAGCCATCCCAAACATTTTTTAGGTCTTAAGTTAATAGATAAAACAATATTTTGCAAAGTTTCATTATCCAAGGAATGAAAATCGTAACCTTT
>JAZODX010000020.1:0-5506 GCA_045597265.1 Eubacteriales bacterium | reverse complement strand
GCTTTCTTCAGGCTTACACACTACAACCATTTCCTGCTTTTCAAATTGGTGAATTCTATAAACGCCTCTCTCTTCAATTCCATGTGCACCCTTTTCCTTGCGGAAGCAGGGGGAATAGCTGGTCAGCGTGTAGGGCAGGGCCTGTTCGTCAAGAATGGTATCAATGAACTTACCGATCATCGAGTGCTCACTCGTACCGATCAGATAAAGGTCCTCTCCCTCAATCTTGTACATCATGGCGTCCATCTCGGCAAAGCTCATAACGCCGGTGACAACCTCGGAGCGGATCATGAAGGGGGGGATGCAGTAGGTAAAGCCGCGCTCGATCATGAAGTCGCGCGCATAGGAGATGACGGCGGAGTGCAGACGGGCAATGTCACCCATCAGATAGTAGAAGCCGTTACCGGCTACCTTGCGGGCCGATTCGAGATCGATTCCGGCAAAGCGCTCCATAATATCGGTATGATAAGGGATTTCAAACTCGGGAACAGTGGGCTCACCGTAGCGCTGAACCTCAACGTTTTCGCTGTCGTCGCGGCCGATCGGTACGGAGGGATCGATGATGTTCGGAATGGTCATCATAATCCGCTTGATCTTTTCCTCAAGCTCGGCTTCCTTTGCCTCAGCGGCGGCCAGCGCTTCAGCCGATGCAGTGACCTTCTTCTTGGTTTCCTCAGCCTCATCGCGCTTGCCCTGTGCCATCAGCGCACCGATCTGCTTCGAGAGCTTGTTGCGCTCCGCACGCAGACGATCGGCCTCCTGCTTATTGGCGCGGCTTTCCGCGTCGAGGGCAATGACTTCATCTACCAGGGGCAGCTTGCTGTCCTGGAACTTGTTGCGAATGTTCTGTTTGACGATTTCGGGATTTTCTCTGACAAAACGCAGGTCTAACATGATATCCTCCAAGTAAAATAAATTTCTGTTTCATGGGTGAAAAAGAAAAAACTTCCGCCCGAATATGGGACGGAAGTCTCCGTGGTGCCACCCAAATTGCCGCGGGATTTCCGCAACCGCTTGTCCGTGCGATAAAGGGCACGTCCCTTCGACTCATCGCCGAATGCTCGAAAAGCGGAAACGCACGTCTGCCCATCGGTTTACACCGGCCACCGACTCTCTCTGCGGCAAAGCTGTGCGATAACTTTTGTCATTGCATAAGGATAGTATACACGATTTTACGCCGTAATGCAAGGGGTTTGACAAAATTTTCTGCATTTTTTCCAAATCATTTGAGAAAACAAAAAATTTTCCTTTTCCCTCTTGACAATTTGGTCTAACCGTGTTAAACTCAAACAGAGGTCTAATGGCATTAAACCCAAAAGGAGGGATAGAATGGAGAAATTTCAGCTTGGAACGATGGAAGGTCGATTGGCGGATTTGATATGGGAACGAGCACCGATCAGCTCGGGAGAGCTTGTTCGGCTTTGCGCCGAGGCCTTTTCCTGGAAGAAATCGACAACCTATACCATGCTTCGCCGTCTGTGCGAGCGGGAGATTTTTATCAATGCAGAGGGGCAGATCTGTGTGCTGATCGGACGTGATGAATTTTACGCCGCACAGGGAGAGCAATTGATTGAGGGTGCATTTTGGGGCTCGCTTCCGCGCTTTCTTGCGGCCTTTACGCAGCGTAAGCGGCTGAGCGAGCGAGAGATTGCTGAGCTCGAGGAACTGATACGGACATATAAAGGAGGAAGATAAGCATGCTTGACAAGGTCTTTCTTTCTGTGTTAAATATGAGCCTTACCGGAAGCTTCGTCATTCTGATCATTTTGCTTGTACGCCTTTTTCTGCGGCGTTTGCCGAGACAGTACAGCTTTTGGCTTTGGGGAATAGCTACGCTTCGCTTGATTCTTCCGTTCTCCTTTGAGAGTGCCCGTGCACTCCTTCCCGTAAAGGCAGATCCCTTTACGCCCGATTTGTTTTATACGCAGGCTCCGCAGATTGAGTCGGGCGTGATCATGATTGATCGCGCTGTAAATACGGTAATTGACCGAACGGTTACTGCTGTTCATCCGGAGTCTGTTCCGGTGGGGGCTTCGGTTAACCCGATACAGATTGTAGCTTTTGCGGCCGAGATGATTTGGATAGGTGGTATCCTGCTTCTTGCAATATATCATCTTCTCTCCCTGTTTGTGCTTGTTCGCCGTCTGTGGGACGCCGAAATGCTGGACGGATATTACGTCAGTCCGTCGATCGAGATGCCCTTTGTCCTCGGTTTGCTTCGGCCGCGCATTTATCTGCCGCAGGGTCTCTCTGCAGAGGAGCGAGAAATGATTCTGATGCATGAGCGGGCACATATCCGCCGATTTGATCATTTGATCAAGCTTGTTGGATTTTTTGTTCTGATCTTGCATTGGTTTAATCCCCTTGTATGGGTCGCATTCCGATGCTTCGAGCGGGATATGGAGATGTCATGTGACGAAAGGGTAATGCGCGAAATGAACACAGATTGCCGCAGGGAATATTCTGCGCTTTTACTTGGACTTGCTACCGGGCGAAGAAGGATTTCCCCCCATCTTGCCTTTGGCGAAAGTGATATCGGTGCACGCATCAGGCATATTCTTCGTTATCATCGGCCTGCCGTCGGGATCAGTGTCTTGGCCTTGCTTGCTGTTATTGTCCTTTGTGTTCTGATGCTTTTCAATCCTGTCGATCAGGGCGGAGATCTTTTGTTCAGTGCTGATATGATTCCGGGCATGCGTTTTGTCGACGGCCGGAACAGTTATCCAACCGATTCGTCTGCGCTTGATCTGGCTTTGCAGGACATTACCGTCAAGCAAGTCGATGGTGCAGTAGAGCTTTCCTTTGTGTTTGAGCAAAAAACAACGGTAATTCGCGCTGTGCCGATTTCTCATACGGTACGTGGAGATGGCTGGAGGGATACCTATGTATTTGCACCTGAGCAAATCCGTGGAGGTGAGCGCTTCTCCGTAGGACGAATTGCTCTTGATCTTCCGGCAATTTCGACCGCGCTGATGAATGTCAACGCGGCGCTTGCAGGGAAAAACGTGCTTTCCATTCAGCTTTGGGAAACGGAGAGCGGTGATCTCTTGTATTGGCAGGGGGAGATTACGTGTGCGTTTTCGGGGGAACCTGCCGAGCGCATGGAGACTTTGATCAATGCATGCTTGTCAGGACGTTCTGCCGATGAAATTTCCTCGTTGATTGCGTCCGCTCCACTCTACCTTACGGCGAAAAAAGCCGCAGAAGAGATCGGTATCATTGCAGAGGGGATCCATGTTCCCTCGGCAGTGCTCAATCGGGCAATCGAACAGGTTCAGTATCAGTTTGAGAAGGATATACAGACACTGCCGTATCAAAATTGGCGCCTGAACAGCCTTTCTCTTGACTATACCTATGATGCATCACACAACGCGCTTGGCGGACGTGTACTTGAAATCTATCGCTTCGGATTCGATTTTTACACCGAAACACCGAATGCCATGATGATGGCCGGCGGCATGATTGATCGTGGTGACGGATGGATCGGCGTGCATTATTTGAATTCTCACTTTATCGTGTACGATCCGGTGAACGAAGCGGTTGTCTGCACATTGTTTAGTAATGACAGCGGGCCGGGTGAAGAACGCTTTACGGCACGCCTTGCGCAGGAGGTGGGGACACAGAGCCCTGCGCCGAGCTATACGGTGCGGCATATTGTGCTTCCGACGCACATTCCGGAACAGACCTTCGTTTTCAGTATTCCTCTGCCCGCAGACTGGACGGTCGAATATGATGATGCTGCAGAAACGTCGGCTATCCTGTTGAAGGATGGCGAAAAAATGGGAGGACTTACGTGCACAAGTGCCGATTGGATAGAGGGTGGCGAAGGAAATTACGGCATGTATTTCCAAGGCTATCTTGGCGGTTCAATCGTGAACTGGGGAATTAATCTCAGAATGATTCGGGATAATGGGGACTCCGGCATTGCCGCGACAACGCTGGCCGTCAATCAAATGACCGGCGCGACAGCGTCCGAAAGTCCTGTTTTGGAATATCCGGCTCTCCTCGCGTATTTGCGCATAGAGGATAAGATCATGCAGGTTGCCGTCAACTTTGCTGAGGATACGTTTACAGATGAAATTCTCGATGAAATTGCCCGTAATTCCTCGCTGATCCTGTCTGAGCAGCTTCATCCCGACACGGATTCTGCAATTTCGCTCTGGGAGAAGGCAAGTGAGGCGTGGGGGTGGTTTGATGTCAGCCCGCACGATTTGCTTGCACTCGAGAACGGACAGCCCTTTTCCCTCGGTGAAGGCTATTATCTGGTAGATCGTACACGGTTTTCCGATTTATCGGAGGTGAAAGCGTATCTGGGGCAGCTTTTCAGCAGAAGATACATCGAGCAGGAGCTGTTTGCGTCCTACAAAACCCCGCTGTTCCGTGAGATCGACGGAAGTCTTGGCATTCGCCTTACAACACGCGGCACGCAGGGCTTTACCGGTCCACAGTTCGTTCTTCGGGAGGAAGGCAATGACCGCCGTGTTCTGACGGTGACCTACTATGTACTCGGTCCCAGCCAGGAGGGGGACGGAAGTGTGCCGAGACAGGCAGACTTTATTATGATCTATGAAAACGGCGGCTGGGTATTTGATCTCTTTCCGAGCGTACGCTGAGATACAGTACCCTCGACAAAAAAACAGAAAAAGGCCCTCGGCAGATTCGCAGAATCTGCCGAGGGCGTCTTGATTATTTCGCTCCGATGGCAAGAAGTGCTTCCATATCAAGGATCAGCCAGCCCTCCGCGACCTCAGCCGAGGCGAGAATGGCCGAGAAGATCTCCTCGGCAGTCAAGGCAGGGTCGGCCTGCCAGTAGCGTGCCGCGGCGGCACTGGCGTAGCCTGTGGCGTATGAGGTTCCTTTGGCACCATAGGTCTTTCCGTTTCTTGAGGCAAGCCATACGTCCTCGCCGGGGGCAAGAATATCGACTGTGCCGTTTTGCTGTGTAAAACCGGAGATCTTCTTCTCCTTGTCATGTGAGCCTACCGTAAGAACGCCGTCATATGCGGCAGGGAAGTAGAGCGCGCTGCTCTCTCCATCGTTGCCTGCGGCGGCGATGATAAGCGCGCCCTGCGCCCTGGCATATGCCACCGCCTCGCGCAGTGCGGGAGAGTCCTCCTTTGTGCCGAGGCTTATGTTGATGATCGACGCGCCGTACTCGTCCACGCTGTCGCGAATGGCCTGTGCCAGCACGTCTGGCGAGGCATAGATGATCTCACCCTCCGCCTTGTCTGCGATCACAAGCGGGACAACCTTCGTGTCGGGGGCATTGGCCGCAATGCCTGCACTCGGACAGCCGAGAAGCACGCTGACGACCGCTGTGCCGTGATTGATACGGTCCTCGGTATCTTTCCCTGCCTGCACGTAATTGTGGCCGGAGAGCAGTTTTTCGCGCCCGATCGCGGCCGTGGAGATGCCGGTATCCAGCAGAGCGACAATAATCTCCTCACGCGGCGGGGGCGTGTCTTCCGCAGGCGATGGAGCACATCCCCAAAGCAGAAGCAGGCAG
>JAZODX010000019.1:0-18201 GCA_045597265.1 Eubacteriales bacterium | reverse complement strand
ATCAAGGCTGAAAATACCCATAATGGATTTTGCATCTACAATATAACGACCGGACGAAAGGTCGATATCAATATCATAACGATTGACGATATTGACAAAACTCTGCACATCCTGAATCGTGGAAAGACGGATATCAATGTTCTTCATATTCAACATCTCCTTTGGAAAAATACAGATATAGCATACATCATTTCCCCCGTTTTGTCAAGAGAAATTTTGAGATTAATTTGTGTGCAAACAATGAACATACCATGCTTCGGACGAGGTTTTTCTCAAAAAGCTTAAATTATATTCTTTTTCCGGAAAACGAGGAAGCAGGAAAAGGGGATCAGGAAAACACATCCAATCAGGGCCGCAAACAGAGCATAAACCGTCATGTCCCCTGCTGCGAGCATCGCATCGGAATATTCAATAATGAGATAAACCACGCAAACGGTAAAAGCAACTGCTATCGAATACAGGAAATCAATCAGTACGTCCAGGGCAAATCGAACGAACAGCGTTTTGAGCACATATTTCGTACGCTTGAACGTAAGGAACTTTTTATGGAAAAGCGCATTGAGGAAGCTGAGTATCAGGATTCCGACAAACGCCAGAACGATCTGCAGAAGCGGCGGAAAGGATGCCGTCAGGATGGTGAGGGTGCGGAAAAGCATTCCCGTACAGACCGCGCCAACCAAAATGACAAGCAGATACAAAATAAAATCAAAAAGAAGCATAATCGGAACCTGCTGCAGTCTCGCCTTATTCTTTATCCGTTCATTCAAATAAGAAGTAAAACGAAGAATCGGAACCAGGACAAGAGCACCTGCCAGCTCAATCAGTGCAAGGTCGGCATAGAACTCCATGGAAAGAAGTTGATTGATATCAAAGGTTCCCTCATGAAGTCGGAAAAGATGCTCTGCAATCGGCTTCAGAATAACGATATAAGAAAGATATTGCTCCACGTTGCTGTCATTCAGCACCTCGGTGCCGTCAATTACGATATCCTGCAGATCCCCCACGGAAAGCATGGCGTCCTTTATGTTTGAAGCCGTAGCCAGCTCCATCACGGTAAAGCATAATCCTGCCGCAATACACAGGATCATCACCGTTAAGGCAATTTTGATAAAGGCTGCAAACAATGCTCTTACAAAACCGGATGTGATCGATGAAAACATATTTTTTTCTCCTCGTTGACTGATTTGAAGTGTCTGCTTGAACAAACAATGTCATTAACTCAAAGCGATAATATCGGTAAATATTTGCTCAAGTTAATGACATTGCAATAAATTGATTAATTACTCAGACGCGGTGGTCTCCGCATCGGGGTCGATCCAGGTTTCTTCCTCGTTCACGTAAGTATACTGCGTATACACAATCTTATCGCCCGCCTTGATTGCGGTTTCGTTTGCAAAACCCTCAACCTCAACGCCGTTCAGCGTCCAGGTCCAGCCGATTGCCATATTCAAACCGGTATCCTTATCCACGTAGGTGCTGGTACCGACCTCACCGATCTTTTCAACAAGACCGAACTGGTTTGCAACAAGTGCAACCTCACGTGCAGCGCACATTGCTTCCAGAGCATTCAGAACGGTAGGATTCTCTGCTTCAACAACAACCTCGCCCAGCAGAATCGGGTCACCCGCCATGTCATATGCTTCAACGGTAACCTTTGTTTCAACAGTCGCGGTTTCTCCGCCGCAAGCAACCATAGACAGAACGAGAAGCACTGCAAGAAGCAAAAGAGAAAGTTTACGGAAAGATTTCATTTTTGACCTCCTAAAGAAAATATGATATTACAAGTTTAGCAAAAAAACTGCGTTTTGTCAAGAGAATCCCTCAAAAATAAGCATAAAAACGGAGAATCTTTTTAGCAAAATGTATACGCCGCAAGGTGAAAATCAATTAAAGAGCAAAACGAAAAAATTCGCACAGATCAACCAAAACAGCCACGCGAACTGCATAAGAAGCACGGGAAGCGCGAGTCGAAAGACACAGCGCAGTGCAAAAAAGGCCGCAAGAAGCGCAAAAAGGGCCAGGAAAAGAGAGATCAGAGCCAATGCAGGCGATAT
Source organism: Eubacteriales bacterium (assembly GCA_045597265.1). GTDB lineage: Bacteria > Bacillota > Clostridia > Oscillospirales > CAG-272 > SIG693. Next base: position 16,147 of record JAZODX010000019.1, on the reverse strand, counting down.
TGCCGCAAAAAAGAGCGGATACCAGAACAGCCGAAACAGCGCTAAGGGAATCAAGCAGACAAGCCCGCGAAATCGTGCCCGCAGCACGGCGGGAGACGGTGTCGATCCAAGTGCCGCAACCAACGCACCAAGTAAAAAAAACATAAGACCGCCAATCAGATACAGGCAGACCGTCGGCGGCATAAACGGGGGCAGACAGAGCAAGTGTCGGGCATAAATCGGACTACCGACAGCCAAGCGGCATCCGAGTGCAAGCAGGGTCAAAACGATGCCGCCGCATACCGCCGCCCGACGGTTAATCTGTTCCCATTCACATTGCAGCAAAAGCAGGCAGGATATTTTCCGCCCATTCCTTTCTCTTCCGTTCCTCTTCCCCGATCTCTTTCTTTTACCCATAAAAATCACCTCACCGCCACTCTATGCGGTGAGGTGATTGATTATGACGAAATTACAGCTCGGGGGTGTTTGGCGGATCGCCCGATTCTTCGTCTCCGCCTGGTGTTTCCTCCGCTCCGTGCTCTTCCGTCGGCGGCAAAGCCGGCTCGTAAGGCTCCGGATCGTACTTGGCATGGAAAGCATCGAAATCAAAATGCAGCCAGCAGAATGCGTTGTACTGTCCCACCGTTGAGTAGGTGATACCGCAATAGGTATCCTCCTCAAGCATATTGATAAAGAAGGGCACGCCGTTCCATCCGCCGGGTTCAACGTTGTCGTAGAGCTCGCGGTATACGTACATGGCGTCGGTCACGTAAACCTGTGTCGGGAAAGAACGGTCTTCAACCCGGATCAGACCGACCTCTCTGACTGCACCGATCGGACATCCGTCACAGGCGACAGCGCCCGTCGAAGTATCATAGCGTACCAGGACGTGGGTCGTGCAGGGCTCTGTCGGTTCGGTTCCCTTGGCAAACCATCCGGTTTCCGCTCTGTTCCCTCTCGGGTCTGCGCGGCAAGCGTCGGTCATAAGCATTCCCGAATCGCGGCAGAACTGCGCAGTGACAACATCGGTCGGCATCGTAAAGGTTTTGAGGGGCGTCGTTCCCGCCTCGGCCTCTGTGAGGAATTCCTCGTGCAGACGGGTCATAACCGTATCCCAGATCGTATTGGGGGGATTGGTATACCCGCGAAGCGGAGTTGTCAGCGATTTCGGATACTCATATCCGTACCAGACGCCGCCGATAAAGTAGGGGGTATATCCGACAAACCAGCGGTCGAAGTCGTTGGTTGTCGTACCTGTTTTACCGGCTACGTCAACTTTTTTGCGCAACGTTACACTGGTCGCCGTACCGTAATTGACAACGTTGGAGAGCATTTTGGTCATAATCGCGGCATTTTCCTCGCTGAGCACAACCTCGCCCGCCGAGTCGTTTGAGAGCAGAACCTTACCTTCACTGTCAAGCACCTTGACGTAAGAACGCGCCTCGTTAAAGACACCCTCGTTGGCAAAAATCGAATACGCCGCGGTAATCTCGCGCACGGTTACACCGTAGTTGAACTGACCGAGTGCCAGCGCTGCAACGTCCTTATCGGTCAGACGAACGCCGCTGTCGAGTGTTTTTTCCTCAATCAAGCTGCGCATTTTCAGCTTGTTATAAACGAAATCAAACGAGGTATTCAGTGAAAGCTTCTGCAAAACGCGAACGGCAATGGTATTGACCGATCGCTCAATTGCACTGTTGATATTGGTCAAGCCCCGATATTCGGCAGGAAAGTTGTTCGGCCAGGCAACCGGATAGATAATATCTCCCGCATCGGGATCCAGATTATACTTGCCAAAATTTACCGGAACGTCATCATAAACCGATGCGTAGGTGATCAGACCGTTCTCCAGTGCAGGAGCATAAACCGATAGGGGCTTGATTGACGATCCCGCAGGACGAACGGCCTTGGTTGCAAAGTTCTGGCCGCGGTTGATGGTTTTCTCACCGCGTGCACCGGCAACACCGAGAATGTCACTGGTATACGGGTCAATCACGATCATGGCAGACTGTGCGGGAAGACCGCTTTTATTCTCGGGGAAATTCGCGTCATCCAGATAGACCTCATCGAGTACCTTCTGTACGTCGGGGTCCATTACCGTATAGATTTCCAGACCGCCGCTCCAAAGCATCTGGGTTGCGATTTCTCTCGAATACCCGGCCTCAACCAGATCGGCCAGGACGTCCTCGTATACCATATCGGTATACCAGGAATAAACGGTCGATTCGGTCGTCGAAATCTGCACGTTCAACTCCAGGGGACGGTCGTAGTTTTCATCGTACTCCTGCTGCGTGATATAGCCAAGCTCAAGCATTTTATCCAGAACAAGATTGCGCCGATAGGTATTCTTCTCGGGATTGCTGATCGGGTCGTAAATAGAGGGGTTATTGGTGATGGAAATAATGGCACAGCATTCAAGCAGGGTCAGATCCTTGGCTTCCTTACCGAAATAGGTATGCGCGGCCGACTGGACGCCGTAGCAGTTTCGGGAAAGCGGAATGATATTGAGATACATCGTGATGATGTCCTCTTTGCTTCGCTTCTGTTCGAGATCAAGCGCCCAGAATATCTCCTGTACTTTACGCTGGATTTTATAGTCCTTATCGCCGGTCACGTTTTTGATCAGCTGCTGCGTAAGGGTTGAAGCGCCAAATTCGTCTTCAAACTTCAAAACGAAGTTGGCAGCCGCCTTTACCGTACGAAGCCAGTCAACACCGTCGTGACTCCAGAAACGCTCGTCCTCAATGGCAACGCATGCATTGATCAGATCGGTCGGCATCTCCTTAAATGAAACGATGAGGTTGTTTGTCTCACCATAAAGGCGCTGATCGACGATCTCAACCGGATATCCCACACGGTTGGTACGATCCTCGTATTCCATGTAATAGATTTTCGTCGTTTGATTGGTCTGCGATAAAATAAATTTTGATTCGTCCACCTCGGTGTCGACGAAATTTTTTACGTATACCGCAAACGCACTGCCCACGATAATTCCGGTGATCGCGGCAATCAGCAAAACGGTAATCACAACGTTGAACACCCAACTGAGTGCCTTCAGCAGAACACGGCCAACGATGGCCAGTGCATGCAGGATCTCCCTGCCCCAACCGGTGTTTCTTCGCTTTGGCGTCTGATTCATGCAATTGATTCGCGCTCTTATGAACGCTCCTCCTTATGATAATTGGAAATCTGTCTTTATTATACCGAAAATGTAAAAGTTATTATACGCCCATTTTTTGAATACAGTATGAATTTCGGGAAAGAATACCTGCTGTAAGGAAAAAATAAGGAAAAGGAATGGCTTTCTATGCAGAATCTGAAGAATATTCTCCCGCACAGACGGGCAATCGCCGCCCTCTTTACCCTTGGATTGATTTGTTCGGTCATCGGCCTGTGGAGCGGCAGAAATGCACGGCTTGAGGTAAGAGCACTTGGAGAGCGCCTGCGTGGTACCGAACGGAATCTGAGCACAAGACTTGATCGTCTGTATGCCGATCTGCTCCCCGACAATACGCGTAAATACGTGATTCGCACGCATGAAGGTAAAATCGGCATATTCAACGAGGATGAAAGTGTGCTTTACGAAATTCTTGACGTGGATATCCGCACGCTGCCGTCAGCCGACCGTGCACAGCTTGATGCCGGCATCGTCGTCAACGGAGAAGCCGCACTCCGTGCGATTACCGAGGACTACTGCAGCTGAGGATTACGCGCTGCCCTTGTCCCCCTCATCCTTACACGGAAGAGTCGGCGGTGCAGGAAGCTTTGCCGCTTCACAGCCGTAGACAAAGCCGGCCAGAAGAAGCAGAATTCCCGTCACAAGAGCAACCCAATCGGGACGGAAGCTGTAGCGTAGCATCACGCCGGGGCCGGAAAAGGATTTTTGCAGCAGATAAACGAAATATCCGGAAACGGCAGAAAAAAGCGGAGAACCAACCAAAACGGTCAGCGCACAGAAACAGATCATATCCGGATTGCGCTTATCCCCAAAGCGTCCTTCTGCCAGATTACACAGAAGAATCGAAACAAAGCGGCAGAGCGGTGCCAGAATCAGGCAGCCGAGACAAAGCTTGACAAGACCTGCGTAAAGCGCAACTTTCACCTCTCGCACCGTCACGCGCTCTGCAGGCACCGTCATCCGCACGCCTTCCATCATGGAAACGTGATACACCGTATTGCCGTTTTCCCCCGTTTCGGCACGCAGATAGGGGGCAAGAGTCATATCCTCAAGTGCGGCGCGCATTGGGGCAATAATAAGCATACAGATCAGCGTCACCGCTGCAATACCGATCAAAACAAAAAAGATAATCCGCAAAAGAAAGGAAAGCGGCCGCGCAAATCGCCCCGTCGCACGGTATACCATACGGCCGTTTTTCGGTTTGTTTTCTTTTTTCTTGCCAAACATTTTCTTTCTCCCTTATTGATATTTGACGTTTTCTTCACCTAAAATGTTCCGAAATTCCCGCATAACCCGCTCGCTGAGTGCAACCCCGCCGATTCTGGCGTATTTCCCGCTTGAACCGTCATAGATCATTGTCTCAACGTTTCCCTCAAAAATACGGGCAAGATTGAGTGCTTTTTTATATAGCATGGATTCGCAGTCAGGCACGCGCAAATAAAGTTTCCTTGGCTTGTCCGTCGACGGCGAAACCTCTCTTTGCACGGGGCATTCGCTTTCTTTGGTTCGTTCCGCCTTCTCTCTTTCGGCAATGCGGCGGTACGGCTCGTTTTCCAGAAGCTCAGTCGCCTCGTTGAGCAAAAGCTTCGGTAGCTCTTCCTCGCGCACGGAAAGCGAACCGCGCAGGCAAACCGCACCGTCGGGATGCAGAAGCTCTGCATACGCATTGTATTGCCGCGGGAAAGCAAGAACCTCAATCTCGCCGAGACGGTCCTCCAGCGTGAAAAAGAGCATGGTTTCGCCGCGCTTGGTCGTCTTGCGCGAGACACCGCCGATAATTCCCGCCACCGATACGATTTTTTTGTCGGAGAAACGTGCACGCAGCTCGGGCGATGCATCATCGGCGTATGCTGTCAAAATCTCTGCCACGGGCGTCGGGGAGAGCGCGTGGAGATGCTCACTGTATCCGTCGAGCAAATGTCCGGAAAAATACATACCCGAGCATTCCTTCTCCATCATCAGCTTTTCTCTGAGGGTCAAATCCGGCTTTTCGGGATAAACGAACCCCTGCGGCTTTTCTGCCGCACCCGGAATAGCGGAAAAGAGATCAAGCTGGCCGGTGAGATTTGAGCGGCTTTTCTGCGTTACACTGTCCACAATCCCTTCATAGGCAGCGAGCAAGCGGCTTCGGCTGATACCGAGCCGGTCAAAGCATCCCGACTTGATCAGCGCTTCAATCTGTCGTTTATTGAGATCCTGCCCCGCCATCCGCTCGATAAAATCGTCAAAGGAAGAAAAATCCCCTTTGCTCCGTTCACGCAGAATTGCATCAATGAATTGACGGCCGACGTTTTTCAGTGCAAGCAGACCGAATCGAATTCCGTCTGCACAAACCTGAAATACCATTCGGCTTTCATTGATATCGGGAGGCAGAACGGGAATCGCGCGCTTCCCGCATTCGGCAATATATTCGGCAATTTTCGTGCTGTTGCCCAAAACCGACGTCAAAAGCGCAGCAAAGAATGCGTGCGGATAATGCGCCTTGAGGTAGGCAGTACGATAGGAAATCATCGCATAGGCCGCGGCGTGAGATTTATTGAAGGCGTAATTGGCAAAACTTGCCATCTCCTCGAACAGCGCGTTCGCCGCATCGGGATCAATTCCCCGCTCTGCCGTTCCTCTGAGAAAGCTTTCACGCTCGGCTTCCATCACGGACGCCTTTTTCTTCGACATGGCGCGGCGCACGATATCGGCGTGTCCATAGGTATATCCCGCAAGCTCGCGGAAAATGCGCATCACCTGCTCCTGATAAACGATGCACCCGTAGGTATCGCGCAGAATCGGCTCAAGCTGAGGAATCGCGTAAACAATCTGATCGGAATCATGCCGACGTGCAATATAACGCGGAATCGACTCCATAGGACCGGGACGGTAGAGCGCAATGGCGGCAAGAATATCGTCAATGCTCTGCGGTCGCAGGTTCATCAGCATCTGCCGCATACCGCCCGACTCAAGCTGAAATACACCGCCCGTATCACCGCGTGAAATCAGAGCATATGCGCCGGCATCATCGAGCGGAAGCGTACTCTGCGAAAAATCGGGATTGCTTTCCCTGACCTGCTCCTCCGCTTCTGCAAGGATGGTCAGATAACGGAGTGCGAGAAAGTCAAATTTAATCAGACCAAGTGACGCAATGGTGTCCATATCGTACTGAGTGACGAGGGTATCGTTGCTTTTGGCCAGCGGAACATATTCCCAAATCGGTCGCTCGGTAATCACGACACCGGCGGCGTGGACCGAAATATTCCGCGGCATTCCCTCAATTGCCGAAGCGAGATCAAGCAAGGTCCGCACCCGGGTACTTGATTCCATCTGTGCCTGCAGCTCAGGCGTTTGCATTGCCTCAGCCAGCGTAATCCCCAGATCACGCGGAATGGCGTTGGCAACGGCATCAACCTCAGGCACGGACATGCCGAGCACGCGGCCGACATCGCGTACCGCCGCGCGTGCGGCAAGCGTACCGAAGGTAACGATCTGTGCAACGTGATCTCGCCCGTATCGCTCGATCACATAATCAATAACCTCATCCCGACGGTCGTAACAGAAATCGATATCAATATCCGGCATACTGACGCGCTCGGGATTGAGAAAGCGTTCAAAAAGAAGATCGTATTTTATCGAATCAACGTCGGTGATACCAAGAAGATACGCAACGAGGCTTCCCGCACCCGAGCCTCTGCCGGGGCCAACCGGGATGCCCGAGCGTTTAGCAAAGCCGACGTAGTCCTGCACAATGAGAAAATAGTCGGCAAAGCCCATCTGCTCGATCACCGAAAGCTCATACGCCACGCGATCACGGTAAACCCGTTCGGGATGTGCATCGGTGAAGTCAAGCTCCCCTGCCGCCGCGCGGCGGGCAAAGCCCGCATCGGTCAGCCGATGCAGATATTCAACGCTCCCGATTCCGCCGGGCGGCGTAAAGCTTGGGAGCGCATAATGATCGAAGTCAAACTCGACATTGCATCGCGCGGCGATCTCGGCCGTATTGGAAATCGCGCCCTCGTATTCTCCGAAGAGCGCCTCCATTTCCTCGGTCGATTTATAATAAAATTCGTTGGTTTCAAAGCCGACCGGCTTTCCGTCATCGAGCGTGCGGTTGGTCTGAATACACATCAGCACGGCCTGTGTATGCGCATCGGCCTTCCGCAGATAATGGACGTCGTTGGTCGCAACCATCGGCAGTCCACACTCGCGCGCCAATCGGACAAGCTGAGGCAACACCGCCACCTGATCGGCAAGATTATGATTCTGCAGTTCAATATAATAATTTTCCGCGCCAAACAGCGCCGCCATCTCCTCGGCGTGCCGCTTGGCCATATCGTATTCTCCCCGCATCAGTGCACGCGGAATATACCCCGCAAGGCAGGCAGAGAGCGCAATCAGCCCCTCGTGATGGGCGCGAAGCAGCTCCATATCCACGCGTGGACGGCTGTAAAAGCCCTCGGTAAAGCCATGGGAAACGAGATAGAGCAAGTTGCGGTAACCGATTTCATTTTCGCAGAGCAAAACCAGGTGATGATAGTTCCCTTCTCCGCTCCCGCCGCTTTTCTCAAAGCGGGACCGCGGGGCAACGTACACCTCACAGCCGATAATGGGCTTGATCCCTGCGTCCCGACAGGCGCGCCAAAAGGCCACCGCGCCGTACATGACACCGTGATCGGTCAAGGCAACGGCCGTATGTCCGCATTCGCGGGCACGCGCGGGAATATCCTTGATCCGGCACGCACCGTCAAGCAGGCTGTATTCACTGTGCAAATGCAGATGTACAAAGTCGGCCACTACGCTCACTCCTTTCTTCCGGCTTCTGCTCTCGCCGCCTCTGCGGCTTCGATAATTTTGTTCATTCTGTGGTACATCCCCGATTTGGAAATCGGGGGAGACATCCGCAAACCGAGTTCACCCAAGGACAGCTCGGGAAATGCCTCTCTCAGCTCAGCCGTCCTCTTTTGCTCATCGTCAAGATGGTCAATCCGTCCCAGGCGACGGAGATCGGCAATCGCCTCCAGCTGCTTTCCGTTTGCCGATACCGATTTGCGGATATTTCCCGCATCGCAGTTGGCAACACGGTTCTCATGGTTGCGGATCTCCCGCACGATTTTTGCATTGATAAATTCAAATACCGTCTTAGTGGCACCAAGCGTGGCAAGCAGCTCCTCGATTGCTTCGGCGCGCTTATAGTAAAGTCCGATTCCCTTGGCGCGAACGGCACGCTTCGGTGCATCGATGACCGCGGTCAGTGCCGCCTCTGCCGCCGCAAGTGCCGAAAGCTCACGAACAGAAATTTCCAGATGGAGCCCCTTCTCAGGAGAGGTCAGCGTTCCGCAGGCAATGAACATTCCGCGCACGAAGCAAACCTCGCAGGCATTGCATCCCCCCGGAATCGAGCCGCTCTCCCGAATACGGGTCAGACGGTCGGCCAGCTTGCGGGAAACAAATGTAATCTGCAAACGCTTATGCGCACCGCGGCGGATCGCCACCGCCTCAGCCTGTATCGACCAGCATTGCCGCAAAAGACGAAGCGCGCACGCAGCAGCATCCCGTTCGTCAAGGATAACGGCAACGGACTCTCCGTCAACCGATGCACCGATCATGATTCCGTCAAGCAGAGAACGGCGGCAGCAATTGGACTTGACGTTAATCTCCGCCAACTCACACCGACATGCCGATGCAATCCCGATTTTTTCCGTTTCTGTCATCATCTCACCCCAAACGGCATATCTCACATTCGAGCGAGACGCCGTATTCGCGCAGTACCGTCTCGCGGATAATCTCAATCAAGCGGAGCACGTCAGATGCCGTTGCGCCGCCTCGGTTAATAATAAATCCGGCGTGCTTCTCGGATACCTGCGCACTGCCGACGCTTCTCCCCTTTAAGCCGCAATCCTCAATCAGCTTTCCGGCAAAATATCCCTCCGGGCGCTTGAACACACTACCCGCGCTCGGGAACTCCAGCGGCTGTTTTGCCCGACGGCGCTGCATATAGTCCTGCATACGGCAAAGGATTTCCTCGGGCTCTGCCGGAGAGAGGGTCATTCGAGCAGAGAGAACCACTGCCTCCGGGCGGTCGGTATATACGCTGCGCCGATAAGCAAACGTATGCTCAGCGGCACGGAAGCTTCCCTCCGAGCGGAGTGCGGTATCATAGAAGCGGCTGTCCAGAAGGACGTCGGACAGCTGCCCGCCGTATGCCCCCGCATTCATCCGAACCGCACCGCCGACACTTCCGGGAATGCCATATGCAAACGTCAGCCCGTCAAGACCGCGCCGCTGTGCTTCGAGGGCAAGCGTGGTAAGCAAAACACCGGCTTCTGCGGTCACCGTATTGCCATGAAAGGAGATCTGCTTCATCCGTCCGGTAAAAAGCACGGCGCCGTTAAACCCCTCGTCGGCACAAAGAAGATTACTTCCGTTGCCAATCACCGTATGCGGAAGCGCCGATTCGGCAATTACCGAAAGAGCCGCCGACGCAGCTTCTGCGGTGTGCGGGAAAAGTGCAAGTGCGGCGGGGCCACCGATACGGAAGGTGGTATACTGTGCGAGAGGAAGATTGCGGCAGATCTCGAGCCCTTCAATGGAAGAGAGCCGGCTGAGCAGGCCTTCGATTCGTTTTATCATTCTTTTCCTCCGCTGCGCAAAATCCGGCGCAGTTCATCATAATCGGATACCGTATAGGTAGGCTTGCAATCCTCAGGCGCATCTTTCCCCGTCGGATTATACCAACAGGTATCAATCCCTGCCGCAATCCCGCCAGCAATGTCCGAGGTCAGGGAATCGCCGATCACAAGTGCACGGGTGCGGTCAAATGAAGGAAAAGCCTTCTCTACCGCATCGAAAAACGCCTTACTTGGCTTCTCTGCACCGATTTCCTGCGAGATAAAGAAGCCGTTCATACAGGCAAGAAGGGGTGTCCCGTCCATGCGTCCGTGCTGAATTTTTGCCGTCCCGTTGGTGATAATGGAGAGAGAATAGTCCTTTTGCAACTCCCGGCAAAGCGCAAGTGCACCGTCAATCAAGTGCCCCTGCGTTTCCATCAGCGCAAAATATTCCCGTCCCAATGCTTCGGGATCATAGGTAAACCCAAAGCGCTCTGCCAGGCGGGAAAACCGAACGCGATTGAGGTCGGCACGATCAAACTCGCCAAGCTCAATTTTTTTCCAGATCGCTTCATTGATTGCGCTGTAGGCAGAAATAATCTCCTCGCTCGCTTCAATTCCCCATGCGGCCAGTGCCAAACGAAGCGAGGTGCGCTCTGCAAGATGAAAATCAAGCAGGGTCCCGTCCGCATCAAAGAGAAGCCATTGATATCGTTTCATCGTATTTATCCTTTCTTAGCGTCCCTCAGATCACGATGCCGCCGTTCGGACTGAGGATCTGCCCGGTCACGAAGGGGGAGCCGGCAAAATACAACACCGCATTCGCCACGTCCTGCGGACGGCCGATTACACCGAGCGGCGTTTCCTCGCACAAGGCAGCCCGCGTTTCCGCATCGAGTACCGCATTCATTTCGGTCTCAATTACACCGGGGGCGACACAGTTGACCGTGATTCCCGATGGACCAAGCTCCTTTGCCAACGCACGCGTCATACCGATAATTCCAGCCTTTGCGACGGAATAGTGCACCTCACAGGAGGCACCGGTCAAGCCCCAAATCGAGGATATATTGATAATTCTTCCGTATTTTTCGTGAATCATATCGGGAAGAACCGCCTGTGTCGCGTGGAAGACACCGTAAAGATTTACCTCCATCATTCGCCCCCACTCCTCAGGCGTGATATCGGTGAAGAGGCGGAATTGCGAAATACCCGCATTATTGACGAGACATTCAATCGGACCGAGTGTGTCTGTGACCGTCTTCACGGCAGAAAAAACCGCTTCCCGATCTGCCACGTCTGCCTTTATGGCAAGCGCCCCCGTATCCGCGGCAAGCTGCTCTGCGGCTGCATCCGATTTTGCATAGAGGAAAGCTACCTTGCATCGACGCGCCGAAAAGGCGCTGACGCATGCCGCACCGATTCCCCGACTTCCGCCGGTAACCAAAACGCACGAAGGAAAACGATCTTGAAGTGTCTGCACGGCAGTACCTCCCATAATTGACGAATGGCGCGCCGTACAGTGACACATACTATATGCATCCGTACCGAGCGTATACCATTCCAATATACATATATAATACCACGTTTTACAAATAAATTCAAGCAGATCTTGCAAACAAGCGTAAGATATGCTATACTTTTAACGCAGACGGGTTACATCGTACGCGGAGGGCAAAGCCGCTCCTGCCATTTTACGTGTAATCGGAGGAAAATATGCGCTCTGCTCGCCCGGTTCTCTACGCCCGCCTTGCTCTTCTCACCGCAACCCTGGCCTGGGGAAGCACCTTTCTTGTCACCAAACACACCCTTGATTCGATTGATACCTATTACCTTTTGGCCATTCGGTTCAGCGGTGCGTCACTTTTTCTCGGGATTCTTTTTCACCGTACCATGAAGTACACCAACCGCACCGTACTCGGTTACGGTCTCCTTCTCGGCCTCTTTCTCTTTACCGCCTACGTTCTGCAGACCGAGGGCATCAAGCAATCCACACCCGGAAAGGCCGCCTTCCTGTCGGCAGTCTACTGTATGATCGTTCCCTTTCTTGCCTGGTATCTTTTTCGGCGTAAACCGACCCCTTTTCATCTTGCCTCTGCCCTGCTCTGCCTTGGTGGGATTGCTCTCGTTGCACACAACGGCAACCTTTCTCTGCAAATCGGCGACCTTCTTCTCCTCGGCGGTAGTTTTTTCTTTGCCGTGCACATCGTCACGGTCGCCAAAGCCACCCATTCGTTACCCATTCTCCCCCTTACCGTCACACAGTTTGCGGTCGCCGCTGTACTCGCCTGGACGTACGCCCTTCTCTTTAACCGCCCCCCGACAGCATTTACCCCCGCAGTCAACCTCTGCCTCACCTATCTTTGCTTAGTTGCCACTGCGCTTGCTTTCCTCTGCCAGAATACGGCACAGCGTTATCTTTCCCCGGCCTCCGCCTCCCTCCTTCTCAGCCTTGAGGCGGTATTCGGTGTTGCCTTCTCGGTAATCTTTGCCGGGGAAAAACCAACCGTCGGAATGTGTCTCGGTTTTGCCCTGATCTTCCTCTCCGTCTTGGTGGCAGAGGTTCTTCCCGCAATTTCCTCCGAAAAAAGATATCTCGGACAAATAACTGAAAAACGGAAAAATCCCGCTTCAAACAGAAAGTGACCTCCTATGAAAATCATAAAAAAACGCTGTCTGCTTCTTTTTCTGCATACGATGCGTATCAGCGCCTTTACCTTTGGCGGAGGTTACGTCATCGTTTCCCTGATGAAAAAACAATTCGTGGACAAGCTTGGCTGGCTTAATGAAAACGAAATGCTTGATTTCACCGCCATCGCACAGTCTGCCCCCGGACCGATTGCCGTGAACGCTTCCGTTCTTGTCGGCTTCCGCGTCGCCGGAATCGCGGGGGCAATTTCCGCTATCCTCGGTACCGTCCTGCCGCCGCTTATCCTGCTCACCGCAATTTCCTACGTCTATGAGGCGTTTATCCAAATCGAAGCAATTCGTTATCTTCTGCTCGGTATGCAGGCCGGCGTGATTGCCGTGATCTGCGACGTCACCTGTAGTCTCTGCCGCGCCGTTTGGCGGGACGGACGCTGGGTTGCCGTTTTGACAGCCGCTACAGCGCTGATTGCGGTTGCCGTATTCTCGGTCAACGTAATGCTCATCGTCCTCGCCTGCGCGCTCTTCGGCATTCTGCTTTACGGAAGGCAGGCGAAAAAACAATGATTTATCTCAAGCTTTTCTGGGCCTTTTTTCAAATCGGTCTTTTCTCCTTCGGCGGTGGATACGCCGCTCTGCCGCTGATTGAAAAACAGGTCATTGATACCCATGCCTGGATGACTGCGGCTGAATTTACCGATCTCATCACCATCTCGCAAATGACGCCGGGCCCCATCGCAATCAACGCGGCAAGCTTTATCGGTGCACGTATGGCGGGAATCCCCGGCGCCCTGATTGCTACGTTCGGAAATATTTTGCCCTCTTCAGTCCTGATTCTTCTTCTCGCATGGCTCTATCGAAAATACCGCTCACTTTCTCTGATTAACCACGCCCTACGCGGCCTTCGCCCGGCAGTAGTCGGCATGATTGCCTCCGCTGCACTGACCATGATCGGCTCGTCCTGGTTTTCCGGCGGAACCGCCGCAGTCCTCGGCGTTGACGCAATTGCGCTCTTCCTCTTTGCAGGCGCCTTCTTTATCCTGCGCAAATGGAAGCCAAACCCCATACTTATCATGCTTGGCACGGGAATTCTCGGTATGCTTCTGTATATGGGAATAAACCGCATATGAATCCATAATATTTTCTTCAAATAACTACATAAAAGGAGAATTATCATGCAATACGGACTTCAGCTCTACAGTATCCGCGATGCAATAAACGCAGACTACCGACAGGCACTCAAAATCGTTGCGGAACAGGGCTACCGATCGGTAGAAACCTTTCAAACCGAAATCCCGGCAGAGGAAATTGCTGATCGGTGCAAAGAGCTCGGATTGACGGTATCGGGCACACATACCGGCGCGGCCGCACTTTCGGATGACGTACTCGGGAAAACGATCGCAGATCATAAAAGGTTGGGATGCAATCTGTTGATCATTCCCGCTTATCCTGTCAGTACGGCTGAGAACGTAAACGCTTTGATTGAACTGATCAATCGTGTAAACCCGATATTGGCGGCAGAAGGCATTACGCTGGCGTTCCACAATCACGGTGTAGAATTTTTGCCAAATCAAGACGGACAGATCCCTTATGAAGAGCTGTTGAATCGAACCGATATTCAGATGGAGCTGGATATTTACTGGGCGTATCACGCCGGTGAAGATCCAACCGATCTCATGGAGCGGCTGGGAAGCCGTCTGGTCGCCATCCACCTCAAGGACGGCACGGCAGATGGCCGGGACTTTCCGCTCGGTATGGGGACTGCCCCCGTGAAGGCTTCTCTTGAAAAAGCAATTGCCATGGGTGTCCCCGTCATCGTCGAGAGCGAAACGCAAACGCCGGACGGACCTACGGAAACAAAAATTTGTATGGACTATCTGAAAAATTTGTAATCCCTCAGTTTTTTACCGTGTGCCGGGAACATCGGTCCGCTTGATTTTAACTTGTAAAATATCTTTTTCCGTTTCTGTATCAAACGGTATTTTATCAGATTTGGAGATCTTTATGAAAGGGAAAAAAGTATTTTATTGTGAAATGGCATACCTTATCGGAATCATTGTACTGGCATTCGGTACCGCATTTATGGAACGGGCAAATTTCGGTATGTCCATGGTGGTAGCACCGGCCTATCTCATCCATCTGAAGGTATCGCAGTTTCTTCCGTTTTTTTCCTTCGGTATGTCAGAATATGTCTTTCAAGCCCTGCTTTTGCTCTTATTGTCCATCACGACGAGAAGCGTGAAAAAAAGTTATCTTTTCTCCTTTGCAACGGCATTTCTGTACGGAATCGTTCTCGACCTTGTAATGGGCATCGTTTCCCTCTTCCCCTATACGGGAATCGCATGGCGGATTGCCTTTTATATCGTCGGGATGATAACCTGCTCCGTCGGCATAGCACTTCTGTTTTATACATATTTTCCGCCCGAGGCATATGAACTGGTTGTCAAAGAGCTTTCGGAAAAATTCAATGCGCCGATCAGCAAAATAAAAACCGTCTACGATTGCTGCAGCTGTGCCTTCAGCATCATCCTTTCCCTTTGCTTCTTCGGTACCCTTGTCGGCGTGAATTGGGGAACAATCATGTGCGCGTTAATTAACGGCTGGCTGATCGGGCAAATCAGCCGTTTCTTTGAAGCAAAATTTGCCTTCAAAGATGCACTTCCCCTGAGAAATAAATTGCGCTGAACGCGTTTGCGAAAAATCAGTATTTTATGAATGATATGAGCTGAAATTTGAAAAACATACTGATAAAATACTGGACACGTGAAAACAGTTCGATAAAACTGAATTTGACAAAGGAGTGTATTCATATGAAAAGGATAGTTAGTTTTATCCTTATAACGGCTTTCTTATTATGCTTGTTTGGTTGTGGCAAGCAAACTCCCGAGCAAGTCAAAACAATAGAAAGCGATTTGAAAACATACTATGAACTGAGTGATGGCTCTTGGGAATGTGATGGGCATATATACAAGTATAGGTTAGAAATCAGCGGCAGAATGCCCAACGCGGCAGTTGATTCAACTTTTGTATATCTGAGCAACCAAGAAACCATTTCATTTGAGCAAGCATACTTGGCTGCTGGTATCAGCAGTGATTTGAATGACTACTTTTCCGTAGAAGATGCGGTTTTAGTGGACATGAAAACAAATTGACCAATTCCAACTTGTCGAACAGTTAAGGAGCAGAGGTTTTGACCTCTGCTCCTGTTGTTTTGTTCTGTAATTGCCCTGTGGCTCATTTTAAGCGATTTTAAGCACCAATGTGGTTTTGCTGTGCTGTGGGTGTTTGCCTTAAATCGCATTGTAGGGCATTCCGGATGGTCTGACGGTGTGTAAAAAGTGTGTATTTGTTTTACACCCAGACATACACACCCCCCTTAAAATGGTGTGTTTTTTGAGGTGTGTGCGGTGTGTAAAATACACACCGTGTCACTCGGCGAAAAAAATGGGGCATTCCGCTTTTATTGCAGAATGCCCCAAAATTACGCTATATTATGGTGTTGCGTTTGTGCAAATATTACTTAAAATAACGGTTGAGCAGACCCTCAAATGCCTTGCCGTGTCTTGCTTCGTCACAGAATTCCTTAAAAACACGACAAATACGGGCATTTTCAACCGTTTAGCACAAAATCAGCACAAAAGCACAAAAATCTATACAGTAGATTTCTCCTCATAAAAAATTCAAAAAACTTTTTGAGAATGGTAAAATCAATGTTTTGTGTAGCGGTGTGCGATTCAAACTTTTTTGAAATATC
>JAZODX010000018.1:0-2984 GCA_045597265.1 Eubacteriales bacterium | reverse complement strand
TCCCGTGACAACGGCGGTGCCCGTCCCCGTAACACCCGCACCTGCGGGATCAATTCTGATTGCGGAGAATGGCAAGACGAATTTCCGGATCGTTCGTCCCAACGATTCGGATTCCGAGATGATTTCCCGCATGATGGGAATGCGGGACGAATTCAAAACCTTGACCGGTGTTTCCATGAAAGTGACGACCGATTTTCTTTCTACCGGAAAAACCTACGACCACAGCACCTTTGAAATTTTGCTCGGCGAGACGGCATATGCTGAATCTGCCGAGGCACTCACCCGCATGACGGGAGCAAGCTATATTATCACCTTTGTGGGCAATAAGCTGGTGATTAACGCAACCGGAACCAAAACGCTCGGTTCTGCGATTGACGCCTTTCTTGCCCTGATTCGCGAGAAGACGGTAAACGGCTCTCTCTCTCTTCCCGCCGATCTTTTGCTTCTCGGTACCATTGACGTGGCGGGGACTTCGCTTGAGAAGCTGCCGAAATACGACGGCGGAAGCATTCGCGACTTCTGCAATATCGGTGACAAGAATATGCTGCTGATTCTGGACAACACCACGGCAGAGGCTTGCGCCGCATACGGCAAAAAGCTTGAATCGGTCGGCTATACCCTCTATACTGAGAATGCTATTACCGATAACCACTTCTACACCTACATCAACAGCGAATATACGGTCACGGTTGGATATTACCATTACGATCGCAGTGTTCGAATTATTCAGGAGCCGCGCGGTGCTCTGCCTGCACTCGCCGCTGAGAATACCTATACGAAGACGGTGAAGACGGCGACCCTGGCACAGCTTGGTCTCGAGACCGACTC
The DNA here is from genome assembly GCA_045597265.1 of Eubacteriales bacterium. Lineage (GTDB taxonomy): Bacteria > Bacillota > Clostridia > Oscillospirales > CAG-272 > SIG693. Next base: position 2,156 of record JAZODX010000018.1, on the reverse strand, counting down.
GAACCATAAAAACGGAATGTCCTATATCTTCCAGCTTGCTGACGGAAGCTATCTGGTCATTGACGGCGGCTTTAACCGCGCCCGCGATGCAGAGCTGATCTATAACTATATGTTCACCAATTCCGCCGATAAAAAGCAGATTACGATTGCTGCATGGATTATAACGCACGCAGACGGAGACCATCACGGTGCTTTCGTTAAATTTGCGCAAACCTACGGCTCCAGCTCGCGAGTCAAGGTGGAGCAGGTGATTTGTGCCGTTCCCGGTGAGGAGATTTTCCCGACCAATACGGGGATGAAGGGAATCCCCGCGCAGATTACGACGTCGATCAGATGTATGCACGGTGCGAAATTCATCCGTGCGCACGTGGGACAGAAGTTCTTCTTGCGTGATGCAACGGTGGAAATGCTCTATACCATCGAGGCGTTTGCGCCGAAGTCCTATCTTTACAACAATACCTCGTCGCTCGTCTTTACCGTGGATATTGCCGGACAGCGCTTCTTTATGCTGGGGGATGCGACCAACGAAGCACTCGATATCGTGGTGAAAATGTACGGCGATTACGTCAAGAGTGATTTCGTGCAGACCGCGCATCACGGATACAATACCGGTGACGGCGGAACGTCCGGCGTTATGCGCGCGTATGCCAATGCCGCTGCGTCGGTGGTACTTTGGCCCGTCGGCTTTGAGGACTATCCCGGTCTTGCCGCAAACTACGTGTATAACCGCTATTTGATTAATCTTCCCTCGGTCAAGGAGATCATCGTTGCCGGAAACCGCAACGTCGTTCTGAAGCTGCCTTATACTTACGGCACGAGCGGATATGAGACCATTCTTGACTGACCGATTTTTGGGTGCCGCGCAGAACAGCGCGGCACCCCTTTTCTTTGGCGGGGAAAAGAAAATTTTGTTTGACAAATCCGGCTTGAAATGGTATATTAAAGACAGGATATCATCTTTTCGTCACCAATTTCAAAGAAAGGATGCCTTCGTCCGGGTGGAGGCTGCGGTGTGAGTATGAAGAGGACATTTTCTCTTGTTTTATCGTTGATTTTCCTTCTGATTTTCTGTTCCGCGTGCACGGAAGTACTCCCCGTTGAACAGAGCACGACCGGGCTGACCGATACCGCCTTCGTGCCTGCGGATACAACCGAAAAGCCGGAAGAAGCCGAAACTACTGCACCGGTGCCGCAAATTTCACTTGTACTGAACGGGGAAAGCGATTATCGCCTTGTGCGAAGCCGGGATGCGGATACCGTTACGCTGAATCTGCTGATTGATATTCGCCGAAAACTGCAGGAGAAAACGGGAGTTTCTTTGCAGATTGCTACCGACCATGAGGCGGCCGAAGGAGAGGTTGCCAATCGGTATGAAATTGTGTTCGGCCACACCGTTTATCCCGAATCTTCTGCCGCACTTGCACAGGCAGAAGGAGACTATATTATCACCTTTGTCGGTAACAAGCTGGTAATCAACGGTTCGGGACCGTCCGCACTTGCGCATGCGGCCGATGCATTTCTTGCCATGTTGGATACGGGGATCACCGATCGGAATTTCAGCCTACCCGCTGACTTTTCTCTGTCGGGCAGAATTGATCTCGGCGATTCGCCGCTTGCCCTTCTTCCCCCATATGAAGGCGGATTCATCCGTGATTTCTGTGAGATCGGAGATGATAATTTCCTCTTGATTTTTGACGATACCGATGAGGATGAATACCGTGCCTATGCCGAAAAGCTTTCGGCCGCCGGATATACGCTGTATACCGAAAATCAAGTGCCGAACGGGATCTTTTCCACGTATATTAGCGAAAAAGAAACTCTGACGCTGGGGTATTACGCATATAATCACAGTGTTCGTATCATTCTCGGCCCGCGTGGCGGACTGCCGATTCTTGAAGAGGAGAATGTATACACCGTTGAGACAACGCCCAAAATGGCGCAGCTCGGCCTTGAAACCGACTCGGACCATAAGAACGGTATGTCCTATATCTTTCAGCTGTCTGACGGAAGCTTTCTTGTCATTGACGGCGGCTTTAACCGTGCGCACGATGCGGAGCAGCTGCTTGACTTTATGTTTACGCATGCACCGAACCCGAGAAAGATTACGGTTGCGGCATGGATTATCACCCATTCGGACGGAGACCATCTTGGCGGCT
>JAZODX010000017.1:0-18437 GCA_045597265.1 Eubacteriales bacterium | reverse complement strand
TTTTTTGACGTGGAAATATGTGGGACGGCCGAAACCAATCCCTACCAACTTATATTTTACCGCAAATTCGGCAAAGTTACAAGTGCCTTGTGAAAATATGATCAAATTTGTTGCATTGCCCAAAACAGGTGGGCGGAAATCAGACAAAATTGTGCAAATTAAGACGGGAGTTTTGCGATTATTTCCCTGATTTTCCCGTTTTTCGTTTGGCGGCATAGGTGCCGAAAAGGAATTTCGGCAGTTTCATCATACGGCCGAGCCGCCATGGCTCGCGGCAGAGACGGTAGAACCACTCAAGTCCCAGCCGGATGAAGATTTTGGGGGCACGCTTGGCCGTGCCTGCCCAGACGTCAAGTGATCCACCGAGCGCAAGGCAGAGACTGATTCCGCCGAGGTTTTCACGGTTGGCGGAAATCCATTTTTCCTGCGCAGGGACGCCGAGGCAAACGAAAAGAACGTCGGGCGCGGCGGTACGAATTTCTGCCAGAACGGCGTCGTTTTCCTCACCTTCCTTGATGAAATATCCGTCATGAATTCCGACAACGGTCAGTGCGGGATATTTTTCCTTCATCCGTTCGGCAGCCGCTGCGGCAACCTCCGGCTTTGCGCCGAGAAAATAGACACGGTATCCGCCTGCGGCGGCAATGGCAAGCGTTCGCTCACCAAGCTCGATTCCCGCCACCTTTTCCTTGAGGGGTGTCCCTAAGATTCGGGAGGCCTTGATCACGCCGATCCCGTCGGGGATGATGAGATCGGCGGAATTGATGAGATCGTAATACGCCGGCTCTTCAATGCAGAGCTGAACGATTTCGGAATTTGGGGTAAACACGGTGCGGGGCAGTGCGGGCTTTGCGGCAAGCGTTTCTGCCGCCCATTCCGCTGCCTCTTCAAGTGTAGTATTGTGAAAATTTACACCGCGAATATTGATAATTTCCATGATGTTATCCTTTATAAAAATGAATTGGGGCTCGGATTATTTCGGTCGGGCAATATAGCGATCGTTCAACTGCTCGAGCGAAGCGAAGCTGTATCCCTGCGCAATCAGGGTGTCCAAAATCTTCGGCAGGGCGGCAACGGTATCCGGACTGCTGTCATGCATAAGCAGAATTTTCGGCGGAGAGGGCGTTCTGTCAGTCAGGGAAAGGGTAAAGGCAAGAGATTCAAGGAAGAATTCCTCCATGCTCTGGTCTTCTCTTTTTCCTGCCGTCCATCGGTCGTTGGTTGCCACCGTCCAGTCGAATGCACGGTAGCCCGCGCCGTCGATTGCGGCAAGCAAATCGTGGTAGAGCTCACTTTCATATATGGGCGTTGCCGTGGTGCCGCCGGGAAATCGGTAGATTTTTTCTTCGGGAACGAATCCTATCGCTTGCGTAACCGCTTTTTCCCATTCTGCAAGATCGGTGAGCAGCGATTCCCGGGAGGAATAAATCGAGGTGTAATCATGTGTATAACTGTGACACGCCAGCAGATGTCCGTGTTCAACGACTTGACGAACCACGTCGGGATAATAATCCACGAAGAGACCGACCGTGAAAAAGGTTGCTCGGATTCCGTAACCGTCGAGAATACGGAGGATTTCCTCGGTATTTCCCGGAGAGGGACCGTCGTCAAAGGTGAGGAAAATTGTTTTGGATAAATCAAGCGTTTTTTCTTCTTCGGAGATCGGTGCGGTGGTTTCAGGCGGTGCGGTGGTTTCAGGCGGTGCGGTAGTTTCGGGCGGTGCGGTAGTTTCAGGCGGCGTGGTAGTCTCGGGCCGTGCGGTAGTTGCAGAGAGCGCAGTCGTCTCGGGTGGTGCTGTTGCCTCGGGGGATACGGTTGTCTCCGGTGGCGGATTTACGGGCGAAGGTATGGTAATCTCCGTGTGATGCGGCGTGTGCAGTCCGCAGCCAGATAGGCATAGCACCGAGAAAAGCAAAATACAAGAGCAGAGATATTTTCTCACTTTGACACCTCGGTAAAATATCGTTTTCTTTAGTTTACTATGATTAAACCAAAATGTCAACAGAAAGAAAAAAGTTACAATCTATCGAAAAAAGAAAAATTTATCTTTAATTCAAGACCTCCGCATCGGGGGTGAACATATCCAATACCTCAGCGCGAAGCTCGGGATGCGCGTCAAGCCCGGGATCTGCCGCAAGGAGCGTGCGTGCCGCCGTGGCCGCATCCTGAAGAAGTGTGGTGTCCTCGGCAAAGGCGGCAAGGCGGAATTTGATTTCGCCGTGCTGGCGGATGGCGTCAGCACCCGCAAGGGCAAGGAAATCACCGGGACCGCGCTGGGCAAGGTCGGCCTCCGCAATGGCAAAGCCGTTATGCTCGCGGCACATGACCTCAAGTCTTGCCTTCGATTTTTCATCGGTCGCATCCGAGACGAGAACGCAATACGCCCGTCTGCTGCCCCGTCCAACCCGACCGCGGAGCTGGTGGAGCTGAGAAAGACCGAAGCGCTCGGCATTTTCCACGATCATCAAAGAGGCGTTGGGAACGTTGACACCGACCTCAATCACGGTGGTCGAAACGAGAACGTCAAGCTCGCCGTCGGCAAATCGGCGCATGATCTCGCCTTTTTCCCGTGAAGGAAGCTTGCCGTGTACGAAGCCCACCCGAAGCTCGGGGAGCGCGGCGGAAAGCTCTGCCGCATAGCTGACTGCCGCCTTCAGAGGAGGACGTGCGGGCGGCGGTGTCTCGGCAAGAAGCGCGTCAAGGGGAAGGGCGTCATTCTCCGGCTCCGCACTCTCCTCTACTGCAGGGCAGACGACGTAAACCTGTCCACCCTCGGCGGCTTGGCGGCGGATAAAGCCGAGCAGACGCTCACGGTAACGCTCATCCACGCGGAAGGTGTCCACAACCTGCCGCCCGGGCGGCATTTCATCCACGCGGGAAACGGCGAGATCGCCGTACAGAACGAGAGCAAGCGTTCGGGGAATGGGGGTAGCGCTCATCACGAGATGATGAGCCCCCGCGTTCTTCTGGGCAAGCTGCGCACGCTGGCCGACACCGAAACGGTGCTGCTCGTCGGTGACGATAAGGCCGGGCGCGGCAAATTCCACGCCATCCGAGAGCAGGGCCTGGGTGCCGATGACAATGGGCAGGCGAACACGCTCAAGCGGGCAGGCGAGCGCCGTTTTGATCTTTCGCTTTTCGGCCGCCGTCGTGGCACCGATCAGCAGACGGCACTCAATGCCGAGTGAGGCAAAGAGCGGGGCGAGATCTGCGTAATGCTGGCGAGCAAGGATTTCGGTTGGCGCCATCAGCGCGGCCTGCCGCCCATTTTTGACCGCGATATACATGGCCGCGGCCGCACATACGGTTTTTCCGCAACCGACGTCCCCGATTACAATACGGCTCATCGGTTCATCCTTTGCCATATCCCCTGCAATTTCTCGGATTACCCGGGTCTGTGCACCGGTCAGGGTATAGGGAAGTGCGCCGAGAAGCGGGGCAATATCCCCGTTCGGACAAGGCGGTGCCGTATGCGTGCGCCGCCGTTCAACGCTGACGGCGAGGCCGAGAGCGAAGGTGAAGAAATCGTCGAAGATCAGACGCCGACGGGCAATACTAAGTGATTCGAGATCGGTAGGGGCGTGAATTTCGCGCAGGGCAAAGGAGCGCAAACAAAGCCGTTGTGCCGTACGAAGCTCGGCGGGAATCGGATCGCCGAGCGTACGGAGACCGATGGCAAGTGCATCCGAAACGGCTGCGGCCATTTGTTTTTGTGTGAGGCCTTCGGTCAACGGATAGACGGGGAGAAGATTGGGGAGCGGCGTGATCCCGTCGTATCGCTCACAGACGGGGGAGGAGAGAGAAAAGCGCTTTCCCACCCGCTCAACCCGTCCCCAAAAGCGGAAGGTATCCCCGGGGGAGAAGGTCGATTTGAGATAGGGCTGATTGAAGAAGGTGACCTCTGCCGTTCCGCTGTCGTCAAAGGCGCGGAATTTGGTGAGAACCATGCCGCGGCGAATCATCTGTACGCGGGGCTCGGTTGCGACGGTCAGAAGGAGTGCGCATTTTGCGTCGGCGGGCGCGGCCGCCAGCGTTGTGATCGCGCCGCGGTTTTCATACCCGCGCGGAAAATGAAAGAGCAGATCGCGCAGTGTACGGATGCCGAGACGGGCAAAGGCTGCTGCGCGGGCACTGCCAATGCCGGGCAGAACGGTCAGAGGGGAGAAAAGATCGGGCACGGCGCGGTCTCCTTTCCTGTTTGATGCTTTTATTATACAATATTTTCCCTGTAAAAGCAAGGGTATAGGGACAAAAGAAAAGCTTCCCCGTGCATCTGCTGCACGGGGAAGCGGAGAGAACTTTATTTTGCGCCAAAGAATTTTTCTGCCTCGTCGGCAATGAATTTCTCGTAGGCGGGCATAACCAGCCACATTCCCTTATCGTTGAGGTGGTTATGGTCGTCCGCCGTCTGGCAATAGGTCGAACGGAAGGTCGGGTCATTCATATTGACACGCGTGACCGAGACGTTGGTTGCATCGAAGCAGGGAATTCCCTTGGCCGCGCAGACGTCCTGCATGGCACGGGCGTAAGGCGTTGTCTGGTCGTATACCGCAAAGGGGGTGGAGAAGAGGATCAGGCTGTTCGGATGCATTTGGCGCAGACCGTCAATAATGATGTTCAGTGCACCGCAGAAGGTGTCAGCCGTAGTATCGGCGGCCGTACCGACCGGCACGCCGTGAACACAGTCATTCCGGCCGCCAACCACCATAATGATGTCGGCCGCAGGCGACATTTCGGTATAGCGTTGATACATCGGCGTACCTGCACTTTTGGAGGAGTTGGCCACGGTGTTGCCGCCGATGCCGTAGTTGCGCAGGGTTATATCGTATTTGTGGGCGAGCTTGGCACACCAAACCTTATCGGCACCGGTGGAAGAACCGGCAATGTAGCTGTCTCCCATGATATTCATGGTCTTGCCGACGAGCACGTCGTTGAAATAATCGTAGCTGTAGTCGGCGTAATGTGAAGCGTTGGCGGGGAAAACCAGAGCACCGTCACGGAAGTAGTTGGCAAGGAAATAGTCAATCGCGGCGTTGAGGGGTTCAAGCCCCTTTGCGGCAATGACGATTTTCGTTCCCTCCACTACCACGGCATATTGGCCCGCCTTGAGGGTGTCATAAATTTTTACCGATTCGGCGCGGGAGGTTTTGCCTAAGAGAATTTCATTTGCAATTTCCTTGGTCGCGTCGGTAACGGGACGAACCGATTTTCCGGTTTTCTCTTTGATTGCGGCACGCAGATCCATCGACAGATCCAGCATAATGTCGTCATCTGCATTGCGGATCAGCGCAAAGGTGTTGGCGGCGGGTGCCTCGACCACAGCAACGGTCGTTTCGGGTGCGGCCGTCGTTTCGGGTGCGGCCGTCGTTTCGGGTGCGGCCGTCGTCTCGGGTGCGGCCGTCGTCTCGGGTGCGGCCGTTGTCTCGGGTGCGGCGGTTGTTTCGGGCGCGGCAGTTGTTTCGGGCGCGGCAGTTGTATCGGGCGCAGCGGTCGTTTCGGGAGCAGCGGTCGTTGCTTCTGTTCCGGATGCGGCAGTATTTCCGCAGGCGGGAAGAAGGAGAAGTAATGTCAGTGCAAGGGCGGCAAATCGAATCAGTTTCATGGTAATCTCCGGGTGTTTTGATTTTTTTACGGAAACCGTTGCTTCCATTATAGCGTTTTTTTTCTTAGAAGTCAAGTTATCTTTCGGAAATGCTCCGTGGAGCGTGCCGATTTGCATAAGAAAAATGCCGCCCCACTTGACAAGAGAGGGGGAATTCGATATAATATAAGGTGGAATCGTGTCTTTCGGACACTAAACATCTTGGAAAGGATCAAAACAATGGCAACCGAGAAAAAAATGGTCGAGCAAATTACCTCTATGGAAGAGGACTTTGCAAAATGGTATACCGATATCGTCAAAAAAGCAGATCTCATTGATTATTCCAGCGTCAAGGGATGTATGATTATCCGTCCTTACGGCTATGCAATCTGGGAGCTGATTCAGAAAAATCTGGATGCACGCTTTAAGGCTACCGGCGTTGAAAACGTATATATGCCGATGTTCATTCCCGAATCGCTGCTCAATAAAGAGAAGGATCACGTTGAAGGCTTCGCACCCGAGGTCGCCTGGGTTACGCACGGCGGCAGCGAGCGTCTGACCGAGCGTATGTGTGTACGCCCCACCTCCGAGAACCTTTTCTGTGAGCATTATGCCAATATCGTCCGCTCTTACCGTGACCTGCCGAAGCTCTATAATCAGTGGTGCTCGGTCGTGCGCTGGGAGAAAACCACCCGCCCCTTCCTGCGTTCCCGTGAGTTCCTCAGGCAGGAGGGACATACCATGCACGCGACGGCCGAGGATGCCGAGGCACGTACGCTGCAGATGCTGAACGTCTACGCCGACTTCTTTGAGGAGGATCTGGGTATTCCCGTGCTCAAGGGCCGCAAGACCGATAAGGAGAAGTTCGCAGGCGCTGAGGCAACCTATACGGTTGAGGCGCTGATGCATGACGGTAAGGCGTTGCAGGGCGGTACGTCGCATAACTTCGGCGACGGCTTTGCAAAGGCGTTTGATATCAAGTACCTCGATAAGGATAACAAGATCAAGTATGCGCACCAGACCTCCTGGGGCGTATCTACCCGTATGATCGGTGCAATTATCATGACGCACGGCGACGATAACGGTCTCGTTCTGCCGCCGGCGGTTGCCCCCATTCAGGTGGTCGTCGTTCCCGTACAGATGCACAAGGAAGGCGTGCTTGAGGCCGCAACCCGCGTGCGCGACGAAATTGCCGCGTATGCGCGCGTCAAGATGGACGATAGTGACAACAGCCCCGGATGGAAGTTTGCCGAGTATGAGATGAAGGGCGTTCCGCTCCGTCTCGAGCTTGGCCCGCGCGATATTGCAAACGGTCAGTGCGTGCTTGTTCGCCGCGATAACGGTGAGAAGATTCCCTGTGCGCTCGACAAGTTGGCAGAAACGATTCCTGCGATGCTTGAGGATATCACCCGTTCGCTTTACACCAAAGCGGCCGCTAACCGCTCTGCACGTACCTGGGAAGCCCATTCGCTTGAGGAGCTTTGCGAAATCGCCGCCACGAAGTCGGGCTATATCAAGGCAATGTGGTGCGGAGATCTGGAATGTGAGTTGAAGCTCAAGGAGCAGGCTGACGTTACCTCCCGCTGTATGCCCTTCGGTGAAGAGCCGATCGGGGATACCTGTGTCTGCTGCGGCAAGCCGGCCAAGAAGCTGGTTTACTGGGGCAAAGCATATTAATCTCTTCCGTCTGAAGGGAAGCTTGACATGAGAATTACCTCCATCAGCGTCAGAGAAAAGTTTACCAGACTTGATCCGATTTTGCTGATCTGCACGTTGGTTCCGTCGACCTTCAGCATTCTCACCCTATGGGGGGCAAGAAATGCGACGGTCGGCGGGACGAAGCGTGTTTTTGTTCAGCTGGCCGCAATTCTGCTCGGACTCATTTGTACCTTTGTCATTGCCAATCTTGACTATGAGGCAGTGGTGAATAAGCTGTTTTGGGCATTCTTCGCGATCTCTGTTCTATTGCTGGTGCTTGTTCTGACTCCGCTCGGAACGGGCGAAGGAACGAACAAGAGTTATATCGTCATCCCCAATCTGCCCTTTAATCTTCAGCCCTCCGAGTTTGTCAAGATATCCTTTATCATTACCTTTGCCAAGCATCTGGACAGAGAAAAGAAAACCATCAATCACCCGCGTAGTCTCATCGGGCTTGCGCTTCACGCCGGGTTGATTATCGGGCTCGTTCTGCTGGAAAAGGATCTTGGCATGACCCTCGTGTATACGGCGTTTACCGCAATTATGCTGTTTTGCGCGGGGCTGAGTATCATTTACTTTCTCGTTGCCATCGGTGCCGTCGTGCTTGCCGCGCCATTTTTGTGGACCAAGCTTGCCCTCTATCAGCGCGAGCGAATTATTTACGGCTTCCGCCCTGAGCTTGATCCGCTCGATAAAGGTTGGCAGCCCCTCAAAAGCAAGGCCGCAATCGCATCCGGCGGAATCTGGGGAAAAGGAATCAATGGTGCGAGTGCCTATGAGGCTATTTCCAAGGAAGGCTCGTACAATGATTTTATCTTCGGTATTTTCGGAGAGATGTTCGGCTTCGTCGGCTGCCTTGTGCTGATTCTTTCCTATATTGTTATGGTGGCTCGCATCCTTCGCATTGCACGGAAAACGAGAAAGGATCTCGGTGCTTTCATCTGCGTCGGCGTCGTGGGGATGCTGATGGCGCAGATTATCGAAAATCTCGGTATGAGCCTCGCCATGCTGCCCGTTGTCGGCATCACGCTGCCCTTTATGAGCTATGGAGGCTCCTCCATGCTGGCCTCTTACATCGCGCTCGGCGTCATTCACAGCATCTATGCCCAGCGAAAGAAATATTACTTTGAGCGGGAAACGTCCTGATCGATCAAAAAGCAGAGCACCCCATGCGGGGTGCTCTGCTTTTTGATCGCGGTTATTTCGTGCCGCCGCTCCAGGGGAGAATTTCCTTCGGCGGATTTTTATAGTCGTTGATCTGCTTCTGGAGCCAGGTCACGTCGTGCCAGCGGCCGTGCTTAAAGCCGGCACGGGGGAAAACCGAGAGTACGCTGAAGCCGAGCGCGGTATGGAAGGCAATGCTGGCGGGATTGGGAGAGGTCACGCAGGCGTAAAGATTGACGATTCCCTGCTCGCGCAGTGCTTGCTCAAGCGCCTCGTAGAGAAGACGTCCGATTCCGCTGTGGCGGTGCGCCATATCCACGTAGACCGAGGTTTCCACGTCCCAATCGTATGCGGTGCGTGTGCGAAAATAGGTTGCATAGGCATAGCCGATGGGGGTTTCACCGTCAAGGCAGACAAAGTAGGGATGCTTCGCACTGATGTTGCGGATGCGAACTGCAAACTCCTCGGGGGTTGGCGGGTCATATTCAAAGGTGACTGTCGTTTCACGCACGTAGGGCGCGTAGATCGCGCTGAGTGCGGCGGCATCACTTGGGACTGCGGGGCGGATAGTGTACATGGTGCTTCCTTTCAATTGGGGTTATCTGTCAGGCGTGAAATCTTCAAAAATCAGCGAAACCTCGGGGGGGCAGTGCGCACAGTCACCGTCATTGCGTACCGTCCAGGTCAGGCAGGGCACACCGAAGAGACGGCGGCAGATCCAGAGCGGGAATTCCGCGGGATAATTGTGGTTGTAGGCAATAAAGTCGGGGCGTGCAAGGAAATTCATCAGCATCCCGCCGAGAATCAGCTTGAGGGCAGGCGAGTGGACCGTTTTTTCCTTGAACAGATTGGTATACAGCAGACCGCGGATAAAGCCGGGGCGATGACTTCTGAGCCAGCTCAAATACAGGGGGTTGAAGGATTGCAGGGAAAAAACTCCGTCGTAATTGTCCAGCAGCTCGGCCGTTTTTTCGCAAATCAGCGTGTCACCGTTCTCACCCTTGAGCTCGATTAAAATCGGCACCTGTCCGGCCACCAGCGAAAGGAATTCCTCAAAGGTGGGGATTTGCTCGTCTGTACCGGCGAGACGGATCCCACGCAGCTCCTCCAGCGTCATGGCAGAAACCTTCCCGTCCGTGCCGCATACCCGTGCAAGCGTGTCGTCGTGGAAAACTACGGGGATCTGATCGGCAGTCAGACGAACGTCAAGCTCAATGCCGAAGCCCGCTTCAATTGCCGCATGAAAGGCGGCGGCAGAATTTTCGGGCAGGGTATCGTCGTGCAGACCGCGATGCGCGTAATCGGTGCGGATAACCATCAGCTCGTCCTGCCGTCCGATCTCGGGGATGACGGCAAGAAAAGCAAAAAGCGCGATTACAAGAATTGTCAGTAAAATCGGAATTATCATAATTTGTCCTTGTCTTAAGTGTTACTGTGGGCCGATCAGCCCATGTGTCGGTTGTCTCCGTGCTTGACCATCAGCATCGTACAGAATGCAAGTACCATAAAAATAGCGGCGTAGGGGAAGAGGGTACGGTAGGAGACGTGCTCAAGCAAAGCACCCGAGAGAATGGGCGTGGTTACCTGTGCGGCCATGGAGAAGGTATAATAAAGTCCCGTATAACGTCCGATATCTCCCGCAGCACTCATCTCCACCACCATCGGATAGGAGTTGACGTTGATGGTTGCCCAGCCAATGCCGACGACGGCAAAGATCACGTTGAGGACGAAGGAGTATTCGAGGAAGAAGAATCCGGAGGCGAAAGCAAGTGCCATCAGGACGATGCCGCAGAGGATTACGCGCTTGCGGCCGAACTTACTTGCCAGAAGGCCGACCGGAACATAGGTCAGCACGGCGGCAACGGTGGCCACCATCAGGCAGTCGGCAAAGCCGCCGCCCTTGAGGCCCCATACCTTTTCCGCGTAACGGGAGAAGGCTGTGGTAACGGCATTATAGGCCATAAACCAGAAGAGAACCGAGAGAAGCAGGAAGCAAAGACTGCGGAAAACGGGCTTCGGCAGCTTTACGCCCTGTCCGGCACCCGCGGGCAACTCTTCGTCGTTTGCCGAATTGCGCGTGCCTTCGGACGCCGCAATCTGCGCGGCAAGCTTCTTTTCGGGAACGGTGGTCATCAGAATAACGAGAGCCACCAGCATCAGCGCCGCAACTGCACCGAATACGGCAAGATAAGAGGGGTGGTCGTCCTTGGCAATCAGAAATTTGATGCAGAGCAGGGTATAGATACCGCCGATGGTGCCCATCAGATTGATAATGGCGTTGGCCTTACTGCGCAGGGGCTTGGGGGTCAGATCGGGCATCAGCGCAACGGCGGGAGAGCGGAAAAGTCCCATCGAGAGGAGAACGAGGCCGAGCGAGACGAGAAAAAGTGGGAGGCTCAGCAGTCGATCTGCCGTGGGAATGAGCATCATCAGGGTGGAGGCCAGAACCGTACCGATCAGAATGAAGGGGGTGCGTCGGCCGAGACGAGTGTCGGTTTTGTCGGAGAGTGCACCGAAGAGCGGAAGCAGGAAAAGTGCAAGCACGTTGTCCAGTGCCATGATCGCACCGGTCAGTGTTTCTCCGATGCCGAAGGTGCTCTCGAGAATTTTGGGAATGATGTTATCATAGAGCTGCCAGAATGCCGAGATGGCGAGAAAGGCGAAGCCGATACAGATGGTACGGCGAATATTCAGCTTTTGCATGAGAATACCTCCGGACTTGTGTATTTGAGCGCAAGCACCTTGAGTGCCGCGGCTTGGGTTTTGGCGTCGGGAATCTCTCCCCGCAGGATCTGTGCGATCAGCTCGTCGAAGGGAATGCGCACTACGTCGAGAAACTCATCGTCGTCGGGATCCGTTTCACCGAAGGAAAGATCGAGAGCGAGATACATCCGTATATTTTCATCAAAAATCGCAACCGAGGGATAGAGCTCACCGAGCGGAACGATTTTTCCGGCAATTGCGCCGGTTTCCTCTCTGAGCTCGCGCTTTGCCGCATCGAGCGGATCCTCCTCGCGGGAATCAAGCTTGCCCGCGGGCAGCTCGGTCAGCACCTTTCCAAAGGGAAAGCGAAACTGGCGGACGCAAATGACCTCGCCCTCGTCGGTGAGGGGGAGCACGCAGACTGCACCCGGATGGCGGACGATTTCGCGATATGCCGTTCTGCCGTCAGGCAGGGAAACGGTGTATTTGTGAAGCTCCACAACCGCTCCGTCATAAATCAGTTGATCGGACAAAGCCTCTTCACGCAGCTGAGCCATAGCAATCTCCTTTCGCCGATAAAAATAACTATTAACATATTATAATATAAAAAAGCGGTGAAGTCAATAGAAACGGGAAAAAAGCGGGATCGCGGCGATTGTACGACGGCTCGATGTGAAGAGACTGTGCGCCGTTTTTTCTTGCTTTTTTCTTCGGGATATGATACAATGTTGACGGAATGCTTGGAAAGGCAGGGATGGTTATGGTCAATGAACAGTTCTCCCGCTCGGCCGCGCTGATCGGTGACGAGGGGATTTTGCGTTTGCAGCGTGCGCGGGTGGCGGTATTCGGCATCGGCGGTGTCGGCGGATACGTTTGTGAGGCACTTGCCAGAAGCGGTGTCGGTGCACTCGCTCTGTTTGATCGTGACGTGATTTCGGTATCCAATCTCAATCGGCAGATTATTGCGCTCCATTCCACGGTGGGCCGACCGAAGGTAGAGGTGATGCGGGAGCGGATTCTTGATATCTCACCGCAGGCTGAGGTTGAGGCCAATCATCTTTTCTATATGCCCGAGAATGCCGATTCGGTTGATCTTTCCCGCTTTGACTATATTGCCGACTGCATTGATACCGTTTCCGCGAAGGTAGAGCTGATCTGCCGTGCCCGCGCGGCGGGGGTACCGATTATTTCCTCGATGGGAACGGGAAACAAACTCGATCCGACTCGATTCAGCGTCGTTGACCTGGCCAAAACCGAGGGATGCCCGCTTGCCCGTGTGATGCGGCGCGAGCTGCGTGCTCGGGGGATCGTGCATCTGCCGGTCATTTTTTCGCCCGAGCCGCCGCGTACCGTGCAGGCCGTTCCTGCCGAGGAGGGACGCCGAAGCACCCCCGGCAGTATTGCCTTCGTGCCGTCGGCCGCAGGGCTTGTGATGGCGGGAGAGATCGTCTGCCGCATCGCTGCGCGAAATGCATAAAAAACGAGGTGCCGCACGTTCGTGCAGCACCTCGTTTTGCCTTTTACGGGATATCGTTGAGTACGTGCTCGGGCCGCTCTTCAAGCGCCTCGGGCGTTTGGATGAAGCGCTTGAGCATTTTCAGTGCCGAAGCGTAATAGTAGCCGTCGCAGATTCGCTCGTCGGTGACCGCCTTGATATCGACGAAGCGGCGGCGATGGACGACGCCGTCACGATCAATCGAATTGACCGTGTACTTGGTGCCGTAGGAAAGAAAGACCGGCAGGTTGCCGAAGTCATAGATATGGTGATAGATCGGCTTGATACCGAGTGATCCCATGCTGGTAATGATCATCGAGCCGTGGAAGGGGCTGACGTCGGTCAGCACGCGGGGCAGCAATCCCCAGTAATCAAGGCAGAAGAGCAGCCAGACGATGAAGCGGAGGATAAAGCCGGGAAAGGAAACGAGAATTTTGGCAACCTTATCAAAGAAGGTTTCCCCTTCAACCCGGGTTGCTTCCTCTACCGTACGGTTGAAAATTTCGTAAACCTCGTCAACGGTTGCATCGGCCGGGAAAACGACCTTGATCATGGTATCCCGTCCTTCAAGTGACATTTCTTTCTTGACTGCCATGACGATTTCGATGTTATTGCGGGCATAAATTTTTTGTCCGCTGATAAAACGGTTAACGCCGGGACGCTGGGAGAGCATACGCACGTAGGAGGCAAGGATAATATGGAGCAGCGTGAAATTGGTTTTGCCTTCCTTGACCTTTGCGCGGACCATCTTGTCAGCCTCGGTAATGTCAAAGCTGTCCGAGAAGGTGTTCTGCGCATCGGAGCGGCGTTTCATGATGTAGGGTGTGATCCTTTGCATGGGAGGCAGGGAACGCACGCGGCGGCCGTCCTTACGGTCACCGAAGCGACGTTTGTTTTTTTTCTGCGTTTTGCTCATACTGTCACCTCGTGTGGTTTTTTGACATAACTATACACATTATAGTAGAAAAGCAGAAAAAAATCAAGAGGAAATACGAAAAATGCACAAAAAAAGCGAATATTCTCCCGCCGGGGGAGAATTGACAATTTCTGTGGTTTATGTTAAACTATATATATCCTATTTTGTATCAAAAAGAGGGGAAAACAATGAAATATTCACGCACATATCTGCGTCTTCTTGCCCTGCTTCTCGCGGCAGTATTTGCGCTTGTCGGATGCGGTACGGTCGGTGATCTGGTCAAACCGTACGAATCGGAGCTTGGGGAGCTTGGGCAGGCACTGCTTGATCAGCTGCTTGAGCCGTCCGATTCTGAGCCCGCGATCAGTCAGACCGACGTGGCGGATGAACCCGCCCCTACTCCCGAAATTGATCGGGAGGGAAGCTATACCGCGCGGGATGAGGTTGCGCTTTATCTGCGCACCTTTGGAGAGTTGCCGCAAAACTTTATCACCAAGGAAGAGGCAAGGCGGCTCGGCTGGGATAACAGCCGGGGAAATCTGCACGACGTTGCTCCCGGCAAGAGCATCGGCGGCGACCGCTTCGGCAATTATGAGGGTCTTCTGCCCCAAAAGGACGGCCGACAGTATTTCGAATGCGATATCGATTATACCGGCGGCTATCGGAATGCAAAGCGAATCGTGTATTCGAACGACGGCCTGATTTTTTATACCGATGACCACTACGAAAGCTTTACCGAACTGACATAACGGAGGGAATACCATGTACGAGATCAAAATCAAATATCATCATCCCGCGCTTGAGCGGATTGAGCGGTTGGCAATCGGCGATTGGATCGATTTGCGCGCGGCCGAGGACGTCGTTCTGCACGCAGGAGAGTTTCGTATCATTTCACTCGGCGTTTCCATGCGTCTGCCCGACGGCTACGAGGCGCATCTACTCCCCCGAAGCTCAACCTTTAAAAAATGGGGAATCATTCAGGTCAATCACATGGGAATCATTGATAACAGCTATTCGGGTGACGGTGACGTCTGGGGCATGGCGGTGCTTGCCATGCGGGATACCGAGATTCATTTCAACGACCGCATCTGTCAGTTTCGGATCATGGAACGAATGCCTGCCGTTACCTTCACAGAGGTTGATCACCTTGACGGTCCCGACCGCGGCGGCTTCGGCAGCACGGGGACGAAATAAAAAAAGACTTCGATGTCGGCTCTGCGTACTTGGCGGAGAAAACAATTTCATCGCGTAGGGCGGGGGCTTGCTCCCGCCCTATATATTTTGCTTTCAGTATAATCAAAAAAGCCACCACGTTTTTTCGTGGTGGCTAATTTGGTTTTGCCACTGATTTTGTGGACGCTCCCCGGGCACTTTCTCATGATTCGAGAGTGTGTTGCCACTGTTTGGGTCCATACAACTTTGCCGTTGGGCGGCAGGAGACAAGCCCCTCTGCCCAAAACGCATATCTGTTCAGGAGCACAAAAGGAATTGGGGACGGTTTATTTAAACTCTCTGAAATCCTCGGCAAACTGTGCAATCAGCTTTGCCGTGCCGTCGATATCGAGCAGGGAGCTGTCGATGGACATATGGTAGTTGTCGTATTTGCCCCATTTCTGGCCGGTGTAGAAATTGTAATAGTTGGCGCGGCGCTTGTCGGTTTTGGCGATCAGATCGCGGGCGGCTGATTCGGAGAGAGAATGGCGGCGGGCAACGCGGGCGATGCGGCTCTCGAGGTTTGCGTAGATAAAGACGCTGAGATGGCGCGGATTCTCACGCAGAACGTAGTCCGCGCTTCGACCGACGATGACGCAGGAATTCTCCTCTGCAAGATTGCGGATGATATCGCACTGGGTGATAAAGAGCTTATCGTTGATCGGGATATCGTAACTGATTGCGCCGCTGTTGTATATGGAGGAGCCCATTGCCAACGTATAGAGCAGACTGTTGGTCGCTTTTTCGTCTGCGGAATGCAAAATATTGGTGTTCAGACCGCTTTTCTGTGCGGCAAGCGTAATCAGCTCTTTATCGTAAAAAGCGACACCGAGTGAGGCGGCAACCTTTTCGCCGATTTCGCGTCCGCCGCTGCCGTATTGCCGTGCAATGGTAACGATAACCTTTTCGTTCATATAAGCATACTCCTTTTCTGTGCGTAGTCGGGATTTCTCACCGCTTGGTTGTTGGTATTATTGTATCATAAAAACGAAGCTTTGTAAAGCGGGTTTCGTGAAAAATGGATATAAATTTTTCCTTTTCATCCGTGTGGCGGTATGCGGGAGAGGGATAGGGCATAGAGTAGAGAGGGAGAGGAGAGGATGCCAATGGGAAAGCGGGGCGTGCGGTTTTGGCGCAATGCCTTCGTGGTGAGCGTAACTGCGCTGTTCATGCGCTGCGTATCGGTCAGCTTCAACGTTTATCTGACCGATAAGCTGGGGGCAGACGGGATAGGACTCTATTCACTCGTCATGAGCGTATACGGCTTTGGCGTAACGCTGGCAACGTCGGGCATCCATCTGGCGGCCACGCGGCTCGTGGCGGAGGCGCAGGGGCGAGCAACGGGGGCGGACGAAATCCGCCGTGCCATGCGTACCTGTCTCGGCTACAGTTTTTGTTTCGGGACCGCCGCATCCCTTCTGCTCATTCTGCTTTCCCCCGTGATCAGTATACGATGGCTTGAGGATGTGCGCACCCTTCCCGCACTACGCCTGCTTGGACTCAGCCTTTTGCCGATTGCGCTCTCCTCGGCGTTGGGTGGATATTTTGCGGGAGTTCGACGGGTGCACAAGACGGCCGCCGTGCAAATGCTTGAGCAGGGAACGCGTATCGTCATTACGGTCAGTGCTCTGCAGGTGTTTTTGCCGCGCGGACTCGAATACGCCTGCATCGGCGTCGTGCTTGGCGGAATGGCGGCCGAGTTTATCTCTTTCTTACTGATTTTCTTTGCCTATCTGCGCGATCGCGGACGGTATTTTCCCGATAAGTGCGGTACGCCCGCCGCAGGCTCCGTGCGAAAGGCACTTTTCTCTATTGCGCTTCCCGTTGCGGTCAGCGCGTACGCACGCTCCTTCCTCGTTACGCTCGAGCACCTGCTGATCCCCATTTGCTTGCGCAAAAACGGGGCGGCGCGGGATGCTTCGCTTGCGGCGTACGGAACGCTGCACAGCATGGTTTTGCCCGTTCTGCTTTTTCCGTCGGCGCTTCTCGGCTCTGTGTCGGGACTGCTCATCCCCGAAATGGCCGAATACCGCGCAAACGGAGATCACGCACAGATTCGCCGCATTGCCTCAAGGGTCATACGGCTGACGCTGATTTTTTCCATCGGTGCGGCGGGGGTGATGAGCTGTCACGCCTATTCGCTTGGGCTCGTCATTTATGACAGTGCCGACGCAGCCGGCTATATCCGCTTGCTTGCGCCGCTTGTTCCGCTTATGTATCTGGACGGGACGGTTGATGCAATGCTGAAGGGCCTGGGGGAGCAGGTGTATTCCATGAACGTCAATATCCTTGACGCGGCGCTTTCCGTTCTGCTCGTGCTTCTCCTGCTTCCTCGGCAGGGAATTGCGGGATACGTCATCGTCCTTTACGTTTGCGAGGGATTTAACGCCGTTTGCAGTCTGTACCGTCTGCTCGGCATTACCGCCGTTGACGTCAGGGTGATGGGATGGGTGGGAAGGCCGCTTTTGGCGGTAATCGGTGCGACGGTGACGGCACGTCTGCTTGGTATGCGCTATCCGGCTGTTTCTCCCCTCGTTCTTGCCTTCAGGCTGGTGGTGACGGCCGGTGTCTATGCTCTGCTGGTATTGGGGATGGAGCGAGTGGCTTTTTATGGGCAAAAACGCGTGCCGAAGGGGAGGCGTACCCCTGCCCCCGGGTGTGGAGGGCGTTCCTCACCGATTCGGCCGGGATGACGGTAGTCGGTATGTTGCGGAAAAAAAGCATTTCCGAGCCCGAAGGGACGGAAATGCTTTTTACGCGCGGGGAAAATGCTCTGCCCAGAAGGCCTGATGGTCTCCGAGGTAATCGTAACCGTAGAAGATCAGCAGAATGTTGCGCAGGACGAAGAGCAGGAGAATCAGAACGATCATGCTGATCCAGGTCCAGCGTTGTATCGGGCAGGCGTACGGATCGCGGCGGATAAGGGCACGCAGGGCGCGAAGGTATTGCGTCAGGGCACAGAAGATAAACCAGGGAACGAAAATATTGCAGCGCAGTGCGTGCAGAAGGTCCCCCGTCAGAAGCGCCCTTACTGCCCGTGTGCCGCCGCAGCCGGGACAGTAGATGTGCAGCAGGCGGCTTATCGTGCAGGTGGGAATGCCAAGGACAAATTTCGGATTGATGGCGAGATAAAGATAACAGGCCGCAATGCCGGCAGCTGCGGCGCAGGTGAGGATAAACACCGTTGTGCGCAGCGTGCGAAGCGCGCTCTCCCTGTCCGGACCGTTCTGAGCACTCATCTTTCGTTTTCCCACCTTTCTGTAAAAAAATCTTGCAATATGGGGTAATTTGTGGTATGATAAAGTAAATCAGATATAGGAGGGTTTCAACATGGATTATAACCAAATGCCGAAATTCGACCCCGAAACCGGTCGTCCGCTGACGCCTCCTCCAGCAGAACAGGCGCAAAATCAAGCGCCCAAGTTTGACCCCGAAACGGGAGAACCGCTGTCGGTGCCGCAGAGCGTTCCGCGTTTTGATCCCGAAACCGGCCGTCCGTTGACACCGCCCGAGGTTCAGCCGGTAAATCTCAGCTGCCCCGACAAGGGAAGCGCTCCTCAGTCCCGGCCGAGCGTTACTCCGTCTCAGCCTCAGCCGCCGAAGCAGTCGAATGCAATGGGCACCGGGGCATTGGTTTGCGGTATTCTGTCGCTCTGTTGCTGCTGCTG
>JAZODX010000016.1:0-21310 GCA_045597265.1 Eubacteriales bacterium | reverse complement strand
AAAAAATGAAATATCAGATTTTTTCGGATAACGAATGGGTATATCCGGATACCCAAATTGATAAGCAAAACGAGGCAGTTTTGTATTCGGCGCGTAATGCCGACGTTTGCTTCCAGATAATTACCGACTATACCGCCGCTGAGGGAGACGGGTTCTCACTCTGTGCTGAGGGAATGCCCGCTGCGTGCGAGCTGATCGCTTATCAGCTTCTGCCGGCACACGTCGGTGAGAACAGCGACCGCAAGATGCTGACAACCAAAGACTATGAGAGCGTGAAGGACTTTGTCACGCGGAAAGCCCCCTTTGACGTTTACGAAATCACCCGTCAGCTGGATGGCGGTAAGCTTTCGGCCGGCCGTGCTGCGTTTTATTTCCGTTTGAACGTCGGCGCGGACGCTCTTCCCGGTACGTATGCCATGACTGTTTCCCTCACACTGGGCGGCGAGACGCTGACCTTCCCCGTGTCGCTCAAAATTTATCAGACGCAGATTCCGTCGCTTGATCAGGCCAATTTCCATATGATTAACTGGATCTACTACGACCGTTTGGCGGCGAATCACAAGGTCGAGATTGGCTCGGACGCGTATATGACGGTGTTGAAGAAGTATTTGGATAATCAGCTGGATATGCGCAATGACTATCTGATGATCCCCTCCGGCACTCCCGTACGGGATGAGAGCGGCCGTGTTGTTGATTTTGATTTTTCGCATGCCGAGCTTGTCGGCAATTTTGCACTTGAGATGGGCTTCACCTATATTATGGGCGGCTTCGTTGCACGTTTTGTCAACTGGGATGATCCTGACGATTATCTGCTCTGGGATCGGGAGATTGGCGTAACCTCCATCGAGGGGTATCGCCAGCTGAAAATTTACTTTACGCGCGCGTGGGAGTGCGTTTGCCGCAATCATTGGCAGGAACAGTATATGCAGTGCCTGGTTGATGAGCCGCAGTTCCCCAACAGCTTGGCCTACCGTGCGCTTTCGGGTATCTGCCGCCGGCAGATGCCGGGTGTGATCATCAATGACCCGGTAGAAACCACCGATATCGGCGGTGCGATTGACGTATGGGTTGTTAAGCAGGCGACCTATGAGCAGTATCTTGATACCTATCGCGCCCTTCAGGATATGGGGGAGGAAATGTGGCTTTATACCTGCGGCTTCCCGGGGGGTTACGTTATGAACCGAGTCATCGACCTCCCGCTGACGGTCAGCCGTCTGCCGATGTGGATGTGCTATAAGTACGATGCCAAGGGCTTTTTGCACTGGGGCTATCACGTCCATAACCCCGAATTTGAAAAGGAAACCTGCTATCGCGTTCCCGAGGGCTTCTATCCCGCCGGAAATGCGCACGTCGTATATCCCACGGAGAGTGGACTCGATTACGGCGTCCGCGGACATTCCCAGCGCAGCGGCGCTTATGACGCCGAGCTCTTCTGTCTCCTCGGCCGGCGTGAGGGCGGCAGAGAACAGGCACTTGCACTGATTAACCGTGTATGCCGAACCTTCGCTGAATACGACCCGTCCTCGGCTTTGTTTGACGAGACCCGTCACGAGCTGCTCGAGATCCTTGGCTAAAGAATAGCAGATGATTATGCGAAAGACGGCAGATGGATTCCTCCTCTGCCGTCTTTCACCTAAAGAAAGCGCCCGACAAATCTTGAGGGATTTGTCGGGCGCTTTTGTATATGGGAGATTATCCCCGGTAGACGATCCGTCCGTTCACGATGGTAATATACGCCTCGCCGCCGATGGTTGTCAGCGGATCAGCTGTCCAGATGACGATATCGGCATCCTTGCCGGACTCAAGTGAGCCGATGCGGTCGGCAATGCCGAGGGCGCGGGCGGGATTGAGGGTGATGGCACGCCAGGCGGCATCGATCGGAAGACCTGCGTTGACCGCCATGCCTGCGAACATCGGCAGGTTTTCAATCGGCGTTACGCCGGCATCGGTAATGATCGAAACTTCAACGCCGGCTTGGTGCAGAATCCCCGGTGTCATAAAGGACTTGTGCTCAAGCTCGGCCTTTGAGCGTCCGCCGAAGGATGGGCCGATCAGGACGGGGAAGCCCTCCTTTGCCAGCTCGTCGGCAATCAGGTGGCCCTCCGTGCAGTGGTCAAGCGTCAGCTTGAGAGAGAATTCACGGGCAATTCGGATGGCGGTAAAGATATCGTCGGCGCGGTGCGCGTGTACCTTAAGGGGAATCTCCCCTCGAATGACCGGAATAAGCGCCTCAAGCTTAATGTCGTATTTTACGTCCTTACCCGCCGCCTTGTCATCGGCATACGCCCGCGCGCGGCAGAGCGTGTCGCGCATCAGCGCGGCCACTGCCATGCGAGTGAAGGGGGCCTTTTTGAGCTGCTGACCGTAGCAATTTTTCGGATTTTCGCCGAATGCACATTTCATGGCAACGGGGTCTTTGATGATCATATCGTCAATGCGGTGGCCGTACAGCTTGATTGCCGTTACCGTGCCGCCGATAACGTTGGCACTTCCGGGCGCAACGCCGGCCGCAGTTACACCGCCGCGGAGCGCAGCAGGGAAATCATCGGTCAGGGGATTGATCCCGTCAATTGCACGCATATGCGGCGTGACAGGCTCACTTCTTTCATTATAATCATGTCCCGCCCAACCGATCAGCGGCTCGCCGATACCGATGTGGCAATGCGCCTCCACACATCCGGGCGTCACGAGACGTCCGCCTGCGTCGATGACCTCCGTACCCTCGGGAGGCATAATCGCAGCGCCGATTGCGGAAATTTTGCCGTCGGCGCCGATCAGCACGTCACCCTGCGGAATATTCTCACCTGTAATGGGACGAATATAGGCGTTTTTGATCAGAATCATATGCATTTCCTCGCTCGTTTTTCTTTTATTATACGCTTTTCCGGAAAAAAAGTCAATCCTATGAAAAAACTCTTGACAGTAAACTGTATCGGTGATATAATACAGTTGAACGAACTGTATTATCCGATTAATACGGTTGACAGAGGGAAGGAGACGGATGTCATGATCGATTTTAACCGATTCACCTTGGAAGAAGGCATCCCCATCTATCTGCAGATTCTCTTATATATAAAGCGCGGTGCCGTGGCAGGTACGATCCGCCACGGAGACGAGCTGCCGTCAAGGCGCGTACTGTCCGCTTTGCTTGGTGTCAATCCCAATACAGTCCAGAAGGCTTATCATCTGTTAGAGGAAGAGGGGCTGATCGTTTCGCACAGTGGGGCAAAGAGCTGTATGTCGCTCAGCGAAGCAAAGCTCGCGGAAATACGGGCCGAGCTGCTTGCGCGTGATGCGCGAACGGTTGTTGCTGCCATGCGGCAGATGGGACTTGACCGCGAGGAAGCAATCCGCCTGATTGAAGAATTCTGGGAGGAATAAGGATGAAAAAACATATTTCCGTTTTTGCACTATATGCCCGAAGCTCGCTGTTTCCGATTCTTGCCCTGCTTTTCATTATGGGCGGCCTTGAGCTTTTTCTCTTTTGGCGCGCGGTGACCGGGCTTCCCGTCGATCCGAATTTGCTCGTCGGTAAGAGCATCGAGACGCTTTTGACAGAGAGTCGAATTCCGCTGATCTTTGGTGGGGCTTTTGTTCTGCTCTCGGTTTTGCTTTGTATGTCCGGCTGTGGATTTGGCAGTCGAACGGCGTATACCTTTGACCGCCTTTCTATCTCACCCGGTGCGATATTCGTCTGGCAGGTCGTTTACAACGCCGTGGTATACTGTATCTTTTGGGGGGCACAGCTTGGGCTTGCGCTGCTTTTTTGCTTCCTTTACGTCAAAGGTGCACCTTCCGCGGCAGTAAGCCCACAGAGCGTTTTTCTCGCTTTTAACTGCAGCTCTTTTTTGCGCAGCCTGCTTCCGCTTGAGGACGTTCTCCTGTGGGGACGGAATCTGCTGTTTGTTTTTGCATTGGCACTCTCTACTGCACGTTTCCCGGTCAATCGCCGAAGCGGGAAATTCGGTGTCTCGGTTCTTTTCATGATCCCGACAGCCTTCTTCTTCTGCGAGCCGCTCGGTGACTATGCGATGTCAGCCGTTGCCATCTTCCCGACGGTGTTTGTCATCGGCGGTGTGCTGGCGGCAATTTACGAAAGGGAGGATGAAAATGAAACGGCTTGATTTATCCCGATACGCACCGCTCGGCTTTCCCGTTGAAGGGGAACGAAATCTTTACCTTACGGGGCTTATTTGCTCAGCACTTTTCAGTATGGGCTTTCTCTTGCGTTATTTCTCGGCGCTTGACGCACTGTATCTCGATACGAACGGTATCAGAGAATTGTCTGAATCGGCCGTAATGCCCGATTTCGTCAACCTTCTCGCTTCTTCTTTTCTCGGCTTTTTGATGCTTTCTGTCGCCATGCTCGGCTTTGCGGCCTTTCACTACGCCTATCATCGGCAGGGGAGCCGCGCCATTTATCTGATGCGCCGCCTTCCGCGCCGTATGGAGCTGCATCGCCGATGCCTGACCCTGCCGCTTTTGGCTGTTCTCGGGTGTTTCTGCAGTGCCCTTTTTCTGCTTCTTCTTTATTTCGGAATCTATATGCTTTTTACCCCGCGCCAATGTCTTGTGCCCGATCAGTGGGGGAAAATCTGGAGGTGCTTTTTATGATTGAGATCAAAAACCTTACCAAAACCTATACCGGTAAGCGTGCTCTGACCGAGATCAATCTTACCTTGCCGCGCGGAGAGATCATCGGTCTCTTTGGCGAAAATGGTGCGGGAAAAACGACGCTGATGAAGTGTATTCTTGGTTTTTTGCCCTATTCGGGAGAAATCACGCTTGACGGAGAGCCGATCAGCCGACGGAATATCGCAAGGATTTCCTTTGCCACGAGCGAGCATTCCTTTTTTCCGAACCTGACGCCAAGTGCTCATCGCGATTTTTACGCCGAGCATTTCCCGAAATTTTCCGACAAACGGTTCAGCGGTCTGATGGACTTTTTCGGCCTTCCTGCCCATCGTGCACTTCGCGGCTTCTCCACGGGACAGAAAAATCAGTTTGAGGTGATTCTTGCGCTGTCGCAGGGCGCAGAGTACATTCTTATGGACGAACCCTTTGCCGGAAACGATATCTTCAACCGAGAGGATTTCTATAAGGTATTGCTCGGTATTCTTGAGCCGACAGAGACGGTACTTCTCTCTACGCACCTGATCGAGGAGGTCTCCGATTTTATCGGGCGTGCTTTGCTGATTCGCCGCGGTCGGCTCGTGGGTGACGTACGGGCGGAGGCGCTTGAGGAAAAGGGAATTGATTTGATGCAGTATATCAAGGAGACCTATCACTACTGTGCAGACCGTGTCAGCCGTGCGCTGGACGATCTGACAGGCGGGGAGGGGGATGCATGAGAACGAGGATCGCACTTTTTCTCACCATTTTGCTTTTCCTGCTCTCTATCGTGGGCTTCGTCGCGGCGGCACTTGCCGTCAGCGCACCGCGTGAGATGATCGGGATTACCGAAGAGGTGTTGGTGGGGAACGTCGCGGCGGCAGAGGGGCTGGAGCTGCAGTTGCAAACTACGGTTGACGCAAATCTCCATTGGAATACCCTCTACCGTCCGGGCAAATCACCGACGACCGAGAGTACCTACGATTTTTCCGCACTCGACCGTTATCCCACGGCTGAGTATATCAATCGCGGTGTTTCCTTTGATACAACCTTCTCCGCCGGCTTTTCCTTTGGAAATCCAGTGGGTACGGAATCAGAAGAACGCGGCTTGATTGCGGCGTATAATGCACTCTATCGGGAAACACCGAACGGGGAAGAGCGGCGAAAAAAAATTCGGCTTGAGGACTATTATACCTATTATCCGATCACGGGGGAAATTGATCTTCCCGATTATCACTATCGGATTGAGTGGGAGGATGCACATCAGGTCACCCGGCCGCCCAAAACCAGTATGCTGTATATTGCCTGGCGTCTGCAGGAGTACTTTCGGATACCGATTTTAGCGGGACAGACGATGGAAATCAGTGTTTCGAAGAGTCGGGACGGACACAGCATCGGGATTGGTTCAAGCAGCGGAACGATTTCGGAGGGAGAAGAATTTTACTCCGGCGGTGTGCACAGTACGCTCGGTGCGGATGCGTGTTATTTCGTCATCTCCGCCCGCACGTCATCGGGAAATATCGTTGATCTGAACTGTCTTGAGGAGGGGTATGGCATATATTGCCTGCCGTTTATGAAAAAACCGGAGGATATTGATCGGCTTTCCATGGTGTATCCGCTGGATCCGCGCGCAGAAATTGAAGGACTGAACGTCAGTGCGGACAAGAAAAAGCTTTTGCTTTGGGAAAAGGTTGACGGGACGGCAGTTTTGCGTGTTCTCGATCTTGAAACAATGAAAGAAGAGCAGGTCCTTCGCTTAGGCGCACTTTCTGCAGAAAACAATTGGTGGTCTCAGCGCACCGAAGGAGATCTTCATCTGATGGTACTTGGTTATAGGCAGCTGATTCTGGTTGAGCGGGATGCGGTGACGGGGGAGTATGCGGTGCGGCTTTGTTTTGATCTTGATCCGGAGAAGTACGAGCCCAAAATCGTTAATGTGCTGCAGTACGCATTCTCCTCACAGAAAATGGCCTGGGACGGTGAGCGACTCGTTGTTGCCGATTTTTGGCTGAGGAGCGGAGGAAATACCGAACGGAAGAGACTGTGTGATTTCTATTACGCCGTATTGTCGGAAGAAGGACTGTTGTACTTTGCCACGTGTGCAATGAGTCACAACACCGCAACCGACGGGAATCACTACCATCATCATGCAAGACCGATAGATTCTTCCTCTATCACCGTCACCTGGAGCGAAGGATAAGCGCCCCCTGCTTTTGCAAAAAATCCGTTTACCTATTGACAAAAATGAAATATCGTGATATGATATCAATAGATGATATCATATCACGATATTTATTTCGGGAGGAGATTGCGTGCCAAAAAAGTCGATGGAGCTGTTGACCGAATCAATGTTTTACGTCCTGATGGCCTTCAACCGCAGAGAAATGTGCGGCATTGATGTGGCTGCTTATATTGAACGGCGAACCGAAGGACGGGTGCAGATCGGTCCTGCAACCCTCTATACCATTCTTGCCAAATTTGAAAAAGAGGGCTATCTTGCCGAAACGGCGGTAGAAGGCCGTAAGCGAACCTATCGCATCACCGAACGCGGCCGACGCGCATACGTTGACGAGGTTGACCGCCTTTGCCGCTGCCTTGGGGATGCCGCACACGCCGAGAAGGAGGGGGGAGATGGAAATGGCTGAGGAAAATATCCGTTATGTTTACCGTCCCGTGCCCTGCCCGGCGTATGACGTTGAGGGAACGGAGAGCTGGCTGTCCGACCTTGCGGCAGAAGGGCTTGTTCTTTCTTCGGACGGGTTTTTTTTAGGGTTTGGCATTTTTGTCCGCGGAGAGCCCACGCAGATCAGATATCGGCTGGAGGCCGCTGAGCGGGGCACCGATCTATTGGGAAGCGGAGATGCGCCGCAGGATGAGGCGATCGAATTGAGTGAATCGCTTGGTTGGCGCTACGTGACCCGACGGGGAGATTTCTATGTTTACGCCTCTGATTCGCCCAATGTGCGTGAGCTGAACACCGATCCTGCGGTGCAGGCGCTCGCGCTTGAGCAGGTTGTTCGCCGCCTGCGCGTGTCGGTGCTCAGTCTGATCTTCGAGCTTTTGTTCTTCTGTTTCCTTTTGCCCTTATTGCGTGGAGGCGGGCAAATTCTTATTGCGGCAATTCAGATCGGTACGTGGTTCTGGCTTTGGGGAAGACTGTTGATTCTGTGGTATCTCGTGGACGGATTTTTGCGTACCCGCCATCTGAATGGACTGCACAAGCGCCTTTTGCAGGAGGGATCCGTCGATCATGCCAAGAACTGGCGTCGTTCTGCACTGCGACATTATCTTCTGCGTGTGCTCAGGACAATTTCGGTCATTGCGTGGATCATCACTCTGCTGTGCCTGATGAACAGTGCGCTTCTCGGCAAGCGGGAGACCCCGATTGCTGCGTATACGGAAGATCCGCCGTTTCCTACCTTGGTGGATTTGGCAGATAGCGAGGTGATCGAATATCGGGCGGTTTTCCCGGATATTGCCAACACCGTCAGCACCTGGACGGACTGGCTTTCTCCCGTGAACTACCGCTGGGAGGAGATTGCTGAGGTCCGCTTTGCCGACGGTACGGTGATCGAGGGGGGATACGATGCAGACTATCATGAAATGCGCACGGATTGGCTGGCTGAGGCGCTGGCTCGGGAATATCACCGCGTGGAAAGATGGGATTTCGACGGAGATTACGCGCGCATGGAGGTTGCGCTTCCCGACGTTGATTATGCGGTTGCCTTCTATGACGGCATCCGTATTCCGACCGTTGTGCTCAGGAAAGGGAAGAAGGTCGTTCGCATTTCCTTCAATCAGCACGGCGAAGACAGCGTATCCATCGAGGAATTCGCTGCCCTCGCGGCAGAATATCTGAAATAATCCCGATGTGCTCCCGCTCAAAAACGTACGGGAGCGCATCAGTTTTTCGGACAAACGAAAATTTTATCGAAAACCGAAAAAATATCTGTTTTTCCTCTTGCTATTTGCCCAAACATATGTTATACTATTTAAAAATCCATATATCTTATCAAGAGTGGCGGAGGGACTGGCCCTGTGAAGCCCGGCAACCTGCGGAATGCAAGGTGCTAATTCCCGAGAGATGAGACGTAAGGCAAAGTGCTGTCCCTCGGTTGACGGGGGGCTTTTTTGTGTGTATTTTCCTTTGCCTGCGATAATTTAACGAAAAGAAAAGAGGAACTTTTTCATGCCGGAAAGACGTTTATTTACTTCCGAGTCGGTGACCGAAGGTCATCCCGACAAAATTTGCGACAAAATCTCGGATGCCGTTCTCGACGCCATGCTTGCCGCTGACCCCATGTCGCGCGTTGCGTGCGAAACCTGCACCACCACGGGTCTTGTGATGGTTATGGGCGAGATTACGACGAAGGCAACGGTAGACATTCCTGCGATTGTCCGCCGTACGGTAGAGGAAATTGGCTATGACCGTGCCAAATACGGTTTCGACTGCCATACCTGTGCTGTGATCAATTCGATTCACGAGCAGTCTCCCGATATCGCCATGGGCGTTGACCGCTCGCTTGAGGCCAAGCTGGGTGAGAGCGACGAGTTTGACACCGGTGCGGGTGACCAGGGCATGATGTTCGGTTATGCCTGCGATGAAACCGCGGAACTGATGCCTCTGCCCATCTCGCTGGCACACAAGCTGGCGCGCAGACTGACCGATATCCGTAAGACGGGTGTCGTCGATTATCTCCGTCCCGACGGTAAAACGCAGGTTACCGTTGAGTACGAGGGGGATAAGCCGGTTCGCGTGGATACCATCGTCATCTCCACCCAGCACGGCCCCGAGGTTGAGGTTAATCAGATCCGCCGCGACCTGATCGAGCACGTGATTCTGCCGATTATCCCGTCCGAGTTGATGGACGATGCAACCAAGATTTACGTCAACCCCACCGGACGCTTCGTTGTCGGCGGCCCGCAGGGAGACAGCGGTCTGACCGGCCGCAAGATCATCGTTGATACCTACGGCGGCTATGCCCGTCACGGCGGCGGCGCCTTCTCTGGCAAGGACCCGACCAAGGTTGACCGTTCGGCCGCTTATGCCGCACGCTACATTGCCAAGAATATCGTTGCCGCAGGGTTGGCCCGTCGCTGTGAGGTTCAGCTGGCTTATGCCATCGGCGTTGCCCGTCCCGTATCGGTGCTGATCGATACCTTTGGTACTGCCGTTGTCAAGGAGCACCTGATCCACGATGCTGTGCTTGAGCTGATCGACCTTCGCCCCGCAGCCATTATCAAGCGCTTCGATCTGCGCCGTCCCATCTATTCTGCCGTGGCAGCCTACGGCCATATGGGACGCGAGGATATCGACGCCCCCTGGGAGAAGCGTGATATGGCAGAGGATCTGCGCGCGAAGCTTAGCCGATAACGTCACGGGAGAATTGCGCGCGGCATATGCTGTACCGAGGAGGGATGGATATGCTGCGCACAATTCTTGAAATCACGGCGGCGCTGTTCGCCGTATACGGACTCTACTGTGCGGTGCGTGCATTGGCCGAGCTGTGCTTTATTCCCCGTGCATATACAGTTGCCGTGCGCTTGCGCAGAGGGGAGTGCGCCGAGACGCTGGCTGAGCGGATTGCAGACGCAAGGCTGGCCTTGCTTGGCGGCGCGGAACCGCGTGTTATGCTGCTCTGTGATGAGTACCTTGTGCCCGATGATGCGACGGAAGCGCTTTTGCGCGAGCATCCGGGTGAGGTTTTGCGCGTCCGACCGTACTTTGAAGAAGAAACGTAAGAGAGGTGAGATGCAATATGCCCGAGTTTCGTGACGGGATGCCCGATGAAGGCGGCTTGATCCGCATCAGCGGCAGTATCGAGCACGTGATTTACAGCAACGACGAAAACGGATATTGCATCTCGGATATGGGCACCGATGACGACGAGTTGATTACCATCGTTGGCACGATGCCCTTTTTGGCGGAGGGGGAGCAGATTGTCGTTTACGGCAAATGGGAGCATAATCCGCGCTATGGCCGTCAATTTTCGGTAAAAACCTATGAGAAGGTTCTACCGGCCGACGTCAATTCCATATTGCATTATCTCTCTGCAGGCAATATCAAGGGCATTGGCCCCAAAACCGCCGCACGCATCGTGGAGACATATGGGGCTGACAGCTTCGACGTCATTGAAAACCACCCCGAATGGCTGGCCGAGATCAAGGGAATCTCGCGCAAGGCGGCGCAGAAAATCTGCGAGGAATTCCGCGCACAGGCGGGGATGCGCTCGGCCATGCTCTTTTTCCGCGACTTTTTCGGTCCGTCGATTACCATGCGGATCTATAAAAAGTGGGGCGGCGGTGCGGTGGATATCGCGCGCCGCAATCCCTACCGCCTCTGCGATGAGATCGAGGGGGTTGGATTTGCGCGCGCCGACGAAATGGCTGAGCGTCTCGGCCTGGCACGGGACAGCGAGGCGCGTATCTCGAGCGGTATTCGCTATCTGCTCTCGACCAATGCCGCGCAGAACGGACACGTCTGCTTGCCGCGCCAAAAATTGACCGAGAGCGCTTCCGCACTGCTCGGTGTTCCCGTGGAGCGCGCCAATGCGGCCGTGTCCGGGCTTCTTTCACTTGAACTGCTCAAATACGTCCGAATCGGCGAGGAGCAGTATATCTATACGGCCGATGCATACGACGATGAAAAATACATTGCCGAGAAGCTGGTCAAACTGGACCGTACCTGTGCTGCACTCTCGGCCGAGGATATCGAGCGCTTCATTTACCGCGAGGAAATCGAGAGCGGTATTACCTACGCCGCACAGCAGAAGCAGGCAATTTACGATGCGCTTCGCGCCGGCATTATGCTGCTGACCGGCGGCCCCGGAACGGGTAAAACGACGGTTGTCCGTGCTCTCTTGAATATCTTTGAGAGCATGGGCTATCGGGTTGCACTTGCCGCACCGACGGGACGAGCCGCCATGCGGATGTCTGCCGCAACGGCGCGTGAGGCCAAAACGATTCACCGTTTGCTTGAGATGGAGTACGATGATGGAGAAAAGATGCATTTTCTCCGCGACGAGGGAAATCTGCTTGAGGAAAACGTCGTCATCATCGATGAGGCTTCCATGATCGATTCGGCGCTGATGGCCTCGCTTCTGCGCGCTGTCAAGCCGGGGGCGCATCTGATTCTGATCGGCGATGCCGATCAGCTGCCGTCTGTCGGTGCAGGGCGCGTGCTCTGGGATCTGATTGACTGCGGACGCTTTGCTACCGTTCGTTTGACCGAGATTTTCCGCCAGGCACAGTCAAGCCTGATCATCACCAATGCACATCGCATCAATCTCGGTGAGCTGCCCGAGCTCGGCGTGAAGGACAACGATTTCTTCTTTCTGCCGCGTGCGGGTGAGAGGGAGATCGTATCGACGGTGGCCGATCTTTGGCTCAACCGCCTGCCGCGCACCTACGGCGCAGAGACGCGCAATCGGATTCAGGTAATCTCTCCGTCCCGCAAGGGGGGCGCCGGCACCGAGACGCTCAATATTGTTCTCCAGCAGGCGCTCAATCCGCCTTCTGCCGACAAGCGCGAGTATAAATTCCGTGAGATCACCTTCCGCGAGGGAGACCGCGTGATGCAGATCCGCAACAATTACGATCTCGAATGGGAAAAGGACGGCAGACAGGGTACGGGAATTTTCAACGGAGATATCGGCTTGATTGAGGAGATTGATCTGCATAACCGCGTGATGATCATCAACTTTGAGGACAAGCGGGTGCATTACGATTTTACCGGCATGGAGGAGCTCGAGCACGCCTACGCCATCACCGTACACAAGAGCCAGGGCAGTGAATATCCCATCATCATTTTGCCTGCCTTTTCCTGTGCGCAGGTTCTGCTCACCCGTAATCTGCTTTATACTGCCGTGACACGGGCGCAGAGCATGGTCATCATCGTCGGCCGTGCCGACATCGTACAGACGATGGTGGAAAATAACCGCCAATCCATGCGGTATACCGGCCTTGCCGCAAGACTGTCGGATGCGGAAGGGGAGGCCGACGCATGAAAAAGCCAACGCTGCGTCGTTTCTTCACCTATCTTTTTTCGGTGCCGCATTGTGCCGCCTGCCGCGTTCTGCTCTCACCAGAGGAGGCGTTGAGCGGAGCCGTCGGTGCGGACGTGCTCTGTACCGCCTGCCGTGCAAAATGGGAGCAGGAAAAGCTGAAATTCTGTACGGACTGCGGCAGCGCGGCGCTTGATTGCCGCTGTATGCCCGATCTGCTCGCCCGTGCCGGTGCGCAAACGCTGGTGCATCTCGGTGAATATCGGGCCGATAATACCGTCGGGCGGGTAATTCTGCGCATGAAGGATACTGCGCTTCGCCGAGCTTCCCGCTTTGCGGCGCATCAGCTGGCCTATGGGATACGCCGCAGCTGTGCAGAGACGGCGATTGATCCGTCAGCCATGATCGTAACCTTCCTTCCGCGCACCGCGCGTGCCGTACGCGAACGGGGCCACGATCAGGCCGAGCTGGTTGCCCGTGCGCTTGCACAGGAGCTCGGTGCCGAGTTTTTGCCCATGCTTGTGCGTGACGGCGAGGGAAGGGCTCAGAAGGAGCTCGGGGCAGCTGAGCGGAAAAAGAACGTGCGCGGCGCATTTGCACACCTGCCTGCCGCAGATTGTTGCGGACGTACCGTTTTGCTTTTTGATGACGTCGTGACGAGTGGTGCAAGTATGGCGGAGGGTGTTCGCATTTTGCGGAAGGCGGGAGCGGCCTCCGTTCTCTGTGCCGCAATCGGTATTGGCGGAAAATAAGGGATATTTCGGAAAAAAACAAAAATATCGTTGCTTTTCGGTGCGATATCGTGTATAATAATATAAAATGCCATAAAAGGTCAAAAGGAAAATCAATGTTTGGACTTACAAAGGATATAGGAATTGACCTTGGCACGGCAACCGTTCTCGTCTACGTGCGAGGGAAAGGGATCGTGCTCAAGGAACCGTCGGTTGTTGCCGTGAACACCGATACCGGTGCCGTCAAGGCGGTCGGCCGTGCGGCACAGACCATGCTTGGGCGTACGCCCGAGAATATTGCAGCCATCCGTCCTCTCCGTGACGGCGTCATCAGCCGCTACGACGTGACGATGGTGATGATTCGTGAATTTCTCAAGCGTGCAATGGGCGGAACTCTGCTCAAGCCGCGTGCAATCATCTGTATTCCCAGTGAAATTACCGAGGTTGAGGAGCGCGCCGTGCTCGATGCCGCCAAGCAGGCCGGAGTTCAGCGCGTACACCTGATCGAGGAGCCGGTTGCCGCCGCGCTTGGCGCTGGAATCGATATCAACCGTCCCGACGGCAATATGGTTGTCGATATCGGCGGCGGTACGACCGATATTGCCGTGATTTCGCTCGGTGACGTAGTCGTGCGCGATTCGGTTAAGGTTGCCGGAGACAAGTTCGATGATGCCATTATCCGATATATGCGGCAGGAGCATAGTATCTTAATCGGCGAGCGCACGGCGGAAGCCATCAAAATGCGTATCGGTGCGGTGATCAGCCATCCCGAGCCGCAGTATATGGACGTCAAGGGACGCTGTCTCATTCAGGGGCTCCCCCGTGTCGTTACCGTCAGCTCCTTTGAAATCATGCGTGCCCTTACTCCGCCGATCAGCGAGGTGATCGATACTATCTGTGACGTCATCGAGCGTACACCGCCCGAGTTGATTGGAGATATCATGCGAAACGGTATCGTGATGACGGGAGGCGGAAGCCTGCTCTACGGCTTCGACCGTTTGATCCAGCACGTGACCAATATTCCGACCCGAGTTGCTCCCAAGGCCGTATCCTGCGTTGCGATGGGAACGGGCATTGCGCTGGAAAGCTTTGATCTTTTCAATGAGAATGACGTATATATTTCTGCTGTTCGCACACCGCGAAACAATGGAAACCACGCGAAATAATCTCTAAATTCTCCGAAAAAGCAGAAAAGTGTGCATCGCCTGCGCCTTTTTCTGCTTTTTTGCATATACTTGGTTTATATTCGAACATACAGGAGGAACTGCCATGCAGTATATCATCAACGGCTACGAGCCTTCCCGACTTTTCCGATTCTTCGAGGAGATCAGCGCCATTCCGCGCGGCTCGGGAGATGAGGCCGCCATTGCCGACTATCTCGTCACTTTTGCCGCTGTGCGCGGACTCGAGCATTACCGTGACGGAGTGCACAACGTGTTTATCCGTATGCCGGGAACGCCTGGCCGTGAAGAAGAGATACCTGTGCTTTTGCAGGGGCATACCGATATGGTCTGCGAGAAGAATGCCGATACCGTGCACGACTTCAGCCGTGATCCGCTCAAGCTTGCCATTGCTGACGGCAAACTCTATGCGGAGGGAACAACGCTCGGTGCCGACGACGGTATTGCCGTTGCAATGATGATGGCCGTTCTTGACGGAGCGTTGGATTCGCATCCGCCGATTGAATGTCTCTTTACGACGCAGGAGGAGACCGGCCTCACCGGTGCCGCCGAATTTGACTGTACGCTGATCCGCGCCCGCCGTATGATTAATCTGGACAGCGAGGATGACAGCGGCGCAATCGTCGGCTGTGCGGGCGGTATTCGCTCGGATATGACGCTTCCCGTCAACCGTGTTCCTTTTTCCGGCGAAGCAGTTTTGGTAACGGTGAAGGGGCTGATGGGCGGACACTCGGGCGAAAATATCAATCTCGGCCGAGCTAACGCCAATAAGCTGATGGCACGCATTCTTTTTCCGCTGCTCGGCGAGGACGCACTTTGCCTGTGCGCACTCTCGGGCGGCAGCAAGGACAACGCCATTCCACGTGAATGTGAGGCGGTTATTTCGGTACGTTCGTTTGAGACGGCCGCAGAAAAACTGCGGAAGGCCGCTGAGGCGATCCGCGGCGAGCTCGTCACGGACGACGCTGCCTTTGCGGTGGAGGTCGTTCCCGCGGCCGCACCTGCCGTTATGCTCGACGCCGATTCTACCCGCCGAGCGGTTCTTGCCATGTCGGTTGCCGCAATCGGTGTGCTCGCCATGAACCACGCGGTTGGCATGGTGGAATATTCCCGCAATATGGGTGTCGTCCGCCTGCAGGATACCGCACTTCGCATTACTTTCTCCTCACGCTCGCCCAAGGCGTCGCAGATTGACGCCTCGACGGAGGAGCTGGATGCTCTCGCCCTGCTCGTGGGGGCGACGGTAGATCACCACAGCCGTTACCCCGGCTGGGATTACGCACCCGTATCCCCTCTGCGCGATACCTATATCTCGGTTTATCACCGGATGTACGGTGCGGCCCCCTCCATCAGATCCATTCACGCAGGTCTTGAATGCGGCCTGCTCAAGGAAAAGCTGCCCGATCTGGATATTATTTCGATCGGTGCGAATTTGGAAAATATCCACTCTCCTGCTGAGAAAATGGATCTTGCTTCCTGTGAGAAGCTCTGGAAAATCCTCGCCGCCGTTCTGGCCGAGCGGTAAGCCGGCAACGGAAGACCAATCTTTGCGAAATAGCCGCTCTGCGCGTACGCGCAGAGCGGCTATTTCCATTTCGTAAAAACGGAGATGAGAAGATTATCCGGCTTTCAGTGGATGATCGTAATTCTCTCGGGGGAAAGAAATTCTGCATACGGCGGGCGCAGGATGTAGCCGTACCCTCGCCGGGGCCCGATCGGTCGGGGAAGTGCATGGGCGCGTGCCTTAGCGTTGATGTGGCTGATATGAACGGGAACGGAGGCACTCGGATGCCGGCTGCCCGGGTGTGCGGTAAAGCCTGAGAGAAGCTCTGCCGAAAGGGGGGCGTCGACTGCGGAAAGGACACGCAGTAGGGTATATTCGGCAGGTGTCAGTTCGAGCGTAGAGGAAGATAAAACGACTTTTCCGCCGGTTTCGGGAAAATAAACGCCCGAACGGGCGGGAAGACTTTCCGTATGCGAGAGAGAAAAACGCGCAAGAAGCGTATCCGCATCGGAAAAGAAGGCGTCAGGGGAAAATTCATAGTCGGTTTCGGGAATGGTACGAAAACGGTCGGAGGCAAGGCATCCTACTGCAATCAGGGGAATTGACGGGAATATTTCCCGCAGAGCACGCGGGTGCGGAAGCCCGTCCGCACGTGCGGAAAAATGCAGGATACATGCGGTGAAGGGAAGTACGGAGAGTGCCTCAGCCGCCAAATCGGATAATGGCGTACAGGTGAGATATCCCTTGCGCCGAAGTCGGGACAGAAATTTTCCCGCCTCGGCGTAATGCACGTCCGCTGAACGAAAATACAGGAACATGAACAGCTGCCTTTCGGATCATTTTGATTGTCATTGTATTTATTATACCTTGTTGGCAGGAAAAAGACAAGGCTTCGATCGACTTTTTTCCATGAAGCGGTAAGCAATAAAAAAATATTTGCTTAAAAATCGGGAAAAATTGAACTTTTCGGGAAAAAATAAAAATTTCTCTATACAAAAACGAAAAAATGTGTTATAATATATCAGTATATAATGCAATCCGTATGCGTATATAACGAAAGATAAGGATATAGATATGGAAGAAAAGAATAAATCAGCATCGGGCAATTCTGCGAAGAAGCAGAATGACCGTAACCGCGGGGACCGCGGCTACAAAAAGCCAAACAATAAAAACGCACAAAATCATCATAAACAGAATAAATCCGGCTATTCTCCGAAAAATCAGGAGCGTCGGGATAACAACGCTGCCTCTGCCAATCGCGGAGATCGCCGTGAGCGCGGCAAGCGGCCGTACGGCGGCAACTCCCGCGGCTTCCGCCGGGACTATGCTCCCGCAGAAGATATCAAAATGCGCCATAACGATTATGAGGCAACCTATGAGGCGGATGAAGAGCTGCTCAGCGAGCGTCTGGGCGAATTTCATACCGACGCAGAGGGAGAGAACGGTGCGGTAATCGGTCGCAACGCCGTCCGCGAGCTGCTGAAATCCGAGCGCTCGGTTGATAAAATTTTCGTTCGGCGCGGGGACCGTGAGGGTTCAATCGTCGTTCTGGTCGCCGAAGCGGTGAATCGCGGAATCCCCGTGATCGAGGTGGAGAAGGCCAAGCTGGATGCGCTCTCCGGCTTTGCTCCTCATCAGGGGATCGTTGCTCTGGCCGCCGCAAAGGAATACTGTGCGGTGGAGGATATTCTGGCAATTGCTGCCGAGCGCGGCGAGAAGCCGCTGATCGTCGTGGCAGACGGAATTGTCGATCCGTATAATCTCGGCGCTCTCATCCGATGTGCGGAAGGCGTTGGTGCACACGGGTTGATTATTCCCAAGCGCCGTGCGGTCGGTCTTACCCCCATTGTGACCAAAGCATCGGCGGGGGCAATTGAGCATCTGGCTATCGCGAAGGTTCCCAATATTGCACAGACGTTGAACTGGCTGAAGAAGCAGGGCGTATGGACGTATGCGGCCGAAGCCGGCGGCAGAAGCTATCACGATACCGATTTCCGCGGACCTGCGGCAATTGTATTTGG
Organism: Eubacteriales bacterium; assembly: GCA_045597265.1. Taxonomy (GTDB): domain Bacteria; phylum Bacillota; class Clostridia; order Oscillospirales; family CAG-272; genus SIG693. The sequence goes on along the minus strand of JAZODX010000016.1, from coordinate 3,259 downwards.
CAGTGAGGGAAACGGCGTTTCTCCGCTGATTCTTGAGAAATGTGATTTCGTAACCTCTATTCCGATGTATGGACAGGTTAATTCCTTTAACGTTTCCACCGCTGCTGCGGTAATTCTGGCAGAGGCTGCGCGGCAGCAAAGATTAGATTGAAATGATTCTGAAGAAAGGATGAGCATCCATGAACCAGAATAAAAACGAACCCCACGACACGATGTCTGCCGGAGAGCTGCTCGGCAAATTAAAGAAAAATTTCTCGGACGGCACGGCTCCGACTGCTCCCCGGGCACAGGATGCCGATCAGCCGACGCAGGATGATCTGGATATTGCCGCACTGCTTAAGCAGTATCTTCCCGGTTCAGATGCAGAACAGACGGAGGATGCAGCGCAGGATATGCCTGCGGACGAATTGCCCGCTGACGAAGAGCCCCTTTCCGCAGACGCTCTTGCGGAAGCGCTGAGTGATGAGAAAACGGGTGCGCATTTTGCCTCGCTCCTCGATGCACTTGAGGCTGAAGCCCCCGCATCCCAATATGACGATGATCTTCCCCTCGACCCGATGGAGGATTTTGGTGTCGAGTATACGCCCGAGCCCGAGCCTGCGGCTCCCGTTTCCACGGTGCGTAGAGCGGTATACCGTTTCCGTCCCTCCACCCGCAATACCCCGCCTGCCGAGTCGGTGAAAACGGTAAAGGTGACCGAGACCGCTCAGCCTGCGCAGACGGCAGCGGTCAGGACGGAAGAGGATTCCTATTTTGCCGGCCGTATCAAGTCGGAAATTCTCGTTGATGACGAACCGGTTCTGCCCGATGAATCCGCTTTTATTGATCTGATTCCCTCAAGTGCCGACGAGGATTCCGTGGCAGCGGAAACGAAATCCTTCTCTCTGCCCGATGCGGACCGGGCTGACGTGACCGCTGATCGTGCGGAGGAGACGGTTGAGTTCGCCCCGGCCGGAGAGAACACGCCCGAGGAAGACGTGCACACCGAGGAGGCGGCACACGCCGAGGAGCCTGAGCTTGACGGTACCGATATCAATCTCCTGATCGCACTTGGCTACGAGGATGAACTCACGAAAACGGTGGGGATCGATAAGGTCAGTGAATTTGAGAGACAGCTTGATTCTGAGCTTGAGGAAGAAAGCTCCGCAGAGAGCCCTGCTTTCCGCGGCGTGGAATTTACCGAAAAGGTGCAGGTCAAGGAAATCATAGAGAATTATAAGACCGAGTATACCAGCATAAAGACGCGTTTGTTCGGTACGCTGATTATGCTCGCCGCACTTTTCCTTTACGAAAACGTTTCTCTCTTCGGTGTCGGATTGCCCGGTGCCCTCAATATGCAGCAGTTCCCGGCGGTACATACGCTGATCTCGCTGCAGCTTCTCGTTCTCTGCGGCGCGCTTTCCTGGCGCCAGCTGTACGACGGAATCAAGGGTGCCTTTACGCTGAAGCCGACTCCGCAGAGCCTGGTTGCCGTTTCGGTCGGTGTTGCCGTGATCTATGATCTGATCATTGCGCTCGTTGCACCGCAGGTTGACTTCCTGCTCTACAATTTCCCGGCGGCGCTCTGCCTCTTTATTCTCGTTTTCTGTGATCTTTTGAATCTCAAGCGTGAAATGAGTACCTTCAACATTCTGGCCGATCATCACGAAAAATTTGCGGTTCGCTCTCACCTTGCGCAAACCGAGAATCTCGAGGATGAGACGCTTACGCTTGATATTCGCCGTGCGGATTTTATCGACGGCTATTTTGCCCGTACTAACCGTAAGGCAATGACCAACAGCCGTCTCAACTACGTTCTTCTTCCCGTCGTTGCTCTGGCTATCGCCCTGGCAATCGTTTCCTTCTCGACGGCAAAGAGCGGTATTGACGCGCTGAATATTTTCGTGCTGACCGTTCTCTTCTGTATGCCCGTTTCCACGCTGATTGCCAGCAGTTATCCGCTCTTCCGTGCGTCGCAGATCGCGTATGAGCAGGACACCGCCATTATCGGTGAATCCTCTATCGAGGAGTACAGCGGCGCCAACGCTGTCAGCTTTGCGGATAAGGATATCTTCCCATCCTATTCGGTGAAGCTCCGCAGCATTAAGCTTTACGGTAATGCCCGTCCCGACCTTGTTCTCTTCGCGGCAACCAGTGTCTTTTCGAAGATCGGCGGGCCGCTTGCCGACGTACTTGAGCTCGCCACGATGGAATTTGACCGTGCGAAGGAGGTCGAGCTGATCCGCATTGCCGAAAACGGTATTGAGGCGAAAGTCGACGGCGTACCGGTTCTTCTTGGACGTGCAGAGTTCTTAGAATCCTATCAGATTTATCCGCTCACGGATGCGGATGACATGGCAAATTCGGTTGGCAGCGGTCGCATTCTCTATATTGTGATGAATGGTGAACTGAGTGCAAAGCTCTATGTCCAGTACGATATGGACGTTGATTTTGAATTCACGCTGCGCGAGCTTGCACGTGAGGATATTGCCGCATCGATTCGGACCTACGACCCCAATATCGATGATGATCTGCTCTTCTCTCAGCTGGGCGGAAAGCAATATAACGTGCGTATCGAAAAGCAGATGACTGCACCGACGGAATCCGATTTGCTTGAGCGGCTTGACAGCGGTCTCGTTTCGCGTGCATCGGCAAAATCGTTGATCCACACTGCCATTATGTGCAACCGTCTTACTCACGTTGAACGTACCGGCGGTATCATCCGTGCCGTTGCGCTGGGGGTAAGCCTCCTGATTATGCTGTTCCTGACTCTGCTCAGCTCTTCGGTTGGTATCTCCTCGATCTACGTAGCCCTCTACCAGATCTTCTGGATGATCCCCGCACTCATCATTACCCATTTGTTTGTTAAGTAATCAAAAAGAAAAAAGCCGATACCATCTGCTATGCATCTTTAGCGGAGAAAACACGAACACCACCAAGGAATTTTCTTTGGTGGTGTTTTTCTATCAGCGGTCGCTCTCCAAAGCCTCCCTCCGAGAGGGAGGGGGACCGCGGCGGGGTTCCCCGAAACGAATGAAATGAGTTTTGGGGGTTCTCGCGTTGGCGGTGGAAGGAGCCTGCGTGACTTGAAGTTCAGATGAACCTCATTGTAACGCGCTCTCCCTCAGTCGCCTACGGCGCCAGGGCAGATTGTCAAGCAAGTGCAACACCAAAAAACGCTTCAAATGGCGAAAGCCATCCCAAACATTTTTTAGGTCTTAAGTTAATAGATAAAACAATATTTTGCAAAGTTTCATTATCCAAGGAATGAAAATCGTAA
>JAZODX010000015.1:0-7379 GCA_045597265.1 Eubacteriales bacterium | reverse complement strand
GCATATTTTCTTAACGCGTCGCGCCCTCCCGGAGGAAGCCTTTGTACGTCATACCTCTGCGGATAGTGGGTTCGGGCTTCTGCCCGATTATGCGCGGACTGCCACGCGCTATGCTTGCCCCGGACGTAAGCGTCGGGAAAGTGGAAAAACAAGTGTTACTTGATTGCCAAACAATGCATTGATAATTGACTATTCTGTTTTGGATATATAATCTCCATATCCGTTATTGCTTTTCTTTGCTTTTAGAGGTATAATTATCTCAACGGATCCGAAACAAAAAGGACTGAGGAGTATTTTATATGACGATAGGAAAAAACATTGCGGAATTAAGGAAAAATAGCGGGATGACACAGGAACAACTTGCCGAAATTCTTGGGGTATCTTCCCAAACGATTTCCAAGTGGGAAAATGAAGTAACAATGCCCGACATTATGCTTCTCCCTGTGATTGCCGGGTGTTTTGATATCACAGTAGATGAACTGTACGGCGGCAGAAAACTAACGGAGAAACGACAAGCTATTGATTATGATGATATTCCCGAAATGTTGTACGATACTGTGATAGATCTTACTCAACGCGGTTGGGTGGATACGGTAGAAGGAAAAGATATTGAGGCGGAAAAGGAGAAAATGAAATCCTACCTTGCAGAAAACCGACAAGTTAAAACAGCAACTTTTTCAAACAAAAGAGGAGCTGTGATCGCCACGTCGGAAATTGGTCTGTTACACAGAGGAAAAGCAAATGCTGATCAACTTATTCAAGATGGGATAGGTCGCGTGCTCGAGGTTTTGTCAAATACTGCTGTAAGACGTGTTTTTGCTTATGAAATGGATAACATGACCAAACCTATTACAGCACCGTATGCGGCTAAAAAATGTGATATTTCTCCCAATGAAGCAGCCCTTGCTCTTGAAATGTTAACAGAAATTCATGTTAATCACCTTACCGAAGTTATGCTTGATGAAAATAATTCTGTACGTATGTATGCACTTAACTCTGATGAATGCATTATGTATATGCTGATGATTTTGAAAACTGCAAGATTAATTGATGAAAACAAACAGCATTATTTTAATTATCGAGGCTCCTATAATAATCTTTGGATACAATAGATATGAATATCTTTTGCTCCGCCTCGCGCGGGTCTTTTCTTTGCTTTCTGCATATCAAAAAAGCCTTCTCCTGCGGGAGAAGGTGGCAGCCGAAGGCTGACGGATGAGGAGTTCTTTTTCGTATTTAAAAATACCTCATCCACCGCTAACGCGGTCCCCCTTCCCCCACCGGGGAAGGCTATTCTATTTTACCGTTAATTTAGCACTCCCTCGGGGCGTTCTTCTTTTCTTGCGTGCCAATTTCCCTGCCCGCGGCGCAGATTTTCCGCTTTGCGTCAAGCATCCGCGCGACACCCGAATCCGACATTTTTCATATACTGCAAATGGCGGGATCTGCCGCCAAAAAATCCCACAGCAAAATCGCCCGGCGAGTGATTAAACGCGCCCCCTTTGTGGGAAAACTATGGACAGCGGGAGAGTATTCCCGCGAGTCCATAGTGATCTTTCGCCTGTGCGAAAAGGAAGGGTAACGCAGATGAGTGTCAAACGCGGAGATATTTATTACGCCGATCTCAGTCCCGTCGTCGGCTCGGAGCAGGGGGGGCTTCGGCCTGTTCTCATCATACAAAACGACATTGGCAATCGGTACAGCCCAACCGTGATTGCGGCGGCCATTACCAGCCGACTCAGCAAAAGCAGACTGCCCACCCACATCGATATCTATGCTGACCGAGCGGGTCTGTCCAAAAATTCAATCATTCTTCTCGAGCAAATCCGAACCATTGATAAACGCCGCCTGAAGGAAAAAATGGGGCATCTGGACGACGATACCATGCAAACCGTCAACCAGGCAATCTCCATCAGCTTCGGGCTGGGCGAGCGGGAAAATCTCCCGCATTAAAACAATCTCCCATGCCAATCGGCATGGGAGATTGTTTTTTCGATCATTCGCTTCTCAGCGCTTCAACCGGATCCTTGCGGGCGGCCAGACGGGAGGGAATGACGCCGGCAATCAGCGTGAGCAGCATACTGATAACGATCAGAGCAACGGCCCCGGCAATCGGAAGCGTCGCATTGAGGGTGTCGAGGTTGGTCAGGCTGTGGATAATGGCGTTGATCGGCAGGCAGAGGAGCATAGACGCCCCGATACCGATAGCACCCGAGAGGAAGCCCACGATCAGCGTCTCGGCGTTGAAGACGTTCGAGATATCCCGCTTGGATGCGCCGATTGCGCGGAGAATACCGATCTCTCGCGTCCGCTCCAGCACCGAAATATAGGTGATAATTCCGATCATGATCGAGGAAACGACAAGCGAGATGCTGACGAAGGCGATCAGCAGATACGAAACGCCGCTGATGATATCGGTGACGGCGCTCATCAGCAGAGCAACGTAATCGGTATATTCAATCTGATCCTCCTCAGCCACGCCGCGGTTGTATTCGGCGATCAGATCGGCGATTTTATCCTTGTCGGCAAAGGTGGTTGCGTAGATGCTGACCGTCGAGGGGCTCTTCATATCCACGTAGCCAAGCAGATCAAGGTTGCCGTTATAGCTGCCGTCCGAATAGGCGGCAGGCAGATATGCTTCGTGGAGATAAAGGAACTGCGCTTCGGTAACCGTTCCGTCGGAAAGCGCACGGTCAAGCGCGGCCGCCTGTGCTTCGGTGGGCATTGCGCTCATCTGTCCGCGCACCGTCTCGGCATACCGTGCGGTGATTTGCTCGGCCATGGCGGCTTCAACCTGAGCAAAAAGGGTCGTATCGTCCATCTGGGCAATATATCCCTTCACCGTCTCGGCGTCAACCCCCATCTCGGCGGCGTACTGCCCGACGATCATCTCCTCAATCGTCGCACGGTCAAGCCCGGCCATCTGCTGGGCTACCAAACCCGCCACGTACGCATCGGTAGGACGGCTCATCAGGTCAAGATAAATCTCTGCCTTTTCTGCCGCAGTCAGATTGGCCGCATACGCGACAACGGCGGCCTTCTTTTCCTCGGTGCTCGGCTCGACTTCCTCACCGGTCGCAAAGGGCAGACCGTTTATCGCATCCACCGTCTCGTCGGCCAGCTGCTCGCGGACGACGTCAAGCGACGCGGTGGTATTGATGGCGTGCTCGGTCAGCGCAGAGGTATATCCGATTGCGCCGTTGACCATAGCAGCGGCCGCATCGGGATTCGGGCGGGCAATGCCCACGATTTTGAGCGTAGTGCCCACGTCGGAGCTATTATAAAGATAATCCATACCGGCCGCCGTCTGCGACATATCCACGTAGCCACCGTGCACGGCGTCACGATGGTAGTATTCGGCGGGAAGAATCAGCTTGAAGGAATTGCGGCAGAGCTCCTCGTAGGTCCAGCTCAGCTGCTCAATTTCCATATTGCCGCCGTTCATCATGGCCGTCATGCTCTCGTTCATGGCGTCGGAGGAAATATAGCCGAGAGCATGGAGCATCAGGTCGGAGATGCGGTTGTTCGGGTCAACGAAGAGAATCACCTCGTCGTACGCCTCGGGCCATTTGCCGTGCAGCAGATCGTACTGTGCATAAACCTGATCGGCAATCAGCTCTCCGTTCTCACCCGGAAGCAGCTCCTCCCAAACATCCATCTGCTCGTACATCGAGCCCATCGTCGAGAAATAAGACGAATAGTTGCCACCGAACATGGCGGTCATAGCGTCTTCCATCAGGCTCATCACGTCACTCTTGACGATGCCGCCGTCCTCGTCGCGGGTGTAGATATCGAATTTTGCATCGTATCCGTAGCGCACGGTCGCAAGCTCCCTGATCGGATTCCCCTCACGATCCAGCCAAACCTTGAAATCGCGCAGATTGTTCTCTGCCATTTCGGTGTTGACCATGGCGTTCATCATTTCGTACATAACGGTAGAGGAATAAACTCGCCCTTCCTCAAAGGCTTCATCCCCACTGCCGTGTGCAGCACCGATCCCCATCATTGAGCTCAGCATCTCGGTCATGTCCACGCTCTCAGCCTCAATGGTAATCGGATAGGAGGACAGCGTATCCTCCTGCACCCGCTCGATATAGGCGTTGATACCGGTGGAAAGCGCCAGAATCAGGGCAATGCCGATAATACCGATCGAACCGGCAAAGGAGGTCAGCACCGTCCGTCCTTTTTTGGTCATGAGATTGTTGAGTGAGAGCGAGATAGCGGTAAAGAAGGACATGGAAACGTGTCGGGCGGCCGGGTCGGCCGTTTTCTTCGGCGCAGCCGACTGCCCGGGAATGTAGGGATTCGAATCGTCGGTCAGACGGCCGTCACGAATGCGCACGATCCGGGACGCATATTTCTCGGCAAGCTCGGGATTGTGCGTAACCATAATAATCAACTTATCCTTCGCAATCTCGCGCAGGATCTCCATCACCTGCACGCTGGTATCGGTGTCCAGCGCACCGGTCGGCTCATCAGCCAGCAGAATATCGGGATCGTTGACCAGCGCGCGGGCAATGGCAACGCGCTGCATCTGACCGCCCGACATCTGGTTCGGCTTTTTGTGCAGCTGATCTCCAAGGCCAACTTTCTCCAGCGCCTCGGTTGCACGGCGGCGCCGCTCGGCGCGCGAAACGCCCGAAATGGTCAGTGCCAGCTCAACGTTGGCCAGTACCGTCTGGTGCGGAATGAGGTTATAGCTCTGAAAGACGAAGCCGATAGAATGGTTGCGGTAAGCATCCCAGTCGCGGTCGGTATAATGTTTGGTTGAGACGCCGCCGATCACAAGATCACCCGAGGTGTAGTGATCAAGTCCGCCGATGATATTGAGCATCGTCGTCTTGCCGCACCCCGAATGCCCCAGGATCGCAACGAATTCGTTCTCCCGAAAGGCGATATCCACCCCATCGAGCGCACGAACGACGTTTTCCCCGTCCCCATACTCTTTGACAATCTGTTTCAGTTCAAGCATATTTCTTCTCCCGAAAATCTGTAAAAAACTACCTTTTATTTTACCCCAACTTCAGCGGTTCGTCAAGAGAAATCAAAAAAGGTTACGCGGAGGACACGAATGATTCATACATTTCCCGGCATAATCTCTTTTTCGGCAATATCCGCCCGACAACAGGGCAAAACACAAAAGTGCAGCCCCGTCGCGCAAGTGTGCGAAGGCGCTGCGCTTTCCTTATTTCTTTTGCGGTGCTTTACGTGTGTTTTTCTTCTTTTTGGCTGCGCTGAAGCCAAATTTACCAATCCTCGCGCCCATCGCAAAATACTCACCGTGCGCAAACGCGGCAAGTCCGGCGCGGGCGAGGTGCAGGCCGCCCTTCTCATCGAGCAGGCTCTCGTCGACGTTGACGGCAACGATATCCGCCATAAACATATCGTGCGAGCCGAGCGGGATGATATCGGTCACCCGACACTCGAGTGAGAGGGGGGACTCGGCAATCAGCGGACAGCGCACCGTCTGCGCCGCCTCGCGGTGCAGGCCGCATTTGGCGAATTTATCCACCTTCGCTCCGGTAAAAATACCGCAATAATCCACCGAGCGAATGAGCTCTGCCGTAGAGAGATTAATCACAAACTCACCCGTTTCGCGGATAATCGGATAAGAATGACGGCTCGGGCGAACGGAGATGTATGTTTTCGGCGGATGTGTCGCCAGAATACCCGTCCAGGCAACGGTAATGATATTGTCGTGCTCACCGTCCCCGCAGGAAACCATCACCGGCGGCAGAGGCCCCAGCAGTGCCCCACCCTTCCATGCAACCTTACTCATCATGCCCTCCTTCAATCAAATCAAGCGTTCCTCTTTATTGTATCACACCCCCGAAAGGCTGTCAAGCAAAGCAGACGTCAAAAAAGATGTGCCGAAAAAGTTTTCTGAAAAAATTTCGTTTTTCCTCTTGACAAACCCCAAAAGATATGGTATTATATATGAGTCCAAAACGGACGGCGTGCGCTACTAGCTCAGTGGATAGAGTGCCCGGCTACGAACCGGTAGGTCGCAGGTTCGAATCCTGCGTGGCGCGCCAAACAAAAACCCACCCAACAGGGTGGGTTTTTTGTTTGCTCTGCCACCAAGTTCGAACCTCGGGAGACGCCCATGGGACTATGCATTTTTGCCTGGGCCAATCCGCGGCTCCCCTTCTCGCCGCAGGCGAGATCGCGAATCCCTGCGTGGCGCGCCAAACAAAAGCCCACCCAACAGGGTGGGTTTTTTGTTTGCTCTGCCACCGGGTTCGAACCTCGGGAGACGCCCATGGGACTATGCATTTTTGCCTGGGACAATCCGCGGCTCCCCTTCTCGCCGCAGGCGAGATCGCGAATCCCTGCGTGGCGCGCCAAACAAAAACCCACCCAACAGAGGGCGGTCCAATAAAACAGTATAATAATGTTTTCGGGGAGGCGGCATGAGTAATCATGCCGCCTTTCCGTCCATAATGTCATAGAGTAAATTGGCGGGGAGTATGCCGATGTGATTGTAGCTGATGTCTACATCCTGTACTCTGTGTCCGCTGGACTTGTCCGGTGCGTGAACATATACTGCTTTCACCATGTCGTTCAGCACAGCGGGAGTCAGCTTCTCAATGTACAGGTGCTTCTTTGCCAAACGGATGAAGTTATCGACACTTTCCACATGATTTTCTTGGTTCTGTATTTCATTTTCAAGCATTTCAATCTTGGCTCTCAGTTCTTCCTGCTCCTGCTCGTAATCATCAGACAACATCTGAAAACGAGCTTCGGACAGTTTCCCATTGACCATATCCTCATAAATACGCTTGAACAACCTGTCCAGTTCAGCCAGACGGTTTTCGGACTTCTGCAAGGTTCGCTTCTTGGCAGCAAGCTCCTTCTTGGCTTCAGCAGTTCGTTTTGCTCCCATAGCCTTGCGGAACTCGTCCTCATAGTTTGCGATACAGAGGAAAAGCAGACGCATATGCTGTAAAGTGCCTTCCTCCAATACAACCGCACGGATGAAGTGAGTTTCGCAGACATCCTTGCCCTTTTTACGGGAAGTGGAGCACACGAAGTGGTCTTGCCTTGTTTCAAAACTGTTGCTCGTACAGTAGTACAATTTCTCACCACAATCGGCACAGTGAACGAGACCGGAGAACATATTGCTCTTGCCTGTTCTGGTGGGTCTGCGTTTGTTTTTGCGAAGTTCCTGCACACGGGCGAAGGTATCTTAATCAATAATGGCTTCATGGTTATTCTCGAAAATCTTCCATTGTTCTGGAGGGTTTTCGAGTTTCTTTTTGCTCTTGTACGACAGCTTGCGGGTTTTGAAGTTGACCATGTGACCAAGGTATTCCATCTTTTCCAGTATGCCGGTGATGGTGCGTGGTGCCCATGCGTAAGGGTCATCGGGTGTGTTG
>JAZODX010000014.1:0-2133 GCA_045597265.1 Eubacteriales bacterium | reverse complement strand
GGGAGGCGCAAGCGCCACGAGGTTGCAAGCAACCTCTGAGGTGGCTCGCGAAGCGAGACGGAAGGAGTGCAGCGGGAGTAAACGATTCTGCGAGAGGAATAATCGTCAGCGCATACGCATGTGCACGCTGCACTCCTTCAGTCGCCTTCGGCGACAGCTCCCTCTCGGAGGGAGCCTTGGTGCGAAGCGATGTGCGCCTGCCCTCGTTGGAGGGCGCCTTTATCGCTTGGAAACAAAGGTATAGGTTCATTTCAGTGCATGACAACATATCATCAAAGCCCAAAGAAAGGAGTTTCTCCATGTCCGATATTTCCTTTTCCACGTCCACCTATCCTTCATCCAACGGCAGGGATACGGTATCATACTGCGTGTGGAAGCCGGCGTCCCCCCGTGCCGTCGTTCAGCTTGCGCACGGCATGCAGGAATACGTACAGCGCTATGACTCTTTTGCGCGCTATCTTGCGAAAAACGGCTTTGTCGTTGCGGGAAACGATCACCTTGGCCACGGGCAGACCGCCCCGACCGACGACGATCTCGGCTTCACGGGTGAGGGCGGCGGCGCCGATGCAATGATCGCCGATCTGCACACGCTCACCGGACTTCTGCGCAGTCAATTCAAGGGGCTTCCGCTCATTCTCATCGGGCACAGCATGGGCTCCTTCCTTGCCCGCTGTGCCGTCGCCGACTATCCCGGCGCATACGACGCCGCCGTCTTCATCGGTACAAGCGGCCCCGGAATGCCGACCGGCGCCGGAAAAGCGCTTGCCCGATGGCGTATGTTCCGTCGGGGAGAAAGATACCGCTCGAACCTGATTGCCAAGGTTGCGTTCGGCAGCTATAACAGCAGGTACGAGGGGCCGGTAAACGACAAATCCTGGATCTCCCGTGACACCGAAATCGTCAAGGCTTACATTGCCGATAAATACTGCAACTATCCCTTTACGGCACGCGGATTCTACGATCTTTTCGAGCTTCTTGGGCGAATATCCCGCAAGGATTGGGCAGCTAAGCTGCCGAAGGCTATGCCGATCCTGCTGACGTCGGGAGAAATGGACCCGGTCGGCGGCTTCGGAAAGGGTGTACGGGAGGTGCACCGTCGCCTGGAGAAGGCCGGAATAATCGATCTGACGCTGAAGCTTTACCCCGGCGCACGGCACGAGATTCTCAACGAAATTAACCGTACCGAGGTCTACGCCGATATTCTCGCGTGGCTTGAAGCCCGCATTGCAAAGGAGAATCCCCCTCATGCTTGACACGCTTGAACAAATTAAAGCCACGAGCGGCCGTATCCTCGCCGTCGACTTCGGGGACGCACGGACAGGTCTTGCCGTCTCCGACGCCTCCCGCTTTCTCGCCCAGGGGATCGGCAATGTTGCAAGCCGAGGGGTGGTTAAGACCGCCGAGGCGGTTGCCGAGGAAGCACGCTCCCGCGAGGCTGTCGCCATCATCGTGGGACTCCCCGTCAACATGAACGGCACGCACGGGCCGCGCGCCGAGCACGCCGTCGAATTCGCAGAAGCACTTCGCACGGCAAGCGGCCTTCCCGTCGCTACATTTGATGAGCGAATGACCACCATGGCCGCCTCCCGCTATCTTAACGACACCAACACCCGCGGCAAGGACCGCCGCGCCGTCATCGATACCCTCTCGGCGCAGATCATTCTGCAGAATGCGCTGGACAGGCTGTCGAGAATGTAAGAGAATAAAAAGACCTCGGGGAGCTCCCTTTTTGAAAAAAGGGGGCTCCCCGAACCTCTCACCGAAAAAACTTGGGGCAAAGGCTTGGGACTCTAAAGAACAGTTTTACAATAATGTAACAGAAAAATAAACGGTTACAGCCAGAGGCTCCCTTGTGTAAAGGGAGCTGTCAACGAAGTTGACTGAGGGATTGTTTTTGCGTGATTTTTAACTTTTACAATCCCTCCGTCACGGCGTTGCCGTGCCACGGCAGATTGTCAAGCAAGTGCAACACCAAAAAACGCTTCAAATGGTGAAAGCCATCCCAAACATTTTTTAGGTCTTAAGTTAATAGATAAAACAATATTTTGCAAAGTTTCATTATCCAAGGAATGAAAATCGTAACCTTTAGGAAAGAAAAATCTTAAAATGTCATTAGTGTTTTCATTGGTTCCG
>JAZODX010000013.1:0-2210 GCA_045597265.1 Eubacteriales bacterium | reverse complement strand
CAACGCGCTCGAGGGTCATCGTATAATCGTGTCCAACGTCATAGTCAAACGAATCCCAATAATTATCCACACGGTACAGCCAACCGTCAATCACTGAGAATAGAGGGTAATGATTGCCGACGGTTGTTGATATCAGCTTGTCTGTAAGTTCTGCGTCAAAATACTGTTCGCAGTATTCGCTAAGCTTCTCGAACGACATGATCGCCTTTATGTTAACGACACGATATCTTATTCCGTCCACATAGGTTGTTCCGTTAAAATAAATATCTGCGCGATGCTTGGTGAACATGGCGTACACCGCCTCGGCCTCGTGATAGATTTCTGCAAAGTTATCGGGAAGCGCAGGCTCTGTGACAGGCTCCGTTACAGGCTCCGTTACAGGCTCTGTTACAGGCTCTGTTACAGCATCTGTTTCCGTTTCCCCTTCATTTGGCGGAACAAACGAACATCCAACCGTACCAAGCACAAGCACAACGGTAAGGATCAGGCAAAGCAATCTGTTTTCTCTCAGCATAAGCACCCTCCATTTCTTTACTGTTTTCTATTCTTAGCTTTTTATTTATTCAGACGTAAAAATTCCAAAAAAGTTTCATCTATACACAGTATACTACAAAAGCATGTATTTTTCAAGCTTATCGGAAAATAGAGAAAGGAATTCGTACCGCTTTCTGTTGCATTTTGTCGGCAAATCGTGTATAATGAGAGCAGTATAGCTTTGGAAAGGATACACCGATGAAACCATGCTTTTTTCCTGCTGATATTCTCCTTCCCGATTTTTCCCGTGTAGACGGCGAAAAATGGGCGGTTGTCGCCTGCGATCAGTTTACCAGTGAGCCTGCATACTGGCAGAATGCCGAGCGCGAGGTTGGGGAATCCCCCTCGACCCTTCGTCTGACCCTGCCCGAGGTATGGCTTTCCTCGGCCGAGACCCGCATTCCGGGTATTCATACCGCCATGGAAGAAGCGCTCCGTTCGGTGCTGATTGCTCACCCGGGAAAAATGCTTTATCTTGACCGTATCCAATCGGACGGCACGCATCGCCGCGGCATTGTGGGCGCAGTTGACCTTGAAGCCTACGATTATACCCGCGGTGCTGTAACCCCCATCCGTGCGACCGAGGGCACGGTGCTTGAGCGCATCCCTCCCCGCGTTGCCATCCGCCGCGGTGCTCCGCTTGAGCTTCCGCACGTCATGCTTCTCATCGATGACCCTGCCAAAACGGTGATTGAGCCGACGGCGGCTGTGGCCGATCGACTTGCCGTGGCATACGACTTTGATCTGATGCTGGGCGGCGGGCACGTCTCGGGCTATTGGCTGGATGAGGAAGCGGTAGACACCGTCAACAACGCGCTTGCCGCGCTCGGAACGCCCGAAGCAATGAAAGATAAATACGGCGCAGACTGCCCTCCCCTGCTCTTTGCGGTAGGTGACGGCAATCACTCGCTGGCATCGGCGAAAGCCACTTATGAGGAAATCAAAGCATCGCTCGGCGATGCGGCCCTCTCGCATCCCGCTCGCTATGCGCTGGCCGAGATCGTCAATCTGCACGACGACGGACTTCGTTTTGAGCCGATCTATCGCGTAGTATTCGGGGTTGATCCCGAAGATCTGCTGACCGAGCTTGAGGCCTATGTCGGCACGCTTGACGGAACCGTGGAGGGACAGCGCACGCTTGCAGTCTGGGCAGACGGCCGCCGCGAGATCGCACTGCCGCACGCGCGCCAGCAGCTCACGGTCGGCACACTGCAGAATTTCCTCGACGGCTATCTCGCCGCGCGTCCCGGTGCCGAAGTGGACTACATTCACGGCGAAGCATCGCTGACCGCTTTGGCCGAACAGCCGAACGCCATCGGCTTCCTTTTCGACGGCATGGAAAAGGATCAGCTCTTCAAAACCGTTCTCTTCGACGGCGCTCTGCCGAGAAAGACCTTCTCCATGGGGCATGCCGAGGACAAACGGTATTATATCGAAGCGAGAAGAATCAAGTAAAGAAAGGTGAATCAAATGAAGTTTGAAGCGATTCGGATAAAAGATAAGCTCGGTCGGGAGATTGTTCTGCGACATGCAGAAGTATCCGACGCAGCAGCTTTAATTGATTATCTCAAAATAACGGCAGCAGAAACACCTTATTTAATCAGAGAACCGGAGGAAGTCGTATTAACCGTTGAACAAGAAGAACGGTTTATCCAAAAGAAAATAGGCTCCCCGCG
>JAZODX010000012.1:0-18119 GCA_045597265.1 Eubacteriales bacterium | reverse complement strand
AGGTGGCACGGCGAAGCCGTGACGGATGAGGAGATCAACGTGGTATACATACGATCTCTATGATTTTGTTTTGCATAGACTCTTTCGTTTGTTGCTTTTGTGCAGTACGCTGACCATATGTGCAGTACTGAGGATGCTCTCCTCATCCGCCCCTTCGGGGCACCTTCTCCGCTGGAGAAGGCTTACTGAAACGTCACGCTACTATCTAGAGTGGAAATAAAAGTATGCTTTTGTTGACACCACAGCCCTAACGCACAGGCAGCCTTCCTCCGAGAAGAGAGCCTTGATGCAATGTGTTTCGCCGCCCGCTACCGGGGAAACATCCAAATTTGCCTTCGCATACCGTTCGTACCGGCAGTATACCCGGTGCGCCCAACACAAAAATTTCTCCCTTTTTTATTGGGAGCGTAAGGAGTCCATATGGCAGCAAAATCAACCATCATTGAACCGTCCTTCCGCATCGGCTGCGGCAGATATCTGCAGAGCAGCGGTGCGCTTTCCTGCGTGGGAGAAGAGGCCGCGCGGCTTGCCGCAAAGCGGGCGTTGATCATCGGAACGAAGACCCCCTTTGCGCTGACGGCCCCCGCACTTGAGCGTTCCCTTACCGCCCGGGGCATTACGGCAGATTTTTATACGCACACCGGATTCTGCCGTGAATCCGCCTGCCGCACCATCATGGAAAGCGACGCCTTCCGTGCGGCCGACGTGATTATCGGCGTGGGCGGCGGCAACGTGATGGACACTGCAAAATATTGTGCCGTCCGTGCGGGCAAGCCGGTGATCAACATTCCCACCACCTCCGCCACCTGTGCGGCCTACACGCCGCTCAGCGTCCTCTACACCGACGAAGGACGCACCGTCGGCACGGTACATCATCCGGTCGAGGTAAACTGCGTCATCGCCGACACGGCAATTCTCTGCCGCCAGCCCGCACGGATGCTCGTCTCGGGCGTATACGATTCCCTCTCCAAGCTCTACGAAATCAAACAGCGCCTCATCGGACGCACGTCCGACGAGGTGGATATCGGCCTCTATACCTCTTACCGGTTAAGCGAATTCATGGCCTCCCTGCTTGAGAGCAAGCTTGACGCGGTTCTTGACGACCTGCGGGAGGGACGCGAGACGAAAGCGCTCTCGGACGTCATCTATACCCTGATTGCCACAACCGCCGTCATCAGCGGCATGGCACGCGGCTCAAACCAAAGTGCACTCGCCCATCAGATTTACGAGTCTCTGCGCACCCTTTTCCCGCGTGAGGTTTATCATTTTCTGCACGGCGAGCTGGTTGCCGTCGGTCTCATTATCCAGATCGCCTACAACGGCACCGACGACCCTGCCGCCTTCCGTGCGCGGATGCACGCGCTCGGTCTGCCCGTCTCCTTAGCCGAGATCGGCATCCCGCCGAGCGAGGAAAATCTCGCCCTGCTTTACGATGCTCTCCGTACCTCCGCCGTCATGGAGGACGCTGACGGCGCCGAGCTTGCCCGCCTGCGTGACGCAATTATGCAAATCAAATAAAACAAGGATGCCGTGCAATGCACGGCATCCTCTTTTTCGCAGCGGCGCTCACCGAAACACACAAAGGCGTTCGCCGCCTTGATTACGCCCGGAAATATAGCAGAAGAGATTATTTTTCGCCGCTCGGCCGACTGTGGGTAACCAGAGCAACCTCTTCTGCGCTGAGCACCTTATCGTAGATACGGAGCTCGTCAAATTCGAAGCTGCGCCCCTTTGCGCCCTTACCGTCAAGTGCGCCTTTACCGATGATAAAATCGGTCCATTCGAGCGAGGCAGCACCGGAGATGGTACGCTCATACGCGAAATAGAAGGAGCCATCGTTGGAAACGTAGTACTTCAGGGTCAGATTTCCCTTGGCATCCATCGAGAAGGTCTGCGCATAGTAAATATATTCCCCGTACGTATATTGCTCGGCCGTCACGTTGAACTGGTCGGCCTTTGCCATCCCCTCGGGCTGGCTCCAGAAGCGGTGATAGAAGCGGGTCACGTCATCCACGCCGTTTACCATCCAGCGGGCAACGTAGCCCGGTGTCTGGACGCGAAGGAAGGTGGAATTGCCCTTGTCGGCCGCGGCGGGGTGCAATTGCCTTGACACAGGCAAAGATGGTTTTTCCGTTGAGATCGGCAATATCCTCGCTCTTCTTCAACAGCATGACGCTTCCGTCCTCGGCACCGATCAGTGCGTGACCGTCGGTAAGCTTGACACCAGAGTCATTTACGGTGAGAACGTCCTTCACGCTGCCCCCGGAAGCCTTATCAGCCAGTCGGGCCGTATCATCGCTGCCCTCAAAGTCAAACCAGGTCACGACGTATTCGTTGAGTGCGTTCGTTGCGGCAGGAGCCACGGGGGTTACGGGTGCGGCAGGTGTTCCCGTTCTCTCGGCGGTGAGGAACTGCAGATCGTCCACGCCGATGCTTCCCGCTCCGCCGGCAGTAAAGGAGAGCTGCATCACGGCAAACTTGTCCAGCGGGACGTTGGACGCCACCGCGCCCGACGCGGTGTAGAGATTCTTCAGATCAAACGCAACCTCAACCCAGCCGCTCTTTGCGGGGATGGTGCTTACGCTCGGTCCGGCATATCCGCTGGAAATTCTGAAGGGATTTACGGTCAGCGGCTGATCGGTGTCATTCTTAATCTTGACGGTAAGCTGACGGAAGGCGCTGTAATCGTTGACGGTATCGGTAAACAGCGTGGGCGTGCCGTTTTTGCCGGGGCCGACCAGCGTGGGCTTGACCAGAACCTCGCCCGCCGCGGGAACGGCAACCTTCAGTGCGGCGTCACCCTGCGCCTTATCTGCCGTATCAAAGCTGACGGAAAGCGCCGTCTTGTTCTGCTCTGCCGTCCAGGTATCGTATTCGCAGGCAAAGTGTCCACCCTGCTGGGTTAGATGCCATGCGCGGGGCAGATCACAGTCGGCATAGAGAATGGTGGGAATAACGGTTGTCTTTGCCGGTGCATTCAGCACGAAGGGGGAGGCCATAAAAAGCGGCTCTCCTTGGTACGTACAGCCGAGATTGAGATAATAGACGTTCAGCTCGTATGCATACGCAGCCGAGATCGGCTTGTCTACGTTCGGCGAGGAAACCTCGACCTTATCCTTGCCCACGATCCTTGCGTCGGCGGGATAATATACGCCGTCGGCGCCGCAGACCTTGAAGCCGCGCAAAACGCTCGAGCCGTCGGCAATGCAAAGTCCGTCAGCAACATTTGCGAAGGTCAGGGTCATCGTATTGCCCTTCACCGTCGAGCTGACGGCGATCGGTCCGTCTTCATCATACTTCTCACCGTAGACCATGGCCATGGCGGAATCGGCCAGGCGGCGGCCGACCGGCACCTTTTCGTGCGGATGGCTTGCCGAGTTATTATCGTCGTGCTCGGGCGAGAGTCCACCGAGCCAGACGGCCGCTACCTTCTCATTGCCCGCGGCATACGCGGCAACGTCTGCCGACATTTTTCCGTAATAGTGCGGATTTGCATTGACCAGATAGGGCATGATGTTGGCCATAATGAAGGGCATCCCTGCATCGCCGTAGCCGTAGAGGCGGCTGTATTGCTTATGCATGATCTCCAGTTCTTTGGTATAATAGCCGGTTCTGTCGCCGAGATCGGCCTCGCCCTGATACCAGATCATTCCTGCAGCGTTAAGTCCGAGCGAGGGAGCGACCAGCGTGTTGTAAATCGCACACGCCTGGTTATTGCCGGCCGTATCCCAGGCCGCAAGGGGCTTGTAGTTCTTGGCCAGCGGGGACGCGGTGGTCAGAATGGGATTTGCTTCAATGGTTTCCCGGGAAATCCAGGAGCGGATCTTCGTTCCGCCGATCGCGTAGAAGATCAGGCCAACCGGAACGTCGAGCTCCTCGCGCAGATTGCGCGCAAAGTAATATCCGACCGCCGTGACGGTTTCCATCTCACTCTGATTGGTACCGACGATCCAATCGGTCGTCGTATTTTCGGCCAGCGGCTCCTTGGCATAGCCGGAGGAAGGACGGCCAACCTTCATCACGCGGATAAATTCATCCTTCTTAAAGGCCTCGGGGTAATCCTGGTCCTTGGTGAGCGTATAGGCCATATTGGACTGACCCGACGCAATCCAAAGCTCGCCGAAGAGCAAATTCTTCAGCTCGGCCACCTTGTACGTACCACCCATGATGCGGAGGGTGTACTTATCGTAGGAGCCCTTGACGGCGGCGAAAGCTGCCTTGAAGGTGCCGGTGATGGGGTCAAGCACAACCGGAACGCTCTGGACAAGCGTCTCCCCGCGGTAAAGCTCTGCGCGGTAATCGCCCACGGCGGCCTTATAGATACCGGTGATTGAGAAAGGCTTGTTTTGCTGAATAAGCATATCGTTGGCGAAAATGTTCTTCAGCGTCATCTTGGTGGATTCGACCTTCGTAATCGTATCCAGCTTTGCAGGAGCCTTCAGGGTAACCGACTTGCGCAAATTCGAATCAATTATGCGGGTCACAATGGCTGCCGCTTCGGCGCGGCTGATGCCGGAGGCGGGATTGAAGGTGCCCTTCTCATCCGAGCCGGTCAGAATTCCCGCACGATAGAGACGGTAAACGGATGCGGAGTACAGCTCGCCCGTCTTGACGTCGGGAATTGCACCGTTTTCTACGGTATTCTTCTCGGCAAGGTCGTCGCCATCCACCGAAAGAACAAGCATACGGGCAAAATCCGCACGGCTGATTACCGCGTTGTAATCGGCAAATGCCTCGGGGATAATTCCTTCATCGCGGACGAAATTGACGTAGGGCTGATACCAGGGCGATGCCGATGCGGTATCGATCGACTTGCCGGTATAGATGGCGCGAATACGCGCAAGCAGGGTAATGGTCTCTGCCACCGTGATATTGCCGGTGGGGTTGAAGGTGGTCTCGCTGTTGCCGTTCATCAGTCCATACGCATAAACCGAGCCGACGTTCGCGGCAAACCAGTCGCTGTCCTTGACGTCCGAAAAACGTCCGGACTGATAGGTGTTGACCTTTGCAAAATTGGTAAGACTTGGACGTGCGGCGGGAACCTCGCCCACCACGCCTGCCGGGGTATCGTCGGCAATCGACGCGATCTCAGCCGCCGTCAGCACGCAGTTGTAGATACGGATGTCGTCATACTCGATCGGCTTGCCGCGTCCGGACTTTCCGTCGGTATTCAGCTTGCCGAGGGTAAGCTGCTTCCAGACCGTATTCGCATCGGTATAGGTTTCGCTCATTTC
Organism: Eubacteriales bacterium; assembly: GCA_045597265.1. Taxonomy (GTDB): domain Bacteria; phylum Bacillota; class Clostridia; order Oscillospirales; family CAG-272; genus SIG693. The sequence goes on along the minus strand of JAZODX010000012.1, from coordinate 12,885 downwards.
GGAGTAATTCACACCGTCAAGCGAAGTGTAAATCCTGAGCGTCATGACGTTGTTCTGCTTGGCGATCGTATAGACCATATGCACGAATCCGTTCCCACGGGTATATTTTTCCGCATGGTCAAATTTTTCGGTCGATTCATTGTAGTCGAACATCCAGGTGCCGAAGGAAAAGGTCTTTCCTTCCTTATCCGACTTCGTCCAGAGGCGGATCACGCTGTCACCGCGGAAGTGCAGAACGTCGTTTCCGTTTGCATTCCAGGTCTCGGGGGAAATCTCACCCGGGCGGAAGCGAACGTAAAGCGACTTGCCGGCCAGATCGCGGATATCGTCGGTCGCATTGACGAGCAGAACGTTGCCCGAAATTTCGGGCGCACAGGCAAGGCCGTTCTCGAATTTCACATCCTGTCCCTTAATGCTCACTTTGTCGGCAACCGAGCCGGCCTTTGCCTTGTCCGCAGTCTTTTCCTCGACCGTTGATCCCTCAAAGTCAAACCATGCAACCACACGGTCGTTGAGATCGGCGGCCGCCGAGGGAAGCACAACGGTGCCGAGAATCATCAGCGTACAAAGAAATGCACAAAGAAATCTTTTCATCATAAGCCCCCTCAAGTATTTTTCCATTTTATTATAACATATTTTCCTTGCATTGTCTATATTAAGTAAGGCGTTTCGTCGCCCGCCACCGAACGCCATTGCAGCGTATCGGTGTCGCGCAGGACGGAAGCAAATTTGTTTGGTAGGGGAGGGGCTTGCTCCTCCCGTCCCGCGCCACGCGCATATATCCCGCACGCCATCTTACCGCTCGGAACGGGCGACCTGCGGTCGCCCCTACGGCGTTGAGGGTTCGGTGTGCGGTAATTTTCAACCGACATCTATGTGATAGGTAGCGGGCGACCACAGGTCGCCCCTACAGGTGAAGGCTACAATTATACCGTAGGGGCGACCTGCGGTCGCCCGCCACCGAACGCCATTGCAGCGTATCGGTGTCGCGCAGGACGGAAGCAAATTTGTTTGGTAGGGGAGGGGCTTGCTCCTCCCGTCCCACGCCACGCGCATATATCCCGCACGCCATCTTACCGCTCGGAACGGGCGACCTGCGGTCGCCCGCATCGGCACAACCTATCATCCCTTATCTTGCGTCATATCCTCCCGCAAGGAAGCCGCCGCTTTCTCCATCCTCGGTATCACTTACCCAGAAGGCATAGAACTCACCCTCCTCGAGGAGAAAGCGGATCGAGAAGTCAAGGCCCTTCAGCTCACCGAGGTTCTTGCCGCTACCAAAGGTGAGCTCCGCACAGGTCGAGTCACCCGAGAAGGGAACGCAGTCGTCAAGCGAGAAGCCGGGGATCACACAGCCGTCCGCATCGCAGATCTCGGCACGGATCGATTTTGCCTTTGCGTTGATGAAAAGTCTGTCGTTCTGCTCGTCGAAGCGCATCAAGCGCGTAATCACCTCTCCCGAACCGTCAAGCGAAACGAAGCCGTCGCGGCGCAGGGTGGCGATGCCGATTCGGCAGTAGGTCATATCCAGGCTGTAATTGGCAGAGTCGGGATCTCTGCCCGCCTGCCCCTGATAAGCCGCGTAATAGAAGCGTAGCTCGTCGCCGACGATCACGCAAACGCCGCTCGTCGGATGCAGATAGCCGCAGTCCCACGCCGCGGTATCCCGCGAGGACTCCAGCGCCGCCGTTCGGTCGGGACGGGAATAGTAGAAGCCGTCACGGCTGTAGCCAAAATGAATATTGGTGATCTTCGGAATGCTCGTTTCCTTGATTTCCTCGTTCGTCGGGCCCTGGAACATCTGAAAGGCACCGAGCATAATGCTCTCATAGGCAACCGCCGACATCGCATACAGCTCGGGCGCGATATTCGGATATTTTTCGTGGCGCAGATCACGCCCGTCCGCACGCATCCAAAAGACAACGTTCAAATCAGAAAAATCGGCAACGTCGAGAATATCCTGACATTCCACGTAATCCCGACAGCGTATGCGATTATAACCGCGACGAAGACTGAAAATCCAGGTGCGGCGGAAGGGATTATACACCATGGTGGTGGCATCTCCGCAGTCCGGGCCCTCGTCGGTCAGCATCCGCCAGATCTGTCCGTCATTCGAATAATAAATTCGCGTGGTGTAGTGGTCGTGATCGCTGTTTTTTCCGGTCAGATCCTCCCAGATATAGTTGCTGTAGCGAACCAGGCAAATATAGCGGGGGTTTGCCGCATCCGGCGTTTCGTTATACACTACGCTGACGTAACCGCCGTAGGGCATGGAGAGAACGGGATAGGCCGATTTCTCGTCCCAGTTGATGCCGTCATCGCTGGAGATATACATCAGCTTGGGCGCGTTGAAGAAGAACATCTCATATTTTTGTTTTTCGGCATTGTAATACACGCCGCCGTTTTTGCTGCTGAGGCCACGCTCGCCGTTCTGCATGACCGGGTTGCCGGCATATTCAACCGGCTTATGTCCGACGGCGGTCAAGGTGGTCGATTCGATCAGAAAATCGTCCACAAACAGCTGGCGTCCGACGTCGATATCCACCACGTCGGGATGCGTCCCGCCCTCATCCGGGTTTTTCAGATAAGGAATCTCGATTTCCGCAAGCGAGCTTGAGGAAATATGCTCCGGCGGCCACGTCTCGGGAAGCCGAATACCGTTATAGAGCAGGCTCGGATCGTCGGGAAGCTGAAGCTCCACCGGCGCGTAGGGCTTGAGCGGCTTCGGCGCGGCAGTTGTGTCGGGGGCCGCGGTGGTTGACGGTGCCTGCGGTTCGGTCGTGTCGACGGGCGGCGTGGTATCGGTTCCCGACGGTGTCGGTGTGCCGCAGGCGGCAAGCGAGCCGCAGAGAAGAAGCAGCGCAAGCAAGGTGCTGCCGATTCGTGTACAAGTCTTCATGGTATCCTCCCGGAAAATATTTATTTTTCATTGAATCTTCCGTTTTGGGTAAAGAGATGCCCCACACGCCATCTTACCGCTCGGAACTACGGCGTGGGGGTTCGGTGTGCGGTTATTTTCAACCGACATCTATGCGATAGGTAGCGGGCGACCACAGGTCGCCCCTACGGGGGGCCGGCAATGATGCCGTAGGGGCGACGTTTCGTCGCCCGCCACCGAACGCCATTGCGCCGTATCGGTGTCACGCACGGCGGAATCAAATTTGTTTGGTATGGGACGGCGCCCTCGACGTCCCGGACCGAGCTGCTTTTATCAAAGGAAAATCAGCTCGCCCTGCTCGTCGGCCTCGGCGGTACGGAAGGTCAGACTTCCGCCGTAGCCACCCATGCGATTGAAGCCCGCGAAGACGATCTTATCGCCCCAAATTGCGCCCTTCGGCACAGAGGCGCAAGGAATGATCGGATTTTGGGGCATGACGAAGCCGTCGAAGGGACGGTCGGAGATCATGTAATGCGCACGGGTGCGCAGGCTGAAGATGAGATAATATTTTCCGCGATAACAGAAATAATCGGGACATTCGGGCTCGGCACCGTCGTCGGCGATATAGATCGGCTCATCCAGCTCGCGCCAGTTGTCCATATCCTCCGACACGAGATGCGCCAGGCACCCCTTGCCCTCGGCAATCAGCTTGGTGGTGAGGAACATATGGTAAAGCCCGTCCTCGCCCCGCACGACCTTCGGGTCACGCGCACCGCCGACACGGTATTTCTCCGAGAGCGAAAAGCTGAAATTCGGGTCCTTTTCAAAATGGTAGCCGTCCCGCGAAATGCTGCGGCGAATGGGATTGGCAAGCCCTTTCCCGCGACGGACGGTATAGAAAAGATACTCAAGCTCACCCCGACGAATCCAGGAGCCGGTGCAGATCGATCCCTCCCAGGGCTCGGTAATCGGTACGGCCATCGGGTGAATCGACCAGGTCTTGAAATCGGGAGAAGAGATATGCTCCCACTGATGCGCACCAAGCGACCACTTGCTCTTGTGGTGGTGGCGGTCCTTGAGATAGAGCACGTGATATTCGCCGTCACGGACGTAGGGCATACAGTCGCCGACGAACACGTTTTCCTCGGGGTACCAGCCCTCCGCCCCCTCAAAGGTGGAAATAACCGATGGCTCCTCCTTCTTCGGCTCGGTATAGGGCTCAACCGTCAGCGGAAGCATCGAGAAAATTTCGTCATCAATGCCGAGCAGACGCTCGCCGATCGGCCATTCCTCATCAACCACCCGACCGTTCACGTACAGCTCAATGCGGTGGGACATCAGAACCAGCTCAACGGTCGCGCCATCCTCCGCCTGTGCCTCGACGGTCAGCGGCCGCCTGTCGTAATCGTACTGTACGGCAAAGGAAATCCAGCCGTCAAATGCTTGATATTCAAAGGTCTTTCGTCCCCCCTTGTGCGCGATACCGTAAACCGGCGTCTCATTCAGCGTCAAGGTGATTTTGATATCGTTCATGCTTATCCTCCTCATTCGTTCTCCGCCCGATACTCGATGAAAGCGGAAAACGCTTCAATTCCGTCAAGATAACCGGCCGCGGTCGCCGAGAACAGCGCCGCGCCGATCGAGGCCTCTTCCTTTGCGCCCGAAAGGGAGACCGGCATATCGAACAGATCGGAAATAACCCGTCCGAACACCGCGTTCCGACGGGGTGCACCGCCTGAAGCGACGAGCGTATGCTTCCCCGTTTCCTCTGCATCAAGATACATCTCGTACAGCTCGCGGCAGATCCCCTCAATTACGCCGAGCGTCAGATCCTCCGGCGTAAAGCTGTCTGCATCCAAGCCGAGAATCGCACCACGGCGGGTCGGATCGGTCCGCGTGCCGCAAAACGTCGTTTCCACACGCATACCGCTTCGTTTCCTTTGATAGGCTGCATCCGCCATGCGATTCAGCGTTTCGTACTGCGGCATATCCTGCATTCCGGCAGAGACGGCAAACGCCCGGAAGAAGCGCTCCAGCATAGCGTAGGCAGAGCCGCCGCAGAGGGCAGAGCCGCAGATCAGATAGCGCTCACCGACAAGCGGGCGAAGCTCAAGCGCTCCGTGCACCGCGCGGTAGCCGCTCATCATTGAAATCTGGCTTCCCGTACCGATATTCATGAGAATACTGTCGTCGGCCGCCTTGACCGAGCCGAGGAAGCTGGCCTGATTGTCGCCGATGCCCACCGAAACGGGGATTCCCGCATAGTCTCCGCACACCGCAAAACCGTCGGTCACCTCGGGCAGAGTCAGCGTGCGCGGGAAAAGCAGGTCGATTTTCTCCTCCATAAAGGTGCGGCGGCGAAGATCAAAGAGCCCAAAGCTTGCGGCGACGGATGCGTGAATCAAGGGCTTGCTCCGTCCGGTCAGCCGCATCGCAACGTAGTCCATAATACTGCAGAAGGTCACCGCCCCCGCAGGCACGGTGCCGCAAACCGTTTGATAATAATGTGTGGCGAAGCCGTATCCCGTCGCAACCCGCTCTCCGGTACGCGCGAGAACGTCTGCACAGTAGGTCACGCCCTCGCGCACAAAGCGGTCTGCCCGCTTATCCTGCCAGGTAATGAGCGGAGAGACGGCGCGCCCGTCGGCATCAAGATAAAGGATGCCGTGCATCTGTCCCGTTACTCCGATTGATACGATGTTGGTATAGCTGTCGGCCATGTGCGAGACGAGCTCTGCGACACGCGCGGCAATTCCCTCTGCGTCCTGCTCGGCAAAGCCGGGCTCCCGCGGGGGAAGATGAAATCCGTTGGGAAGATTGTATACCTCAATCTGCCGCCGCGAGGAAAGATCGATTACGGTTGCGCTGATCGTGGTTGTACCGATATCCATACCCACCGCAAGCTCACCGTACCCGCTCTCCGGAATCTCTTCGTTTTCCTCGAGACGTTCTCCGCAATCGAATGCACCGATGCCGAGCCGGCGCTCCACCGATTCACAGAGGGCAAACTGCGCCGAATAATGGCCGTATTCCTTCTCAATTTCGCCCCTGCGCTTCTCGAGCAGCTCGTCGAAGGAGATAATGCCCGTCTGCCACAGCCGAATGTCCGAAATCGGCACGCCGACCAGGCGAAGCAGCTTGATGCGCTGCAAAATCTCAATATCGGCTTCGGTATAGTCGCGATATCCGTTTGCTATCCGCTGAACCTGCAAAAGACCCTTGGCCTCATACAGACGAATCGCCTTTTTCGACAGCCCGGTTCGCTTTACCGCCTCGTTGATTTTCATCGCGCATCCCTCTTTTTTCTTGCACTTATTTCTTATTATAATACATTATAAACCATCACCTTGGGGGAATGTCAATAGGAAAAACAAATTTGTTTGCCGTTTCTGTTGTTATATTTGCACAAGAGCAAACCTTCCTCCACGTGTCTCCGATGCGGTTAAGACAGAATATTCGCATGCGGAACGGTAAAATTTTGCGCGTCCTCTGCCAAAACCGCAGAGGAACGGTAGAGTCCTGCGGCAGGGGGGCGAAGCCCTCCCGGCAACCCGCCCCAAAACCTTACACAACGACAAAAGGAGTGGCTGCCGCATTTGCGGCAGCCACTTGGGATAAGCTGATTTTATTCTCCCACGAAGCCCTTGATGTAATTTTCCAGAGTTGTTTCGTCGGATTTGCGAATACCGGCAAAGGTGGAGGAGAAATTGTTGAGATAGTTGTTGGCCAGCGTGCGCAGCATGGTGTCGATCTTCATGTTGAGCGCAGTGGACATCTCGACGCAAAGCGAATCGAAGAGCAGATGCAGAATTGCCGAGCTTTGCTCGTCCGGAGCGAAGCGGAGCATCATCATCTTCTCGATGTGTGCGGGATAGATGATCTTATACGAGAGGCACATCAACTCAGCCACGACGGCAGCCGTCTTATCAATTTCGGTATTGTTGTTCGGAATTCCGCCGAGCGACGAATGGCCCGCGTGAATCATGCTGCGATAGCCCTCCTGCTCAACCGAGCCCTTCGGATAGGGCAGAACGCCGAAGTTCACGCCGAGCGTCGTGTAGCCCGGCATCGCATAGAGCAGAGTGGGGTCAAAGAGCTGACGGTCCATGACGAACGGGTCCGGCTCATAATTGATGCCCGTACCCGTCTTGCAGGCAGGCTCGTCGTAGAGCATATCGGTGATACGGGTCAGCAGGCGCTCGTTTCTCTCGGACAAGCCCTCGTATACCGGGATATCCTCCGCGTCCTTTGCCACGAAGGTACCGTCCATACCGACGAAGAAGGAAAGCACGTAGCCCGAGTGGCCATGCGTACCGAACTGATCCTCGCCGTCGAGCTTACCGTCCTGATTGAGATCGGCGCCGACCATGGTCGAATACTTATACATTTCGTCCAGCGTCCACTCACCGTCAATGGCAATCTGCGCCAGATCGGGAATCTGATACTTCTCGGCGACGTTCTTGTTATAGCCGACGTAGTAGAGCGTATTGAAAATGCGCATATTGAAATAGCCGGCCAGCGTATATTCGCGGCCGCCGATCGAGAGCGCGTCATGGATTCTCTCATAGTACCACGGTGCGTCAAGGTCAAGATAGGGCAGCTCTGCAGTGTCAGCCAGGAGACCGGCTGCGGCAACCGACATCATATCCTTGAGCGGCAGGTTGGCAAAATGGAAATCGTCATTACCCGCGTTGATGGCGTTGGTGAACATGCTCTTTTCCTTGTTCTTCTGCACCTGCGTGATCTCGAAGGTCACCTTGTACCTTTCTGTAATCTGTGCATTGCGGCGGAAAACGGCATCGTTGATGACGTCTCCCACGTCATCGGTATAGGCCAGCTCGCAGTAGGCAAAGGTATCATCCGGCTCCGCAGCGAGCGCGCGGAAGGTCCAGCCAGAGAGCTCCTCGTTGATCACAGGGGCGGGATACTCGGTTTCGGCAGGCTCGGTGTTCTCTTCCTGTGCGGGAACAGTCGTGCCCGCACTTGCCCCGGTCGTGTCGGTAGTGCTGTCCGGCGTATCCGTGGCACAGGAAGCCAGGACCGGAAGCAGGAGAAGAATAGCGAGACAAAGCGCGGTCAATTTGTGGACAGACAACAGTTTCATGTGTAATCTCCTTTTTGATTTAGTATAGGGGTTCTTTTTTTATTGTAAACTATCCCCTTGGGGGAATGTCAATAGGAAAAACCAATTTATTTTCCTTTTTCCTGCCCGACCGTACGCCGACAAGCTTAACAGGCGACAGAAAAGGAGTACGAACAAAATGCTCGTACTCCTTTGGTTTGGATGCAGGAAAAACTGCTTTATGGAAGCCCTCTTTGGGACGATATTCTTTTCGCGCTTCGGCAGAGAAGCTTATTCCCCGGTAAAGCCCTTGATGTAATTTTCAATCGTCGTTTCGTCTGCCTTTTTGATACCGGCAAAGGCCGAGGCAAAATTGCTCAGATGGTTATTCGCCATGGTACGGAGCATGGTATCACACTTCATGTTCAGCGCGGTCGACATCTCCACGCAGAGCGAATCAAAGAGCAGCTTCAGAATGCTGGTGCTTTGCTCGTCGGGCGCAAAGCGGAACATCATGATCTTCTCTATATGGGCAGGATAGATGAACTGATAGGACTGGTTCATCAGCTCGGCCACAACGGCGGCCGTCTTATCCATCTCGGTGTTGTTGACCGGAATACCGCCGAGCGACGAATGGTTCGCATGGATCATGCTGCGGTAGCCCTCCTGCGCCTCCGACGCCTTCGGATAGGGCAGAACGCCGAAATTAACCCCCTCCGTCGTATAACCGGGCATCGCATAAAGCAGGGTCGCATCAAAGAGCTGGCGGTCAACCATGAACGGGTCGGGATCGTAGGCGATCATCTTGCTGTCGCCCGTTTTGCAGGCCGGCTCGTCGTAGAGCATCGTTACGATCTTGGACAGAAGCTGCTCGTTGCGCTCGGAGAGACCCTCGTAAACGGGCAGATCGTCGCTGTTCTTCGCAACGAAGGAGCCGTCCATACCGACAAAGAAGGAGAGCACGTAACCCGAGTGGCCGTGCATACCAATCTGGTCCTCGCCGTCGATCTTACCGTCCTGATTGAGGTCGGCACCAACCTTGCTTGAATACGCATACATCTTGTCGAGCGTCCATTTCCCGTCGATGGCAAGCTGAGTCAGGTCGCCGATTTCATATTTTTCAGCCAGATTCTTGTTGTAGCCGACATAGTAAAGGGTATTGAAGATTCGCATATTGAAATACCCTGCCAGCGTATATTCGCGGCCGCCGATCGAGAGGCTCTCGCGGATTCTCTGGTAATACCACGGTGCATCGAGATCGAGATAGGGCAGCTCGGATACCTCAGCCAGATTACCCGTAGCGGCGATCGACATCATATCCTTGAGGGAAATGGAGGCAAAATGGTAGTCGTCGTTACCCGCATTGATCGCGTTGGTAAACATCGTTTTCATTTTCGATTTCTGATCCTGAACAAACTCGAAAATGACACCGTACTTCTCGGTAATCTGCGCATTGCGGCGGAAAATTGCGTCATTAATCACGTCACCCGAGTCGTCGGTATAGATCAGCTCGTTATAGGCAAAGGAATCGTCTGCCTCAGAGGACAGCGCACGGAAGGTCCAGCCCGAAAGATTCTCGGTGATCTGCGGGCCGGGATATTTGGTTTCGGCGGGTTCGGTGGTCTCGTCACTGTCCGGTACGGGGTTCTGCTGATTCGGAGCCGTTGTGGTATCGGCAGGCGTATTCGTGTCGCCGCCGGTGCAGGAGACAAAGCCAATGAGCAGCATCAAAAGTGCCAGACAGAGTGCCGTTGCTTTCCGCAAAGCGTAATGTTTCATGCGTTTTCTCCTTTTGTAAAAAATTCGTTTATAAGACGCAAAAGCAAGAACGCAGCATTTTGCGCCTGCATTCTGCTTTCTTGCTTCCATTGTAACATATTTTCCGCAAAAAAACAAGGCTGTATTTTCCCCCAAACAAACCCAAAACAAACCAATCGTACACAAAAGTCAAGTGGATATCCATTTTATCCCCTCCACAGGCGGAAAGCGGCGGAGAATGATTTGACAACTTGCTTTCCCGTGTTTTTCACAATCAAACGGCGGCATCTTTTTCTGTCCTTTCGTTTATTCCGCTTTATACCGTGCCGAAACAAGAAATCCAAGACAAACGTCTTGGATTTCTTGTTTCTTCCCGTATCATACCGGCACCCTTCACGGCTCCCGATCAAGAATCCGGTCAAGCACGGTCAGCACTTCTGCGCGGGTGAGATTGCCAAACGGAAGAAAATATCCATCGGGGTAGCCCTGCATCACACCAAGCTTGTGCGCAAGCCACGTATAATTGTGCTGACGCTTAACGTTGGCCGGCGCGCCTTGACTGGGGCGGATGACATAGGTGTTGTCATATTGTGTGTCCGCAAAAAGTGCGTTGACCTCGGTGTATACGGTGTCGAAATCCGGAATCTCAACCGTAATTCCGTCATGCCTCATCTTCAGCAGCGAAAAGGTTTCCGCAGCGTGCATACGCAGTGCCGGCGCCTCCGGGAAGAAGCAATACTGCTGCTGATAGAACATCAGTTCATAGGTAGCGTCGGCAGATACATACGAGGGAATGTATGCCGCACTTGCGGCAAGGTAAGGGAGATACCACGCGTCTGCGGGAATATCCCGATAGTCGTATTCGGTGACCTCGGTAAGATCAAACGCAAGCGTGATCACCTTCGCCAATTCCGCACGGGTGATATGCCGGTCCGGCTTGAACGTGCCGTCCGGATAACCGTTGACAAGTCCGGCATCCTTCCACTTGATAATCGTCTCCTCCGCCCAATGCCCCTCAATATCGGTAAAAGCGGGAGACGCAGTCATTTCTTCGGTTGCGGATGTATTCTCCGCAGCAAATGCAGAGGGAAATACCGAAGCCGACAGGACAACGACCGCAAATATGACGACTGCCCCAAAACGTGTAAATTTTCGCATTGCATATTCCTCCTGTATTTTTCTTGAACGAACGAAAACGTCAATCAAAGTGAATCGAAAAACGGTTTAGCGGAACATTGCCTCGATTTCATCCGCCGTATATCCGCTTGTAATCGTTGCCGTAACAATCACCATATATCCGCCATTTTTGCTCACGTAAAATATCTGCGTCATCGTCTGGCCGTTCATTGTCGTCTCGCAAACGCATTTGGTAAAAACGGTCTCGCCGAGCGTAACCGTTTTCAGATCGTCCGAAAAGGAAACCGTGATGCCTTCCACATTTTCAAGCTGCTGCTTGAACAGCTCAAAATACTGCGCTTCGGTAATATTCGTTGCAAACGATTTCTTGAGGTTTTCATAGACCAAATTCACGTTGGTCCCCGTCATCATATCAACGACCATCATATCGTACGTCGCAGGATTGTTCTCCATAGCCTTCTCAAAATTCTCACCCAGAATCTGATCGACTGCAACGTTCATCACCTCAGCGATTTCCTCGTCGGTGGAATAAACCCATGTAGCAGGCTTGGTAAAGGAAAATCCCAAAAAGTCGTTTTTGTAAACGTCGCCTTCAATCGTTCCCTTGGAAATTTTTGCCTTGGCGGGGTTGGTCACGTCATCGACGTTACTTGCCTCCTCGATTCCGCATCCGACCAACAGCACGACCATCAAAAGCGCGAGAAATACGGACAGTATTTTTTTCATTTTTGTTCTCTCCTTTTCCGTCATGAAAATAAACGATTTTCTCCATCGCTCGGTTTCGGGATTCTTTCCTTCCGTCAGGAAGGGGCCCAAAAACAGTATATCATAAAGAACTATCTTTTTCAAGAAAAACTTCGTCGCCATTCCTGCCCCGATATTCTTTGCGTTTGCTTGACAATCCAACGTCATTTACAGTGCGTGGGGGAGAGGATTTCCCGCTTATCGGCAAAGCAGCTCAGCGTCACCCGCACGGTTTTCTTTTTAACAGGAAAAACAGGCTTTTACCGTTTCAAAAATCACACGCGCCGCAACCGCACTGCCAACAGCGGAGGGATGCGATTTGCAAGGCGCATGGACTGTCGGTGCCGGAGAAATATGATCCAAAGAAGAAATCCTCACGTCCCGATCCGAAGGAATACCGTGCTGCGATCAACGGCAACAGCTGGAAGATACAGCTCTGCGTTGCTATCGACTACTGCATGAAAAAGTGCAAAAGCAAGGCGGAGTTCAAGCGTGAGATGAAGAAACCCGGCTACGATATGGTGTGGACTCCTGAGCGAAAGTACATCACATACATTTTGCGCGGCGAGGACGGTAAGGAAAAACGTGTGCGCGACATCAAGCTTCACGAAGAAAAATACCGAAAGGAGAACATGGAACATGAATTCAGAATCCGGGCAGAGCTATATGACAAGCTCAAAGCGAAGAATATACCGCCGAAACTTCAATCAGAGGAGCCGGCGGAAACGATTCCCATGGTACAGATCAGCCAGAAAGAATGGGTAAACCTGATGGCAGCAGTACAGCGTTTGATAGTGCTGTCAGCCGATTTGAGGGAGCAGAGAGTGAGCTTGAAGCAAGAGGCGGACGAGTACACCCAAGCGATGATGAAAGCCGCACAGGAGCAAACACGGGCAACAGAAGCGGCGATCAAAGAGATTACGACGGAAGCTATGAAACAGGTTGGGAGAGCGAGCGAGAAAGCCTCCGAAGTGATCGACCGCCGTATCATCCGGGACGAAGCTCTATGGTGGCTTCGACTCATACTCACGGCACTGCCGACGATATTGGTATTGCTGTTATGGGCGTGCGTGGGCTTCACGACCTTGGGAACATAATCGAAAACGCTGACGAAACCGAGGAATAAAAACGTGAGCGTGAGGCGAGATTCGCCGGCTCTGCACTTGGTGCTGTCGTTGGTATTGCGGCGGGACTTGCACTTGGGATAGATGATGACGACGAGGATATTGACGATGGTGAATACGATGAGGGCTACGAAGATGAGGACGAACGCTTTGATATTTCGATGTGAGAAAGGGTGTGTATA
>JAZODX010000011.1:0-4519 GCA_045597265.1 Eubacteriales bacterium | reverse complement strand
GGTTGGTCTTGAGCTTGTTCTTGGCAAGCAGGCCAATGACCTTAGCCGCGGCAGCACCGGCCTGGGCTACGGTTTCGGGAATATCCTTGGGGCCCTGACACACACCGGACAGGAACACACCGGCGGTGGGAGACTCCACAGGGCGCAGCTTGGGGTGTGCCTCGGTGAGGAAGTTGTTGGTATCGATGCTGGCAGTCAGCATGGTGGCAAGCGGACGAACCGACGGATCGGGTTCAATGGCGGTGGCCAGAACAACCATGTCGGCGCTCAGTTTCAGCTGGCGGTTCTCAAGCAGATCGGAGGCCTGCACGAGCAGGGTGCCGTCCGGCTGAGGCGCAACCTTGCCGACCTGACCCTTGATGTAATTGACGCCGTATTCCTCCACGGCGCGGCGGTAGAACTCATCAAAGTTCTTACCCGGCGTACGCACGTCGATATAGAAAACGGTAACCTTAACGTCCGGATATTTATCGCGGATGAGCATGGCGTGCTTTGCCGTGTACATACAGCAGATCTTCGAGCAGTAGGGCTTTCCGCGGTCGTCCGAGCAGCGCGAGCCGACGCACTGGATAAAGACGATGTGCTCGGGGTGGCGGCCGTCCGAGAGACGCTCAAGGTGTCCCTTGGTCGGGCCTGCGGCGTTCATCACGCGCTCAAGCTCGAGTGAGGTGATGACGTCCTTCGACTGGTTATAGGCATACTCGTCATAGCGGTCGAGCTTGATGGTATCAAAGCCGGTGGCCACGACGATAGCACCGTATTTCTCGGTGATGATCTCATCCTTCTGCGTGTAGTCAATCGCACCTGCGGCGCAGACCTTCTCGCAGACACCGCACTTGCCGGTCTTGAACTTCAGGCAGGCCTCGCGGTCGATTACCGGAACGTTCGGAATGGCCTGGGCAAAGGGCGTGTAAATCGCCGAGCGGGTGCCGAGTCCGCGGTTAAACTCGCTCGGGGTCTTCTTCGAGGGGCACTTTTCCTGGCAGACGCCGCAGCCGGTGCACTTGTTTGCATCTACACTGCGCGCCTTCTTGCGGATATCGACGGTGAAATCGCCGACGAAGCCGGAGATCTTTTCGACCTCACTGTATGTATAAATGTTGATTTTCTCATGTGCGGCCGCCTCAACCATCTTGGGGGTGAGAATACAAGCCGAGCAGTCGAGGGTCGGGAAGGTCTTATCGAGCTGGGACATGCGGCCGCCGATCGAGGGGGTTTTCTCGACGATATCAACCTCGTAGCCCGCATCGGCAATATCAAGGGCTGACTGGATACCGGCGATACCGCCGCCGATCACCAGTGCACGCTTGGTTACGCGGCTCTCGCCCGCCTTGAGTGGCGTGTTGAGATTAACCTTGGCAATCGCGGCACGGGCAAGGATAACCGCCTTTTCGGTGGCCTCCTCAACGTCCTTGTGAATCCAGGAGCAATGCTCGCGGATGTTGGCGATTTCCACCATGTAGGGATTGAGACCCGCGCGCTCGGCGGCCTTACGGAAGGTTGCCTCATGCATACGGGGAGAGCAGGAGCAGACCACAATACCGGTCAGTCCCTTCTCGGCAATGGCGGCGGCGATTTTCGCCTGGCCTGCCTCAGAGCACATATACTGATAATCCTCTGCGTGAACGACGCCCGGCTCTCGCGCAGCCATCTCCACGACACGCTTGACGTCTACCGTTGCCGCAATATTACTGCCGCAATGGCACACGAATACACCGATCTTCTGCATGGTGCTTACCTCCTGTATCTTCTGAATGCGCTGACAAGCAGCTGCTGGGGCAGCTCTTCATCAAGCAGCGCGGGAATTTCATCGGCCGAGAGATAATCGCCGCCCCGCTCGCGCACCACGATCTGACGCGCCGCGTCGATCAGCTTGCCCGGCTTGACATCGCGCGGACAGCGCTCGATGCAGGCAAAGCAGGACAGGCACTTCCACAGCGATGCGGAATCGGCCAGTGCCGCGATGTTATCCTCGAGCACGTAGCTGACAAACTGGTGAGGCTTGATATCCATTTCGTCAAAAGCAGGGCAGGTTGCCGAGCACTTTCCGCACTTCATGCACTTGTAGGGGTTGACGCCGCTGATCTCGCGGATCTGCTTTGCCGTTTTACCGTTCATACTCATACCTCTGCCTCCTCCTTTACGCCGAGCGCCTCAGCCAAAAGCTCGGTGAAATAGATCACCGGAAGGCCGTTTTCGGCAAGGTTCAGATTATAGCGGCACAGCGGACAGGCCGTGACGAGCATCTCCGCACCGAAACCGGTTGCGCTTTCCTGAATGGTATCCACCATCCGTCCGGTCATTTCCTTTTCCTTGAGCGAAATATATCCGCCGCAGCATTCGTTGCGGTAGGGATAAACGACAGGCTCAGCACCGATGGCACGGATGAAATCCTCAAGAATCTTCGGATTCTCCGGATCGTCAAAGGCCATAATCTCACCGGGACGGAGCAGAAGGCAACCGTAGTATGCGCCGATCTTGCGTCCGGTCAGCGGATTTTTCACGGCAGCACGCAGTGCATCGAAGCCGACGCGGTCGCGCAGCACCTCAAGAAAATGCAGCACGTTTGTCTCCCCGGCATAAGGAGTATCGAGCTTCATGTAATTGTTCGCACGGGTGCGGATATCGTCAACGTGACGCATGTCGTCATTGACCCGCTTGATGACGTGGTGGCAGGCCGAGCAGAGGGTAACCAGCTCGCGGCCGTGCTCCCTTGCGTCAACGAGCGCGCGGACGGAGGAAAGCTTGGATGCAATTTCATCACTGCCGAGCGGATAAACGCCGCCGCAGCACTGCCACGCATCGATTTCCTCAAGCTCGAAGCCAAGTGCCTTTGCCGACACGCGTGCGTAAGCGTCAAGCGACTTCGCTTTGTTTTTCAGCGTACACCCGGGATAATAACTGTACTTCATACGGATTCCTTTCCTTCGGTTTTCTCGAACAAGCTTTGTGTGCGGAGCTTCTCTCTGCACGGAAAAAGGAGACGGCAATACGGCCAGACGTGCCCTCCGAAAAAAACGGAGCTCCTCCTGACCGCATAAACGTCAAAACGTTTCTTTGTTAATTATACAACAATCTTTTCCGAATTGCAAGACGTCTGCAGAAAAATCCGCTTTTTGCCTATAGAAAATTTGTCTGTATTCTCGCGTTTTGGCGGTATTGTCGAGAGAGGGCGGAATTTGGCGCGGAAAACTGCACGGCCCGTTTTCCGCGTCGGAGAAGCGTGCCGTACGGAACCCGGATAATAAGGAAGAAAACCGCAGCGGCCACCGTCAGCTATGCATCAGATTCATTTTTTCGCTCCTTTATCCTGCTAAAATGGCACATTGATGCAAGATTTTCATCTTTCTGCCGATAAAAGCACCGAAAGCCCTTGACAGAATGATCTTTTTTGTGTACAATAAATATATGTATTCTAAAATAGGCGTAATGTCATCATATAGACGAATACAGGCATAACAAAACAACAAGGAGGTGCTGTATGCAGTATTTAATCGGTGCATTGCTTGCGCTCATTGTAACCGCACCGATCGCATTCTTCGGCGGAATCACGTATCGTAAACGCGTGGCTGAGAAAGAGATCGGCTCGGCTGAACAGCAGGCAAAAAAGATCGTAGAAGATGCGACCCACGAGGCGGAAGCCAAGAAAAAAGAGTCGCTGGTTGAAGCGAAGGAAGAAATCCTCCGCGCCAAAAACGAAGCCGACCGTGAAATTAAGGATCGGCGCAATGAAGTTTCCCGTCTGGAACGCCGTATTACCCAGAAGGAGGAGACGCTCGACCGTAAGACCGAAGCGCTCGAACGCAAGGATGAGCAGCTTCAGAAAAAGATTCAGGATAACGAAGCACTTCGTGCCAAGATCGAAGAGATTCTTCGTCAGCATACTGAAACGCTGGAAAAGCTCTCGGGCATCACCGCAGAGCAAGCTAAGGAAGAGCTCCTCGCCCGCGTTGAGTCGGAGGTCAAGCACGAGCTTGCCCAGAGACTCGACGAGCTGGAATCCCAGTTTAAGGAAGAAGCAGACGCCAAGGCGCGCAACATTATTGCACTGGCCATTCAGCGCTGTGCGGCAGATCACGTGGCCGAGACCACCATCTCGGTCGTTCCGCTGCCCAACGATGAAATGAAGGGCCGCATCATCGGCCGCGAGGGCCGCAACATCCGGACCTTTGAAACCCTCACCGGTATGGAGCTCATCATCGACGATACTCCCGAGGCCATCACGATTTCGGGCTTTGATCCCGTTCGCCGTGAGATTGCCCGCCTGGCACTGGAAAAGCTTATCTCCGACGGCCGTATTCATCCTTCCCGTATTGAGGAGATGGTGGAAAAGGCGCGCCGCGAGGTAGACGCCGTGATCAAGCAGGCAGGTGAGCGCGCGACGTTTGACGTCAACGTTCACGGCATTAACCACGAGCTGGTTCGCCTCTTGGGACGCTTGCGCTACCGTACAAGCTACGGCCAGAACGTACTGCAGCACTCCATCGAGGTTGCTTGGATCGCCGGCATGATGGCAGAC
>JAZODX010000010.1:0-17171 GCA_045597265.1 Eubacteriales bacterium | reverse complement strand
TCTGCACTTCCTGCCGCGGCGCAGAAGCGAGCGGCAACCTCGGCCTGCACCATGACGGTGATCGATGAGAAGGGAATTCCGCTCTCAAGCAGCTTCATCAGGATCGGGGTGGTAATATAGTAGGGCAGATTTGCGCAGACCGAAACCGGCCCCTCGGCGAAGGCGGGCGCAAGAATGGCGGAAAGATCTGCCTCCATCACGTCCTGATTGTAGAGCTCGATATTGTCGTATTCGGCGAGCGTGCCGTGCAGAACGGGAATCAGTCCGCGGTCGATCTCAAGTGCGATGACACGGCGGTAACGGAGTGCCAGTTCTTGCGTGAGCGCGCCGATACCGGGACCGATTTCAAGAATGGTGCTTGTTTCATCGTCACAGCAGTTTTCGGCGATTTCCTCAACCACCGCGCGGCGGGTCAGAAAGTTTTGCCCGAACTCTTTGCGGAAGGTCAGCCCGTGTGCGGCCATGATTTGCTTAATTGTTCCCAAATCGCATAAATTCATGAAGTTTCCTCTTGACAAAACGATTTTTTTGTAGTATAATAGTCGCGTTCGCTGGTGTAGCACAGTCGGTAGTGCAGCTGATTCGTAATCAGCAGGTCGTGTGTTCGAGTCACATCACCAGCTCCACGAAATTGCCCGGTCAAATCTGGCCGGGCGTTTTTGTTTTTTCCATTATAGCAAAAAAAGATAAGAAAATCAAGTCCGGGACGCAACTTTTCCGTTCTGTTCGTCCTGTTCCCGAGAAACGAAAAATCCGCCTTGACAGCCAACGGCAAATATGGTACAATAAAAGAAATATAAATGAGAGGAGTCCTGCCGGATGAAAGTACAGGAATCTGCCGAGAATTATCTCGAAACCATACTGGTGCTGGAAAAAACCTGCAATGGAGTTCACGCCATTGATATCGTCGGAGAGCTGGGCTTCTCCAAGCCGAGCGTCAGTATCGCGATGAAGCGCCTGCGTGAGAACGGCTATATTTCCGTTGATGAATTTCAGCACATTACGCTGACGCCGAGCGGCCGCGAAATTGCCGAACGGATGTATGCGCGTCATATCGTGCTTCGTGATTGGCTTGTGAGCATCGGGGTGGATGAAGAAACGGCCGAGGCGGACGCGTGTCGGATGGAGCACGTGCTCAGCGACGAAAGCTATGAGTGTATCCGCCGTCATGCCGATAAGCCGGCAGAGCGCAGACCGCAGAGAAATCAGCTTCCCGTTACGCTTCTGTAAACGACGGGGTGTCGCGCAAATCAGCGCGACACCCCTTTTTCTTTATTTTGCGTCAAATTCACCGGTTACAGGCTTGGTGATATGCGGGCATCCCGCGGGGATTTCGTATCCGATCTCGGTTGGCTTGGCCCAATAAACGGCGTTGCGGATAATCCGGCGTACGTGGGGATTATAATAGGAAGGGCAGGTTTCGTGGCCGGGCTGGAAATAGAACACCTTACCCGCACCGCGGATAAAGCAGGCACCCGAGCGGAAGATGTGACCGTCCTCAAACCAGGAGCCGAATACGAGTGCATCGGGTTGAGGAATGTAGAAGGGCTCGGAATAAAGCTCCTCCTCGTCCAGCGTGAAGTGATCGGGGATACCTGCCGCGATGGGATGAGAGGGCATCATGTTCCAGACGACCTCGCGCTGATTGCGTCCCCAGGACAGATTGCCGTTCGTACCGACGATCGCGCGGAAGGGCTTGGAGTGATGACCCGAGTGCAGGGCAATGAAGCCCATTTTGCCGAGATAAACCCGCTTGCGGATACGCTCAACGAGAGCGTCGTCCACCTCTTTGTGTGCCATGTGCCCCCACCAGAGCAGAACGTCGGTATTGTCGAGCACCGACGGAGGAAGTCCCTGATCGGGATCGTCAAGTGCGGCCAGCGTAATCTCCATGTCGCCCGACTCGGCGAGAAACTCTCCGATGAGCGCGTGAATGCCGTTTGGATAAATTGCCTTGACCGCTTCTTTCGTTTTTTCGTGGCGGAATTCATTCCAGATCGTAACTCTGATTTTTTTCATTTGTTGACCTCCGTATTCCTCGCACTTGGGCGAGACCTTTATTCCTATTATAGCAAGCCGTCGGAAGGAGCGTCAAGAAAAAAGTTGCTGCATTGGAGAAAAATATTGCGCTCTCCCCGCCGAGTGACAAAAGATTAGCCTTGACTAATCGCCCTCCCGGGACATATAATCAAGATATCTGCACATCATCTTAAATGACAGGATTTTATCCCAAAACAAAAAGGAGACCGTATGACTGCACTGCTTATCCGTTTGTTTATCCGCAATCGTGACAATGTCGCCGATCCCGCCGTTCGATCTGCTTACGGCACCATGGTCAGCATCGTGGCGATTTGCCTTAATTTGCTGCTTTTTGCCGCAAAGTATGCAGCAGGTGTGCTGACCGGCTCCATTGCGATCACGGCCGACGCCGTCAACAACTTCTCGGATGCGGGGACAGCCCTCATTTCGCTCATCACCTTCCGCATCGCGGGAAAGCCTGCCGACCGCGATCATCCCTTCGGTCATGCACGCATCGAATACGTTGCATCGATGATCGTCTCCTTCCTGATTATGCACATCGGTTTGGATTTGTTGGTTGATTCGTGGAATCGCATCCGTACCCCCGAGGAAACGGTTGCCTTTCATCCGATCGGCATCATCGTTCTTGCCTGCGCGATTGCGGCAAAGCTCTGGCTTGCCCTCTTTAACCGCAAAATCGGTCGGAGGATTGATTCGTCGGTGATGCAGGCGGCGGTGGTCGATTCGCTCAGTGACGTACTTTCCACAACGGCCGTGCTGATATCCATGCTGGTCTTCCGTTTCACCGGCTTCGATCCCGACGGCTATATCGGGCTCCTCGTTGCCGCACTGATTATCTGGTCCGGCGTAAAAATTCTGCTTGAAACCATGAATCATATTCTCGGTAGGGCACCTGATGACGAGCTTGTGGAAGCAATCTGCCGTGCAGTCGAAAACTGTCCGGTAGCCCTCGGAATGCACGATCTGATCATCCATAACTACGGTCCAGGCCGCTGCCTGGCCAGCCTGCACGTTGAGGTGGACGGAAAGGAAGATATTTTCGTCGCACACGATCATATCGATACGCTTGAGAAAACCATCGGAGATACGCTTGGTATTTCCTGTACGATTCATATGGACCCGATTGTCACTGACGACGAAACGGTGAACCGTCTGCGTGAGATGACCGCCGAGACGGTTGCGGCCTGTGAGCCTACTCTGACGATACATGATTTCCGCTGTGTCGTCGGCCGTACGCATACCAACCTGATCTTTGATCTGGTGATTCCGTTTGAGGTGAAGATTCCGGTCGAGCGTCTTTGTGCCGAGATCGAGGAAAAGCTTCGTGAGAAAGGCAACTATTATGCGGTAATCACGGTTGATCGCGGATAAAATCCCGCGTGCCTATTGTCAAATTTTTCGATTTGTGGTACAATAAAGATATCATCCGAATCAAAGGAGCCCGCTATGACCATTACCAATTTGCCCGGCAATCTGCCGGTTGCCGATATCACCGAGGAAATCACCCACGAGGAGCTTTGCGCGGCGCGTGAGGTTTTGCTCCGCACACGCAAGGAAAATTCTCCTGCTGCCGTCGTTGTCCGCCTGCGCCGCACGCCCGACGAGGCTGCGCGGATGGCGATTTACGAGCTGCTTCAGTACGTAGATCTCTGTTGCATTGACCGCACGTCGGCCGAATATCTCGGTGTGGAGGAGGAGGCTTCGCTTGCCGACGCCCCTGCCGCACTTGCCGCAAAGCTGCGCAAGCGCTTTGCACTTGGCGGAATCATCCTGAAGGGCGAGCATTACGCCCGTCTTTACACCGCGGCGGCAGAGAAAATCTATCCTGCCGTTTCCGCATGGGCTGAGTGCAAGCAATTTTTGTAATTGAGGTGAGCATATGTCGAATTTCCCCTTTTCCTCTGCTTCTCCCTACAATCTCCCCGATAATCTTTTTTCCCGCATCGGCCGCGACTGGATGCTTGTGACCGCCGCACGGACGGACGGTACCTGGAACACGATGACCGCAAGCTGGGGAACGGTCGGTATTCTTTGGAATAAGCCGGTCGCGGTTTGCTTCGTTCGCCCCCAGCGATATACCGATGAATTTATCCGCGAGACCGACCGTCTGACCCTCTCCTTCTTCGGTGAGGAAATGCACGACGCGCTCAAGCTGTGCGGTACGAAAAGCGGCCGCGAGATTGACAAGGCCGCGGAAACCGGGCTTCAGCCGTTGACCCTTCCGTCGGGCGGTGTCAGCTTTGTGCAGGCAACTCTTGTGTTTGACTGCCGCAGAGTTTACGCCGACGTGCTCCGTCGGGACGGCTTCCTTGATCCCGAGCTTCTTCGCCATTACGACGACGATTTTCACCACGTGTACGTTTGCGAAATCGAGAACTGCTACGTTAAATAAAAAGAATTCCCCCGTGTGGGGGAATTCTTTTTATTTTGAGGCAATCGATGTCGGGGAGAGGGAGGCTTGTCCGCTCCGGCGGAAGGCGGCGGGAGATTGCCCGGTGAAGCGCTTGAATACCGTGCAGAAATGACTGCGCGAGGAGAAGCCGGTGTCGTATGCGATTTCCTCGACCGAATGGTCGGTGCGGGTAAGCCATTCCGTGGCCAGACGAATACGCTCGGCCATGATGGCGTGATGCAGTGTTTCCCCCGTTCTTTCTCTGAAAAGTGCGGCAATATAGACCGGATGATAGCCGAACCGACGTCCGATTTCGCTGTTATCCTTGATCTCTGCGGCATAGAGACGCAGATACCGCCGAATTTGCTCAATGGGGAATTTTGTCGAATCACCTTGCTTTTGTTCTCCGCGAGCGAGGTCAGTGAGCAGCTTTTTGAGTATTGCGGAGGAGGCGGCGTCTGCGAGAGGATCGCTTGGGTCAAAATGATGGACGACGGTGAGAAGATCCTCGAGGAGATGGCGGCTGTTTGGGCAAATAAGCGGGGCCGTAATTTCATCCGCCGCGGTTTCATCAAAGATCAGCGCAGGATCAAATTCGGATGCGGGCGGTGGACAGATTGGGCTCTC
This sequence comes from Eubacteriales bacterium, assembly GCA_045597265.1. GTDB lineage: Bacteria > Bacillota > Clostridia > Oscillospirales > CAG-272 > SIG693. The sequence goes on along the minus strand of JAZODX010000010.1, from coordinate 12,112 downwards.
TCTGTCTGCCGCTTTGCGCGTCAAATCGAAATTCAGCACGATCATGCGCATCTTCCCGTGAAAATAATATCCAAAGTGCGGGCGGAAAAAGAGAAGGGTGTCGGCAGAAATTCTTTGCGTATCGTCTTCTGTCATGAGCACGCCGTCCCCCTCAAGCACGTAGAACAGGCGGTGATCGTAGGCCATGTGAACCGATTCTCCTTCGAAGACCGCCGGCTGGATCATGGCGGCGCGGAGATACGGATTGATATTTTGCAGCTTCATATTTAACGGCACCTTTATTTTTTGAACGTTTTTCTGTTGAATATGACTTTATTATACCGAATCTTTTTGCTATAATCAAGCCGAAAACAAAAAAGGAGATACCTTTTTATGCGAAATGATCTTTTTTATGCCGTCACCGAGAGCGGAAAGCAAATTCCCTTTTCGGTATGCGAGTTTGGCGGGCATTTTCAACTGACCTTGAAAAAAGAAACACTCAAGGGCGTCAATCGGCTGCGTGCGCTTCCCGCGCTTGGCTATGCGCACGCGGGAGAGGAGGGGTATTGGATTTTGCCGCGCAATATCGGAATGTCGGGCGATATCCAGACCTTCTTTGTCGAGCGCGAGGATGCGTCCTATACCTATATCGATCCGGTAATGTCCGCATATGGGATAAAAAAGAGTGAATATACCTGTCTTGTTCGCCCCGAGCGCAGTTACCGTTATGCCTTTGAGGCAACGGTACGCGGTGGAGAATATTCCCTTTGTATTCTTTTTGATTTTACCGATCACGATCGGCTCTATGAGGACATCCGTATTGAGATTGTACCGCTTGCACGGGATGCGGATTATAATGTGATGGCGCACGCCGAGCGGGAGCTTCGCCTCTCCCACGGCGAGATCGTTACACTGGCGGAGAAATGTCGGAAGCCTGCCGCTGAATACGCGCGGAAATATCCGGTTGTGCGCATTCGCATGGGGTGGAAGCCGAGTCCGTCTCCCGTTCCTTACCAAACCGAGGAGACGGAACCAGAAATGCATGTCGCCTGTGATTTTGCGCGTGTGCGTGACATTGCCGATGAGATGAAGCGGCAGGGAATTGAAGGGGCGGAGCTGCAGCTGGTTGGCTGGAACCGCAGTGGGCATGACGGCCGCTTCCCGCAGCTTTTTCCCGCTGACCCGCGATTGGGCGGAAACGAGGGCCTTAAGGAGACGATTGATTACGTTAAGTCGCTCGGATATCGGATTTCCACACACACCAATACCATCGATACCTACCCCATTGCCGACACCTTCACCTGGGACGATGTCGTGGTGAATCGGGACGGCACGTATTATCAAAGCACGCTGCTCAGTGGGGGATATGCGTATCACGTTTGCCCGGAGAAGCAATGGAAGAACACCCTGTGCGATCTGCCGGCGCTTCGCGCTTATGACGAGAACGGACTGCATTTTACCGACGTCATTTCCATCGTCGTGCCCGATGATTGCCACGCTCCCGAGCATCCCTCCTCAACCGCCAACGGAATCGTTTATGCGCAGAAAATAATCGAGCATACGGCCGGGCTGTTCGGCGGCTTTTCCTCCGAGGGCTGCTTTGACTTCGCGCAAAAATATCTCGATTTCGGCCTGTATGTTTGCTTTGGCGACGGCTACGGCAAGAAAAACATTCCGATTGCCGACCGACTCATTCCTTTTTTTGAAATTACCTATCACGGCACGCTGCTCTATAATCCCACAAGCCCCACGGTCAACTACGTCATCAAGGATCCCACCGAGCGCCTTACCCTGTATATGCGCGGCGGAAGACCGGCGCTGTATTATTATTCGAAGTTCCGCACGGGCGGGGAGATGAACTGGATGGGAGAGATTGATCTGACCTGTACGACCGATGAAGAACTGGTGCGCAGTGTCGGTCTGATTGCATCTGTCGCCGCAGAATATGCACGTCACGCGGACAGACAACTTGTTTATCTGGAAAGGTACGATTTTCTGGAGAACGGGCTTGAGGTTGCCGCATATGCAGACGGAAGCCGGATCGTAGGCAATTTTACCGATGCGCCGCTGATCTTTGCGGGCAAAACTGTGCCGCCTCTTGATTATCTCGTGCTGTAATGGGGGCGGGGAATTTGAATATCGTTATCGGAGAGATCATCGGTGCAATTGCCGTGATCGAGGGATTCTTTATCTACTACAGCAGTACGCGTGAGCGGATGCTGATCTGCAAGTTCGTCTCGGATACGCTCTGGCTCTTCAACTATCTTTTACTCGGCGGATATACCGGCGCACTGCTTAATCTGATCGCCATGGGGCGGGAGTTCGTTTTTTATCATCGTGACAAGCGGACGTTTGCCCGAAGTCCGCTCTGGCCCGTCGTTTTTTTGCTCATCACCTTAATTTCTCCCGCCGTTTCGCTCTTCAGCGGGAACGAGGGGCTCTATGCGCTCCTGCCTGCATTCGGCAGTATGTTCGGCGTTCTGGCTTTTTATCAGATGAAACCGAATATGACGAGAACGCTGGGCTTTTGCTCTCAGCTGCTCTGGCTGATCTACGGCATCTGCCTGCTCAATTATTCGGCCATCGTCTGCAACAGCGTTCTGCTCGTCTCTGCGGTGGTCGGAAGCATCCGTGCACACGTTCGGGGAAAGAAAGACGCTCAAGCGGACCGGTGAGTGAATTCTGCGGAAAATGGAAAAACCGCTGTCATCTCCATCTTTGCAAGGGATGGAGATGACAGCGGTTTTCTTTTGCCGAAGTAGAAATATCCACGGAATTTTTCAGTACGGTATCTATGATATTACAACGCGATCACGATCATGGCCACGCAGCCGATGACGAATAGGATCATACCCACGTTCATATAAGCTGTCTTAAACCGACTTTCTGCAGGCAATTCCAACTCTGCCGATGCAAAGGACGCTCTGCGCTGATTGATGCATAACAAGACGAGCCCTGCAACAGCAAGTCCGATCAGCACCAACACATAGGCCCCGAAAGCAATCAGCCACGGCATGATCGGCTTCAGTGCTGTCGGGTCCGGGGTTTCCATCGTATCCAAAACGGAAAGTTTGTCCAAGAACAACGGTCCGATTACGCTTCCGATGAGGTTGATCAGCATATGGAGCCCAATGCTGTAGCGAAGCTTTCCTGTTTTCAGATATACGTAACCAAAAACCAAGCCCAGTGCAAAGGCATAGAAAAGCTGAGACAGATTTCCGTGGAATAAACCAAACATCAGGGCGGAAGTAATGACGGCAAGCTTTTCTCCGTAGATATGCATACGGTCAATCAGCTGCTTGCGGAAAACAAATTCCTCGATTACAGGTGCCAGAATTACCATAAAAAGCACTTTGGGAAGGATTGCGTCGTCTGTCGCGTAGTCAAGGATAGGATTTGATGCGGATATTCCCGGCAGCAGCCGCAGCAGAGCGGTGATGATTGATCCAAGAATATTACCGGCATACATCATGAAGATACAGATGATAGCCGTAACCGCATATCCGCCCGGTTTCAAATCGTGCTTTTCCGGAGGCTTGGCCGGAACTTTGCGCAGAAGCAGAAGCCCAACGGGAACGGCTAACAAATAAAGCGGAGCAAAGGTGGTCAGCCACATTCCCCAGGAATGCCCCAACACTTCCGGCCATACCGTGTTAAGTACATACATCAGAAGAATCTGCGCAACGGTACCTAAACCAAGAATTGCAAACGTACCGAATCCAAGCCTGGAGAAATGCTTTTTTGCCCGGTTCAGGTTACCCGTGAAGGAGGTCTCCCGTATGTATTTCTTACCGTCCTTTGGCTCCAGAAACAGAGGTGACAGGAAGAAGAACACCAAGCCGAGCAGAACGTTTACAGCGGCACAGCCGATAGCTGCCAACAGCGGCTGACCGAATACCAATCCGATTGCCATGATTGCGATATCCGGCAGCAGACCAAAGTAGATAAACAGAATCTGAACCAATTGCTTAACCATTTTGCCTGCGGATATCGGAACGGAAAACCCAATGAACGCACCGACTGTCGTTGCGAAGAAATCGATCGAAACAATCAGCGGGAGCCATGCCGCTGCAATCAACACGTTCTCGCCTAACAGAAGCGCCGCAACGATCAGCGCAGGCAACAAATCCAGAAAACAATTCGCCGTACCACCCATCAACGACCAGAACAGCTTGTGCCAAGTGCTTTCCGGAATCAGCAGGAAATGATCCATCTGCGTATCCTGTTCCAGCGGATTGCCCATCGCGCGGAAGAAGGTGAGAACTCCTAAGGTCAGAATGACGGGAATCAAGCCCTCCGTTTGGAGAACGAAGCGGCATAGCAAAGCCGTACCGGCTGCCGCTGCCAGATATGTTTCCGAGGTCTTTGTAAAAATACCAAAATGGGCAAATCGGAAACGATTGTACAGGGCTTTGTGGAAGAATACGTTTGCACCCGAACCGTGCCGCATACCGTCCCGACGCAGCTTGTCGCTGCGCTCCTTCTTGCGGCGGATCACGGTTACGGCGGCTTTTTCCGACCGGGCGCGTGCGAGCAGCTCGGCCGTTTCCTCGGACTTAGCCATAGCGTCCTCATAAAAGTCCGCCTTAATGTGCCAAATGATATAGGTAAGCAGGACGCCGCCGACTACGATTGCGGCAAAGCACAACAGCGAGCCGACAACGTTGCCCTCCACGGCAAACATACAGAAGCCTTTCAACCAGCCCCACAGGGGGATCAAACGGGAAACTGAACCATTGAAAAAGTCTGAGGCTGCAGCCAGATAACTGTCGCCGCTTGTCTTCCAGTACAGAAAATATGCACCTGCAAGCACGAGCAGAAACGCATAAATACCGTTGCGGAGACGGCTTTTCAGCTTCACGTGCGTGGAGCATACAATATACAAAAGAATCTGCAACAGCTTGCCGATCACGATTGTCAGGCACCACGTAGCAATCATAGCCAGTGCTACCCAAAGGCTTAATCCCATGTTAAAAACCAAATTGGGCAGTTGGAATAACAGATATACGCTTGCCAGGATGCTTGTACCAAGCTGTGTCATTAGCCGAAACAGCAGGACGGACTGCGGCTTCATGGGGGAGGAGAATAAGAGATTGACGTCGGCGGGCAGAAAGATTCGGCTGCCGTTTTTGTCAGCACCGATTGCCTGAAAGACGAAAACCACAAGAATAATCCCGCCAACAATCAGTTCGATGATTTCCTCCGGTTCTGCGCCGAAGCTTTCTTGAATCCCGACATCTTCTTCAGTCTCGTCGATTTCAACGATTTCTTCATCCCCGCCGGCTGCCTCATCCAGCATAGCAGCGCCACCACCGATTAACGCACCAACAGCCATGCAAATAACAAGGAAAATTAACACCCATGTTTTGCATAGCTTGCGGAGCTGGTTTATCAACGAGTGCCATGCGTAATATCCGAATAATCTCATGGGATCAGCCCTCCCGGGATGCGGTGTCCTCACCGTGCGACATCGCGTCCCGACCGATTCCCTCCGTTACGTCGAAGAAGAGCTCTTCCAGCGTTCTGCCGTCCCGGGCCAATTCCTCACGGGTCAGGTTGGCTCGGATCTGACCATCCTGCATGATGATTGTGCGATCCCAAAGCATATCCACGCTGTCGATGATGTGGGTACTGACCAGCAGCGTCTTTCCGTCATTTCGCATCTGCTCAATGATCCCCTTCAGCTGCTTTATGGCGTGTGGGTCTAATCCGATCATGGGCTCATCAAGCAACAGCATCCCCGGGTCCGGCAGCAGTCCAAGACAAATATTCAGCTTTTGCTGCATCCCCTTGGAAAGCTCGTCACCGAATTTCTTTCGTTTATCGTTCAACTCGAATCGCTCAAACAGCTCGTCCACGCGCTGCTTAACATTTGTCAAACGGTAAGCACGTGCCAAAAACTCCATATGCTCTGATACCGTCAGGTTCGGATAGAGGGAGGGCATTTCCGGTATGTAACCAAGCAATCTTCGGGCATCGGCCGTCTTGTTGGGAAAGCCTCCGACTGTGATCTCGCCGTCATAACGAAGAAAACCGATAATCGACTTCATAACGGTACTTTTGCCTGCACCGTTCGGACCCAGCAGAACGGTAACGCTGCCGGGATTCAAGTGAAAGCTTACGTCATTGCAAGCCGTCACCTTTCCGTATTTTTTCGTTACGTGAGATACGTTTAACATATTACGTTTCCTCTCTGTTTTGCAGGTTTATTTCTTTTGTTCAACTTTACTTGGCTAAGAATTGTAGCACAAAATTATCGGAATTACAATAAATCCCGGAGAAAATTTACATTTTTCGAAAAAAATCCGTCCGCAGGATACATTCTGCGGACGGAAACGCCTGTTCAGGGGCGGAGCTTATGCGGATACCGGGGCGCTGCGATAGTTTTCCGCTTGCGTGTTGAACATCTCGGCATACTTGCCCGCCTTCGCCATCAATTCCTCGTGACTGCCCTCCTCAGCGATGCATCCGTCAGCGAGCATATAGATTTTCTGCGCAATACGGGTGGTGGAGAGGCGATGCGAGATGAAAATGACGGTAGTGTCGGCACAGCGATCGAGAATGTTGTGATTGAGGGTATATTCGGCCATTGGGTCAAGTGCGGCAGACGGCTCGTCCATGATAACCAGGTCAAAGGGACGCGCAAAGACGCGGGCAATGGCAATTTTCTGCGCTTCACCGCCCGAGAGATTGGTTCCGTTTTCATTAAATTCATGCGTAAGATGGGTTGATAGGCCTTCTTCAAGGGAGGTGAGCTTTTCGGTGAAGTCCGCGGCTTCAAGTGCGCGGAGGACGTCCTCCTCCTTCTCGTCGGTGTAGGTGTCGCAGAGAACGTTTTCGGCAATGGATGCGGCAAAGAGCTTGAAATCCTGGAAGACGGTGCCGATCATGCGGCGATACTCGTTCGGATCAAATTCACGGATATCGGTGCCGTTGAGCAGAATAACGCCCGACGTCGGATCATAGAGCCGCATGATCAGCTTGATCAGCGTAGTTTTTCCCGCACCGTTGTAGCCGACAAGGGCGATTTTATCTCCGCGTCGGATGGTCAGGTTGATGCCGTGCAGTGTTTCCTTTACCGAACCGTCCTTTCCCGCAGGATACGAGAAGCCTACCTCCCGCAGCTCAAGCGACTGAAATTCCGTGGGAAGAGGCTTGCCGCCGCTGACGATATTGGGCTCCGTGGCGAGGAATCTGCGGTATTTCTCAATATAGAGCGAGTGCTCAGGGAAGCGGGCAATACGCTGGCAGATGTCAAAGAAGAACCAGCGCACACGCCAGATGGTGTTGATTGCGGCCGCAAAGCCGCCGACCAGAACCGTTCCCGCAACCAGCTTGGCAAAGAGAAGCAGAAGGGTTGCCGCTTCCAGACCACGTGCAACGAGCGTGGAGAATATGCCGTAGAGCAGAAAATACTTTTTGCCGTAACGGAGATTGACCTCTCCGCGCTTCTCGTTATTGGCAAGATATTCGGCACGCAGGAGCTCTGCCGCACGGCCTGTGCGGATTTCCTTGGCATAATCGGCCAGATGGAAGGTGCGGTTGATGTAATTGTTTTTACGGTTCAGCGGCTTCGTCTCCTCGTTTTGCTTGAAGCTGAGCTTATTGCCGCAGAGCCAGATCACGGTGGAAATGACCGACGCGGCGAGAATCAGACAGGCAACGAAAACGTCGATGGTGAAAAGCAGGGCGAAAAGCGTGCCCGATGCGACGAATCGGTTGATCAGCTTGCCGATTTCATCCAGCACCTTGACGGCACGTCCGTCTGCCTCGTCCATGGCAAAGACGAAGTCGTTATAGAAATCGGGGTTATCGTAACAGGCAAGGTCCAGCGATTGTGCACGGCGAAAGAGCTCGCAGTGCATCCGATAGTGCAGGGTACGGCGAAGCAGGGGATTGATGACCACCCAATAAAATTTATCAAACAGGCCCGAGAGAAGATAGAAAAGGGAAATCCCACCGATGATCAGTGTGAGACGGGAAAAGGGCTCCCCGGTATCAAGCGCGTTGAAAATGGTATACATGACGAGGGCTTCGGCAGAATTGATAATCCCCCATACGCATCCCTCAAGGACGGCAAAAATCAGAAAGGATGGCATCAGACGCCAGATTTGGGCAAGCATGAAGAAATTATTGGAGATAATCGTCTTCAGCGGCTGTTTTTCTTTTTTGTTTTTCTCTTCCATAAAACCTCCGGTTATGCGCCGACGTAATTTTCGGCCTGCTTGCGGAACATATCGGCGTACTTTCCATCCAGCGCCATCAGCTCGGCGTGGGTACCGACCTCGATCATGCGGCCTTTTTCCATCATGCAGATGCGGTCGGCCGTGGTGGCGGAGGAGAGACGGTGCGAGATAAAGACGACCGTTCTGTCGGCTGCGGCTTCCATCATGTTTTTGAACATCGTATGCTCGGCGATGGGATCAAGTGCCGAGGAGGGCTCGTCAAGCAGAACGAAGGGACGGTCGGGCTCGGCGAAAACGCGTGCAAGCGAAACCTTCTGTGCCTCGCCGCCCGAGAGAACGGCCCCCTGGTCATCAAATTCGCGTGTCAGCGTGGTGTGAATGCCATGCTCCAGGCTTTCCACCTTTTCCCAGGCACCGCTTTTGCGCAGTGCATCCTCAACGATGGCTTCATCGCCCTCCTCCATCGGGCGAAGGAGAACGTTTTCGGCTACGGTGAAGGAGAAATTGCGGTAATCCTGAAAGACGGTGGAGAATTGCTCGCGCCATCCGCGCAGCGTGTATTCCCGCCAATTGCGCCCCTCGAGGGTGATCTCTCCCGACGTCGGCTCGTAAAGATGAAGCAGAAGCTTGATCAGCGTAGTCTTGCCCGATCCGTTGTGGCCGACGAGTGCGATGCGTTCGCCCGGCTGCAGGGTCAGGTTGATCCCGGACAGTGCATCGCTCTCCGCCCCCTCGTAGCGGAAGGAGACGTTTTCGAGGCGAAGGGTTCCGCCGTGCGGAATCTCTCCCTCCTCATTTTCGGGAATGGCAGGCTCATGTGCCAGAAATTCGCGCATATCTTCAATATACAGTGCGTGCTCGTGAAACTCGGCGAGATGCGCGACGAAGCCGTCAAGCGAGTTCGAGATTTCGCCGATTGAGCTGATGACGACGAGAGAATCCCCGATGAACATTTTTTTCGTTACCAGCGCGTGATAGATCGAATAAAGCGTTGCGCCGAGAATGGTGACGACCTGCGTGCCGAGACGGAGAATGAGCTCACGGATGGCACGGCGAACCATGTATTTGCGATGAATTTCACGGTAGAGCCCGAGATTTTCCTTCATGTTGTCGAGCAGACGGGTGAACATATTGGTCTGTCGCATTTCCTTGGCGTAGTCAACCAGGTAGAAGGTTCGGCGGATGTAGGCGTTGCGGCGGTTATAGGGCTTGAGCTCATTGTTGTATTTGTGAATTTCCCTGTTGTTTCTTCTCCGCAGAAAGCCGAGCAGAAGCGGGATGGCGGCAAACAAAATGAAGACGGGGTCAATCGTGAAGATCAAAATAGAATTGCCGAGCAGAGTGACGGTGCGCCAGATCAGACTGTCGAGTGTATTGAGCACACTGAACACGTGATCGTTTGCGCTGTCCATGGCACGGACGTATTTGTCGTAGAAATCGGGACGCTCGTAGCAGGCAAGCTCCACGCGGGCCGCCTGGGTAAAGAGCTTTTCGCGGATGGAGGCTTCAATCCGTACGTAATCCCGCGCCAGACGAACGTTCCACATATACGAGTTGAAGGCGTTAACGATCAGCCCCAGTCCCGTGATGCAGAGAATATAAATCACGACGACGGAGGGGGAGGTTCCCGCCTCAAGCTGATTGACGATCAGACGCAGTAAGAAAGCACCCGAGAGGAAATCGGTAATCGAATAGAGCACCGAGCTGAGAAAGTAATAGAAAAAATATCCGGGCGCGGCCAGGCGGACGAGATTCAGCGCAAACAGATTGTTTTGCCACACACGGCCGAGCGGAAGCTTTTTCTTTTTTTCCTTTTCGTCGCCGCCTTTCTGTTTGCGGTGAAGGAGAGCAGAGAGAGAAAATGCCACAGGCATCACATCCTTTCTTTCGGCAGGAGTGGAAGGGGATCTGCCGTCATGAATATAGTTGCAAAAACACAAAAAAGGTTGGGTGTTTTTTTTGCTTAAACAGGAAAAAACTTCGTTGACAGTATACCATGGGAGCAAAATATATGTCAATAAACTGCGAGTTGAAGGTAGTCGAGTGTTGGTTGAGCCTGTTTTGCGGAGAGAAGATTTGCCGCCATTCAAGGTGTTGCACTTCGTATTATAACTTCCCCAGCTCCCTCCGAGGAGGGATGGCTTATGAAAATGCGCGTCTTCACGCCCCGGGGCGGGTGCCAATAAAAAAGTGCGCCCCGAAGGAGCGCACCGAAAAAGTGAATTCCCTCATTGTTGCGACACAAGCTCAGCCTATCTAAGGGTATGAGCAAAGAGAGAAAACACCTTTTGCCGAGGTATTTTCCCTTAGATAAGCCAAATTATTCACTTGTGTCGCATCCATATTATAACATATCCCGCGCGGATTTGCAAGAGCCCGGGGAAGAACGCAAAGAAAAAATGCACCGTGCTGTGCGCGGCGCATTTTATACGGTTTTTCGGCAATCAAGCAAAGGTCATCAGACCGAAGCAATGCGAGCGGTGGAAGCTGAGCGTTTCGCCTTCAACCGGATTCCAGGACAGGTAATGCGGCGGCTCGGAAAAATCGGCGCACTTGAAGCAGTTGGCGCGCATTTCCTTACCGGAGTAAACCCTAAAGTCGGGGAAGAAGCGGCGGATAAGCGTATAGGGAACGCGGTAGAAAATCTCCCACCCGTCGGGTGTCTTTCGGATATCCGGTGCAAAGATTTCTGCAATCGGCTCCTCGGGAAGCAGGCGGACGAGATTTTTGACGTCAGCGCCCATACCCAGATAGACACAGCCGTTCATGTTGAACTCAATATTGAAATAACGCATATCGTTTTCCATGGGACAGAAGAAAAACTCAAGACAGCTGTCGTGACAGGGAGAGCCGATGGGGCCTGATTCCTCTGCGCGGGGATTCTTCTCCACCGTGGAAAGATGCACGAGAAATTCGCGATCGTTGTAGCAGATCTGCGCCGAAGCGCGGATATCTGCGGGCGTTTCCAGATAAGGCGTATCAATTTCAAGCGAGGGAATGGCGCACCAGTCGGGCGCAGCTTCGGTTTTCATGATGCGATATGTTTTCATCCTGTGTTCCTCCGTGGGTTTTCTTGATTATACCACGAAGTTGCCGCGCTGTCAAGCGCTATGGTCTGCCTCAGATACCGAACAGAGGGACCTTCTTTGCGGCGTTCAGCGTCCATCTGCCGGAGGTGAAATCGGGAATCGCCATAGGGGCGCCGCCCATGGCTACCGACTGCTCAGAGAGGGCGGTGATGCTCATCCAGCTTGCCGCATCGTAGACGTCAATGGGGCAGGGGCGTTCGTCGCGGAGATATTCGAAGAATGCGGCGAATACGTTGCCGTCCATTCCGCCGTGCCCACCTACCGTTCCGCTTTCCCGATTCCTTCTCCAGAGCGGATGATCGTATTTTTCGAAATATTTTTCTTCGTTGTTCCAGTGCTCCTGCCACTCGTCGGGCGCGGAGGCAAATTCCTCGGTCAGGCAGACGCTTCGGGTATCTTCCATATAGGTGCCTTTGGTTCCGCAAACGGTGAACATACGGCTGTAGGGACGGGGAGAGCTCGTGCCGAAGGTGAGGTTGATCAGCTCGCCGCCGGCGCAAATGATGCTCGTGTTGACGAAATCACCCTGACGGAAGCGTAAGCCTGCGATATCGCCGTATTTGTCGGGATTCGCCTTGACGTGTGCCTCCAGGCTTGCCGCCTTGCTGGCAGAGGAGGTTAGGGTGAGCATGCGGTTGTTGAAGTTGATACCGAGAATTTTGGCAATCGGGCCGAGATCGTGGGTGGGATAGTTATCCGCGTTGCGGGAGAGAAAATTTCTGAGGCGGTAGTGACGATTGGTGAAGCCGCCGCAGATTTCGTCGCGCAGATCGTGGATTTTCGCGGCGGTGCAGTAGGTGATTTCGCCGAACAGACCCAGGTCGGCCATGTTCATGCAAAGCATTTCCCGTCTGCCGT
>JAZODX010000009.1:0-14809 GCA_045597265.1 Eubacteriales bacterium | reverse complement strand
TATCTCAAGGAAGGCTCAGGCGGCTCCGGAGCGGGGCTGACCGAATTCCGCGTAGCAACCCTGGCCGAAGCACTTACCATTTGCCGAAACCGTATGTTTATTTTGCCCGATATCAAGGATGACAGAATCACGTTCATCGCTAGCGATGAGCAAATGGCCTCCTCCGATCGAGTGTATATGTGGTTTGACCTCGTCAGGGCAAACAATTACGAATCTCTTTGGGTTTGCGCCCTCTCGACGTTTGCCGAACGCGCGTCGGTGCAGCAGGAGATCGCGTCCCGCTCGGGTGTTACTCCCTTCGTTTATAGGGGCGGCGCAATCTCTGCCCTGCAGTCCAACGCCAAGGAGCTTAAAAAGCTTTGTCCGACAGGTACGATCGGCATTGGCGTCAATAAAGACTTCAACCCTAAGTACAATTACAACACCTTCAAGGCTGTCATCCGAAGCGTCGGTAATTATTTCGTTGCAAGCCAATATTTTAAGACCGAAACTGATAATGACCCTGAGCTCTGGAAAGCAAAAATCGAGGTTGGATTTGATTATGATCTTAACCAACTATCCGCATGAGCTCCTTGACGTGATTCTCGAGCTGCACGAAAAAAACAAATAAGATAATGCCTGATCACAATTTCAATGAAAGGAACTCTCCTGATGAAGCTGCGTTTCTTCGGGTATATACTCGGCTGCGTTTTCCTCCTCTGCGCCTGCGCGACAGACATTCCTCCCATCGATATGCCAGCCGTCACCACGACTGAACCATTCTTCGGTAATACGCCGACTATCCCCGAGACTACAGCTTTACCCGAGACTACGACTATGCCGGAAACTACAACTGCCCCCGAAACAGCCACGGCGCCTGTGACAACCGCTATATCTGAGACTACTGCCGCACCTACGACCACTGCGTCCCCCGTAACGACTGCGGCGCCTGTAACCACTGCCGCTCCTGTGACCACTGCTCCGCCTGTAACCACTGCCGCTCCTGTGACCACTGCTCCACCTGTGACCACTGCTCCGCCTGTGACCACTGCTCCACCTGTGACCACTGCTCCACCTGTGACCACTGCTCCACCTGTGACCACTGCTCCGCCTGTGACCACTGCCGCTCCTGTGACCACTGCGGCTCCCGTGACCACTGCGGCTCCCGTGACCACTGCCGCTCCCGACGATACCGTTATGCTGGCCGGAATCCCTCTTTCCGATTATCGCATCGTCTACTCCATCAATGCCTCTGCCGCGGCAAGCACGCTGGTCAATATGCTTGATGAAGTCTTTGACGTTACGGTAAGTTCAGCTTATTCCGCCAATGTCGAAAAGGGTGAATATGAAATTGTGCTCGGCTCGACCGACAGAAAATATTTTTCCTCGCCGGGGTTCTACAATTACTCCATCATCATTGAGGGCAAGCGAATCCTCATCAACGCCTACGATGAATACGCATATGAGGCGGCCTTTATCGTCCTTCGCGATAAAATCCTTGCGGAAAAGAAAAATATCTCCTCGCTCTCCTCTCTCGCCGCCGAGTATACCCTGCCCGACCGCCAGGCCTATATTGCGAATCCCGAACTACTCTATATGCGCTGGGCTCTGCGTGACGAATACGCTCCCGACTGGCTGATTGACTGGGACGCGCGCAAGGCGGCAGTCTCGGGCAAAAAGCAAGGCCCTTCGCTGATGGCTTGCGCGCACCGTGCAGATCATCAATATTACCCCGAGAACAGCATTGAAGCCATCATCAGCGCCTATTATTCGGGCGCCGGCGTCCTGGAGCTTGATTTCCGCCGCACCCGGGACAACGTGATTATCCTGATGCATGACGCCACCCTCACCCGTATGACCGATGCATCCGATTATATCGGAAAGCCGGGCTATCCCTCAACGGCCAACGTGGCCGACTGGACCTACGAGCAGATTAAGTCGCTCCGTCTGAGAGAAGGCAACGGCGGCACCAAAGCAAAGCTGACGCCATTCCGCGTAACAACCCTGGCCGATGCACTCACCGTTTGCCGAAACCGTATGTTCATCTTCCCCGATATTAAGGATGAGAACATTGCTTACGTAGATATCGACCGCGTGATGGCGTCATCGCAAAAGGCATATATCTACCTCGACATGGCTGAGGCCGACAATTATGAATCGATCTGGATTTACGGCATCACCTCGGAAGAGTCCGCATCGGTTCAAACGCAAATTAAATCCCGCACCCGCGTAACCCCATTTGTCTATAAGTCGAGCTCGGCTACCTCGGTCTACACCTATATGACGACGCTGAAAAGCATGTGTCCGGCAGGAACGTTCGCCTTCAATATCAATAAGGATTTCGATATGACCTCCGATGCTGTCGGCACATATGCCTCGTTCATGCGAAACGTAGACGATTATTTCATCGGAACCAGAACGCTCACCATAGAGAAAACCGTCAACAATCGCGAAAACTGGACTGCAGCAATGGAGGCCGGGGTCGATATGATCCTGACCAACAAGCTCCATGATTTAGTTGATCTGGTCATCGAGCGGTACGGCCGATAATCATATGGCCGAAAGCTTCCCTGCCCACCCTTCGGTCAAGCACGGCATTACACAAAAAAGGATGCCGTACCAAACGGCATCCTTTTTGATTTATTTCCTGTTTACTGTTCGATGACGATGTATCCGCCGGGGTTGGCCGCAAACTTCGTCTGCTCGCCCTTTTCGGTGATGACGAAATTATGTTCCATCAGTACACGGGCATTCGGTGCTATGGTACAGTCAACCGTCGATTCCAAAACCTTGTCGGCTACGTTAACGATCACGGTGACCGTCTTCCCCTCATAGGAACGGGTATAGGCAATAACGTTATCACTGTCGCCAACCGTCAGCCAGTCGGTCTTCCCCTCAGTAAGAACAAGATTATTCTTGCGCAGTGTCGCAAGCTCGCGCAGAATACGCATACGGCGTCCTGCAGCAGGCGTGAGCGAATGTGACCAATTGATACGTAAATTGGGTGTGGTAAAGCGGTTGCTGTAAAGCGTATGCGCCTGATCGTCACAAATCTCAAGACCGTTGTACACAAACGGAATACCGAAGCTGGTGTAAAGTACAACGAACGCGGCTTCAGCACGATCGTGACCGACAACCGCCTCAAAACGTCCGAGATAAAGCACGTTCTTTACCGTATCATGATTGTCTATAAAAATTGCCGGCGTTGCGTAATCGGGCATTCCCGCTTGTTTCTCTTTTGCAGCAGTCACGAAATCGGAGGCTGTGATCTTCCCTCTGACTGCACGTCTGAGGGAATGACTGAAATCCATATTATAATAAAAGTCGAAAACTTCCTGATACGACGCGGCCTGCCCCTCATCAAAGAGAAGTGCATCCGGCTTGATTGCCTGCATCCGCTTCTTGCCCTCCGCCCAAAAATCAAGAGGGACAAGCTGCGCTACGTCACACCGGTAACCATCAACGTCAAACTCGCGGATGAAATATTCCATGTTGCTCCAAAGATATTCTCTGAGCCCAAGCGATTCGAAGTTCAGCTGCGGAAAGTTCCATCTGCCGCAGGTTACATTCCCCTCTTTGTCGCATACCACATAATCGGGATGTTCTTCAATAAAGGCGGCACGCGGGCCACAATGGAAGTAGACGAGATCAAGCAACACCTTAATGCCGAGGCTGTGTGCGGTTTTGACGAAATCGCGCAGATCCTCGTCGGTACCGTATTCCGCATCCACCTTATAGTAATCACGAATACGGTAAGGATTGGTCGTAATCTGCAAACCGCTCTTAATGTGATTGGGACTCCAGAACCTCGGATCGGGATCATCGTCCATATCGCAGATCGGGCAAAGATATACGATATCAAAGCCGAGCGAAGCGATATGCGGCAGCATCTTCTCCGCGCCCTTGAAGGTTCCCTCGGGCGTGAAGGGGCGCAGATACATCTGATAGAGAATAGCGTTACGTTTCATCAAAACAACTCCTTTTGTTTTTGATTTTCTGCAAGTTCATTATATCAATTTTCCATCCTCTGTACAACCGAAATATTTATCCTTGAGGTTCAAATTTCTATCCTCTCCCCAGCATTTAAAAGGAGATTTAAATTATGTTTTTCGATCACACAGTCACCTTTCGTATTACGGACGTTCTTGAGTTAAAAAGAAGGGAAACCGCGCATCGCACAAGCGCAAGAGACATTCACGTCATTGGCTACCGCCTGAGCGGCAGCGGTGAGCTCTTCTGTAATGGAGAAACCTTCTCAGTCGCGAACGGTGACATCCTCTCCATTCCGCCGAACATCGATTACAGCCAGCGCACAACAGGCGAGCACGTCATTGCTATTCACCTGGAAATTTTCGGTGAAAAAGAGGACACCATGTCGGTATTCACGCATCCCGATCCGATCGAAGCAGATCGATTCTTCCTCAATATTCTTCAAATCTGGGCCGAGCGTGCAGACGGTTACCGCTATCGGGCAATGGCCGCGCTGGCTGAATTTCTGGCCGAGATTCAGCATCTGCACGTCAAAAAAACGGCAACCCCCTCAAAAATTGCAGACTCCATCCGCTACATCAAGCAGAACTTCACTAATCCCCAGCTAACGGTTGCCGATATTGCGCGGCATTCCAACTTCAGCGAGGTACATTTCCGCCGCCTCTTCATTGATGCGTACGGTAACTCCCCGCTCACTTATATCACCGATTGCCGCATTGCCTTTGCCTGCAGACTTTTGCGCAGCGGTGGATTTTCGATCGCAGAAATCAGTGAAAAAACAGGATTTTCCGATCCCAAATACTTCAGCACCTGCTTCAAAAAACATACAGGATATTCTCCCAGTCAATACGTCGAGCAAACCGCTTGGCGAACTAAAACAAAATAAAGAAGGAATGCCGCAAATGCGGCATTCCTTTTTTACCCAAAATTATGTTCGAATTACTTCTTTGCCTTCTTCTTGGCAATGACCACGATAACAATGCCAACCACAACAGCGGCGGCGATACCTGCGATCAGGCCGATCGGTGCTCCGCCATCAGTTGTCGGCGCAGCAGTGGTGTCGGGGGCCTTAGTGGTATCCGGAGCAGCAGTAGTATCGGGCGCCTTGGTGGTGTCCGGAGCCTTGGTGGTATCCGGAGCAGCAGTGGTTACTACGGGTTTGGGATCCTCGCGCTCGGAGGGAGTGCCGGGGATACCGAGGCCGGTTGCAACGATGATATTGTCGACATACGCCTGCACAGCGTATTTGGTTCCCATAACCTCCATGGCGATGGCCGAGGTTCCGGGAGCGTTCAGTACGTCAAAGGTGAGGAAGCCGGTTTCATCCGAGCCGGATACGTAGATATCGTTGATGAACATCAGCAGGCCGTAGTCCTTATCCACCTCAATACGAATGGTCATCTTCTTGCCGACAAGCGCCTTGGCCGTTCCGTCACTGGGCACACCGAAGAGAACCTCACTCATATCGTAATCTCTGAATTTCGGATATTGGACGTCGTTGTAGAACGAGCCGGTCGTACCGATACCCATCGACTGATTCGACTCCATACGGAAGACGGCTCGGTTACCGCTCTTACCGTCGGCGGCGACGCGGAAGTTCGTATAATACACGCCGGTGGATTGGTCAAAGGTCAGCAAAAGCGATACGCCGCTTCGCGGGCTGAGACCGTCAACGTAGGTCAGATCGTACTGAACGGTGTAGTTATCGCCGACGACCTTATCCATGACGGAGGTGGGAACGATAACGTAATAGGTTTCAACCGGAGCCTCAACCATATTGTTGATGAACAGCTGACCGTTTTCAATCGTCAGCTCTGCCGTGCCCTGCGTAGCTAAGGTGCACTTTTCCCAGCCGAGCTCATCATAGGTTTTGACCGACTCGAAATCCTGCGAATAAACGATCTCGCCGCCTGCAGCCGAAACGGGAATCAGCATACCTGCGCAGAGCAGCTGAAGCACCATGAGGATGACTAAAAACTTTTTCATTCTTCTTCTCCCTAACATCAAGTGATTTCACCCGAGCAAAAAGAGACCTATAATGTCTAACATTCCTCGAGTGTATTTTAATCATAACAGATAAAACGGCTCTCTTGCAATAATAATATTTTGCTGATTATAAACAATATTTCGCGATCCCGATACAATTGTTCTTCGGCCTCCCTCATCGGAAGGAGCCTGATCAATTTATGCAGCTTTTTATCATTATTTTGGTAAGAGATTTTTGACAGACCGAGAGCCCCCTGCAGTCGAAACAGGAATCAGCATACCTGAGCAAATCAAATAAAGCGCCATGAATAAATTAATTCTGCACAAAAGCCGACGATCCGCAAAGGGCTTGGTATGTGCCAAATGGGAATAACAAAACATTATTTACATAAAGAAAAACATTGTTATTGCCTTCGATTGACAGGCTTGATATAATTAAAATAGTATTGATTATCAAAAACAGAGGTGAATCGTATGTCTATTTTCAAAGCCGATAAAATATGCTTACTTTTGCTCACGCTTTTGATGAGTGTGCTGCTCCTCGTCTCCTGCGGAGAGGGCGGTCCGGATGTTGATACAACAGAAGCACCGGCTGTCACGACCGAAGCACCGATATCCGAGGCACCGGCCGAGCTTGTGCTGGCGGCGGACGGTAAGATCAATTATACCGTCGTCCGCAGTGACACAGCGGGCGATGTGTCGGTCAAATCGACCATGCTGATTTGCACGGCCATTGAGGAATTAACCGGGATTATCCCGGATATTTCCACCGACTGGATTCCGGACGGTACCACCCCGAATGCAGACACGCCGGAAATCCTCGTCGGCGCGACCAATCATCCCGAATCGGAAAAGGCGCTTGAGGGTGTCCCCTACGGAGACTACGTGATTGCCCACGTGGGCAACAAAATCATCATCAATGCCTGGAGTGAGATCGGCATTCAGCGGGCAGCCTCCGATTTTATAGATCTGCTTCAAAATTCGGTGGCAGATGGCCGGCTGATTCTCTCCCCCGACTTCCGCTCGACGGGTACGATTGACAGCTCCATCAACGTTGTCCCCACCTTTGCCGGAGCAACCTTCAGCGCCGTTTACGATGCAGGTGATGACAACACGCTTCTCCTGCTGAAAAATGCCACTCCCGAGGGCTTCACCGCTTACGGCGACGCACTCGTCGCCGCAGGCTTCTCGCTCTACACACAAAACAGCCTTGCGGACAATCTCTTTTCCACCTATTACAACGACAAGTATATGATCAACGTCGGGTACTATGCTTATGAAAAGGCGGTTCGCCTGATTTTCGAGCCGATCGGTGCACTTCCGCCGCTCAAGTCCGGGGACGAGATCCAAAAGCTTGTTGAGCCGAGTTGTCTGCTTCGCGGTCTCGGCTACAACGATCCCGGGACGCCGGGCGGCGGATATACGAACGGTATGTGCATCATTTTCCAAACCTCGGACGGAAAATACATCATCATCGACGGCGGCTTCAGCAAAACGGCCGATGCAAAGGGCATTTACGAATATCTCTACAAGCACGCCCCCGATAAAAACAACATTACCATTGCGGCATGGATTATGACGCACGCACACGGGGACCACTACGGTGCCTGGCTGCAGTTCAGCAAATACTACGCACGGAAGGTCAAGCTGGAATACTTCATTGCGAACTTCCCCTCTGCGGCGGCGTACGAGGCGCTGTACCAAAAGGGCGACGGTGTTCTTGACTATATTGACAGCTACAAGGAAACCCAAATTATCAAGCCGCACGTCGGCCAGGCATTCCACTTCGGAGATGCAAGGGTTGAGATTCTCTTTACCCTTGAAAGCTATGCCCCGACCGCGCTGACCCATGAAAACACTTCCTCAATTATTTTCTCGGTCGAGCTTGGCGGACAGAAATTCATGATTCTCGGCGATGCAACCAACGTCGGCTGTACCATCGCCGCCAATATGTTCGGCAACACGCTGAAGAGCGACTTCGTCCAAACCACGCATCACGGTGTCGGTGTATACGGCGGTGATGAGCCGGCCTCCGGTGAAGGGGTAAAACGGCTTTATTCCGCCTGTGCCTCCCCCGTCATTCTCTGGCCGGCCAGCGACAGAGGCTATCGTGAAGCCATCGCCCGTGGTTACACCTATAATACGCACCTGCTCGGTCTCGCCTCCACCAAAGAAATTTTCATTGCCGGGGCGCGCGAGGTTCGCCTTGTCCTGCCCTATACCCCCGGCACGAGCGGACTAGAGTCACTTTTGAAATAAACGTCGGGGAAATGCTCCGTTTATTTCTCTGTACACAGACAGAAGGTTCGTAATTCGTTCTTTTGGGGGCATAATCCGATCTGTTTTGGCAGAAGAACATATAGTATAATAAAGATAAAGAAAGATAGACAAGGATTTCCCGCTTGTCTATCTTTTCTGCCAAAGTGAGGTATTTCTATGAGCAATCAGGTTTACCGCAAATTTCTCCTCCCCATTCTCCTTCTCGCACTACTCCTTCTTCTTGCAGGCTGCGGAGACGCGAACGTACCGGCCGTCGATACGACAGCCGTCACCGAGGCCGACACAACCGAAGCGTCCGCACCGACGGGGCTCGTTCTGGTTGAAGATGGAACCGTAAAATATACGATAATTCGCCCCGAAGAGACAAATACCGAAACGATCAAAGCTGCTTCCCTGCTTTGCTCCGTCATTGAGTAAGCAACCGGTGCTGTTCCCAATTTCAGTACGGACTGGGTGGCAAAGGGCGTTGAACCAAGCTCCGATACCCTTGAAATCCTCGTTGGGACAACTAACCATCCCGAGTCAATACAGGCGCCGGAAAGCATCCCCTACGGCAACTACATCCTGACGCATTCGGACGAGCCCGTCTCCTCGGAGGGCATCAAAAAAATGTATTCGCTATGCGCCTCGCCCGTCATTCTGTGGCTGCTCAGCGAGCAGGCCTACCCCAATAAAATGAAGGCCGCTTATAACCAGCACCTGGTCAATCTTCCCTCCACCAAAGAAATTTTTATTGCGGGAGATCGCCGGGTTCGTCTCCTTCTGCCCTACACCTACGGCACGAGCAGATATGAGACGATTCTGAAGTGATTTTCTCCTCCACCAAAGATGGGATGCTGCAAGCATTGGCGGCATCCTATCTTTGTACAATGCAGAAATCCAAATATACTTTACAAATAAAAAAACATTTTTATCGTCTCAGCCTTCAACTTGTGATATAATTTTCTTGTATTATGCAAGAAAGGACTCTTTTTCCACAGAAAAAGTGAAGGAAAAGAATAATGCAATTCAATTCCCGCGAAGAAACTATCGCGCTGACTTCTCTCTGGAACGGAGAGCGTTTTCCCGACGGCCGTCCGCGTGTACCCGACCGTTATCTTGAAGAAATGAAGAAAATGACCCTCGAGGAGCTCTGGAAGCCCATCTTCCTCAAGGGCTACATCAGCCAGTTTGAGGGAGACCTCAAGACCCTGCACGATGACGGCCGCAAGCTGATCGGCCGCGCCGTTACCGCTACCTTTGTACCTACCCGTCCCGACCTGCACGACGTCATGTTCGGCGTCGGCGGCGAGCAGGGCTTCCACGGCAACTATAACCAGTGGGTTATCGACAGCCTGGTTGAGGGCGACGTCGTTGTCGTTGATATGTACGACAAGATTTACAAGGGCACCTTCCTCGGCGGCAATCTGACCACCGCCATCAAAACCCGCACCAAGACGGGCGGCGGCGTTATCTGGGGCGGCGTTCGTGACGTTGAGCAGATGAAGACGATTGAGGACGTTCAAGTATACTACCGCGGCATCGACCCAACGCCCATCCGCGAATTCATTATGAAGGACTTCAACTCGGTCACGCGCATCGGCAAGGCAACCGTTCTGCCGGGCGATATCGTTTACGGTGCCGGCGGCGGCGTTCTCTTTATCCCCGCGCACCTCGTTCCCGAGGTGGTTGACGGCGCGGCCAAGACCCACGTCAAGGACGATTTCGGCTTTGAAATGATCGGTCAGGGCAAATTCACAACCGCACAGATCGACCGTGCAACCTGGACCGAGGAAATGCTCGATATGCTCACCCATTGGATCGCTACCGACCCGCGCGGCGAGGCATACCGTCAGCTCGACTGGTCGGTTGAATATGATCTGGCGCGAAACGGCGACCCCGACGATACCCAGACGATGCTGTAATGAAAAAGACACTTTACTTATCGGCCTGTGCCCCCGTCGAGGAGAAGGGTGGTATCTACCGCTGCTCGCTCGAGGACGGAAGGCTGTCTGCAGAAGCCTATTATCCCTGTGACCGCCCGATGTATACCGTCATCGACGGCGGACGGCTGCACGTGATTCTGCGGCAGGTGAAGGGGAATACGGGCGGATATTTCTCGATCGGGCTCGATTTCGAGAACCCCTCCGAGATGACCGACTCAAGAGGAATCGTCCCCTGTCACCTGGCTGCCTGCGGCGAGGAGGTATGGTGGGTTAATTACCTCTCGGGCAATATTGTCAAAAACGACGGCAGCATAGCAGAGCGAAGCGGAAGCGGCCCCAACGCCGCGCGGCAGGATATGCCGCACACCCATTTCGTTCAGCCACTTGACGATCGTTTTCTCGGCGTCTGCGATCTCGGCACCGATACGCTTGCCGTATACGACCGCGCGCTGACCCTCATCACCGAAGCACACGTCCCCGCCGGGTATGGAATTCGCCATTTCGTGCAGGATACGGAGCGCGGACGGATCTATAGTGTGAACGAGCTCGTGCCTTCTGTCAGTGTTTTCTCCTACAAGGACGGGAGGATAGCTTATCACGAGACCGCTGCACTCCCCTGTACGAGCCCGGCGGCATCCGGTGCGGCAATCCGTCTATCGCCCGACGGCAGAGCGCTTTACGTTTCGGTCAGAGAGGAAAACGCTGTCTTCGTGCTGGATGCCGGCGAAGAGATTGCCGTGAAGGCAAAGCTCTCCTGCTCAGGTGACAGCCCGCGTGACTTTATGCCGGTATGCGGTTATCTCGTCTGCACCAACGAAAAAAGCAACAGCGTAACGGTGATCACCCCGGAGGGTGTCTGTGCAGACACACTTCACCTCCCCGCCCCGCTCTGCGTAACCCCCTTGGATGAATAAAAAACAGAGCATCCCCCATGGCAAGATATTGCCATGGGGGATTTCCGGTTATCGAACAAAAATGCCCGGATAAGAGGTAACAATAGAAAAGCACGCAGGACGATAATCACCAAGATGAAATGTATAGATGACCGCTTTATTGGCGTATGGGCATAATATTTATTGTTCCTTCTTTTTTCGCCCGAAGAGACGTTTGAAAAACCCGGGTTTCGGCGGTGGGGCATATAGATCAAGTAAGCCCTTTACATATTGCCGTCTTTGCGCGAGAACGGGATCATCCGGGCAAAGTTCGGCAAGCTCACACATAATCGCATCGGATTTTCGAAGCATCTCCACGTCGTACGTCAGTTGAGAAAGGGAGCAATAAAACTCCGCCAGCGCGCGACGGTGTGCGACACAATCCGAATCGAGTGTCAGTTCCTCGAGAAGCGGAAGCGCCTTTTGGTAATATGCACGGTTTGATTGACGGTCAAGCTCGGCACCGGCAATATCACCAAGACACAGGTACACGGCAACCAGCGTCCATTGATCCCACGAATCTCCGATTTCCGCAATTAATTTGTCGCAGAGCATACACGCATCCTGACAATACCGCTTAGCTTCTTCAAATTGCTTCATTTGACGGCAAATCTCGCCAAGCTTCTGACAAACAGTCGACAGATTACGACGGGACTCGATTGTACCCGTCTCCTGTTCCAACGCTTTCCAAATTGCAAAATTTCGACGGTAATATTCCTTCGCGGAGGTGAGGTCACCCTCCGCCTGAGCAATATCGCCAAGTTTCAGGCAGAGACCCTCCAGATCACGACGGGTCGCGATTTTGCCTGTCTCCCGTACCAACGCCTCGAAAATTGTAAATCCCCGACGGTAATATTCCTTCGCTGAGGCAAGGTCACCCTCCGCCTGAGCGATCTCGCCGAGTTTTTGGCAGACAACCCCCAGATCACGACGGGTCTCGATTGTGCCCGCCTCCCGTTCCAACGCCTCGAAAATTGTAAATCCCCGACGGTAATATTCCTTTGCTGAGGAAAGGTCACCCTCCGCCTGCGCGATCTCGCCAAGTTTTAGGCAGGTAACCCCCAGATCACGACGGGACTCGATTGTGCCCGCCTCCCGTTCCAACGCCTCGAAAATTGTAAATCCCCGACGGTAATATTCCTTCGCTGAAGTGAGGTCACCCTCTGCACGGGAAATATTGCCAAGTTTTAGGCAGACAACCCCCAGATCACGACGGGACTCGATTGTGCCCGTCTCCCGTTCCAGCGTCTCGCAAATTGCAAAATCCCGACGGTAATATTTCCTTGCTGAGTCAAGATCCTCCTTCGCCTGCGCGATCTCGCCAAGTTTTAGGCAGACAACCCCCAGATCACGACGGGACTCGATTGTGCCTGTCTCCCGTTCCAACACCTCGCAAATCGCAAAATTCCGGTGGTAATATTCCCTCGCCAAAGTGAGGTCACCCTCTGCTCGGGCAATATCGCCAAGTTTCTGGCAGGCAACCCCCAGATCACGACGGGACTCGATTGTGCCTGTCTCCCGTTCCAACACCTCGCAAATCGCAAAATCCCGGTGGTAATATTCCCTCGCCGAAGCGAGGTTACCCTCCGCCCATGCAAGACTGCCCAACTGACCGCAGACAACCGCTACGTGTCGGCGATCCTGCGAGCGTCCCGTTTCCCGGCTCAATGCCTCCAAAATATCCAAGCTTCGGATATAGTGCTCTTTAGCCAATACAAAATTCCCCTCATCGACGGCAATCTTGCCGAGAAAACCACAACAAAATGACAGGCTGCGGCGCGCCCTTTTCGCGTCCGTTTCCTGTGCCAGTGCTTCGCTGATTTCAAGACCGCATTTGAAGTGTGCTTTCGCCGACGTAAGATCGCCTTCTTCCGCAGCAATCCTGCCCAAGGCCATATAGTTAAAGGGGAGGGCAAAGCGTACGTCTGTCGTTTCTGTTTCCTGTATCAGTTCTTGTTGAACCTTAAGTGCACGTCCGTAGCAAGTTTTTGCCTCGGCAAGCTGTTTCAACGCATATCGTGCATTTCCTTCCGCTCTGAGACGGGTATAATATTTCTTTCCCGCTTCTTCCCCTCCGTCGCGTTCGTAGGCTTCTTTGGCCTGATCAGCAAGTCGCTCAAGCCACATTATTTCGGTATGATAATTCCGCTCCACACCCTCGCCGGTGTGGTACATATCGGCGAGCTTTTCCATCGCCTCGGTCAGTCCCGCTTCGGCTGACGCGGTAATCAGCGCCACGGCACGGGCGTGATCGACTTCGACGTCGATGCCGCCGAGGTAGGCCAGTCCGATGAAGAAATTATGCTGCGGGTCGGCGTCATTTTCGCGCATGGCGATTCCTTTGAGGTGTTCCCCGAGGATATCCGCAAGCCCGTCAGTCTGCCGTGCATCGACGGGATCGGGGATGTTCTCGTATTTCCCGCGCAGCTCGATGCGGTCGGTCGGCACGAGCTCAGCCGCAAGAATCGGCTTCCCCGCTTCTCTTGCCATCGGATATTCGACCGTCATCACGTAGTTTTCTTCGTTGACCAGATTCGGCGTGACAGCAAGCGCGAAAAGCCGGCTCTGCTCCATGGCACTCCGAATCGCGTCGTTGAAGTTCTCACCCGGAGTCAGAAATTCGTCGTACCAGATCGCAATATCGCGGCAGAAGTCGTTGGCATGAATCAGTCGCATCAGCTCCTGGGCGTATTTTCGGTCCTTTTTGCGGTAGCTGAGGAAAATATATGCGTCAAACGCCGCGCGTACCCGGGACGCCGTTTCGTCGCCGATCAGCACGGACTCAAGGTATTTGCGCAGCTTGACATCGTAGCCAATCGTCGTTGCGTCGCGTTCGTTTTTGTCAAGATATTGCAGATCGCCGCATTTGCGGTTGAACAGCTCGGCAAGCCCCGACTCCTGCATCAGGGGCAGGACGGGGATATGGTGGGCGATCGCATAACTGAATTCGCACTCGATGGCGCGGTTGGGCTGCGTGAGCAGCTTCGTCGTGACCGGCATGACGAACAGCTGCATCTGACTGAGGTCGGCAAGGTAATCCTCGTCGGGGGGAACATCGTCCGCGTAATAATATACCGCGCAGCTGCTGATAGCAAGAATCTCATCCGAGATCGCGTCGAAATACTGCGCAAAATCTCCCGGATGACAGCAAAAATATACACGTGGCTTGCCCTGCGGGCTTGCGCCGCCTCTTGTTTTCACCGATAACTGTTGTGCCATGCTCTTCCTCCTGTTGATTAAAATTGATTTCTACGTGGTATAACGCGATTCGACAGATTTTTTTCGCAGACGCAGTTTTTTCCGCTTGGGAAGGCTAAGCCGAGCGCCTCACCCTTTAATAAAAGCATACCTTTTGGGCCAAGTGATAAATGCTCCCTCCGAGAGGGGAGGCGCAAGCGCCACGAGGTTGCAAGCCACCTCTGAGGTGGCTCGCGAAGAGAGACGGAAAGAGTGCAGCGGGAGTGAACGATTCTGCAAGAGGAATAATCGTCAGCGCATACGCATGTGCACGCTGCACTCCTTCAGTCGCCTTCGGCGACAGCTCCCTCTCGGAGGGAGCCTTGGTACGAAGCGATGTGCGCCTGCCCTCGTCGGAGGGCGCCTTTATCGCTTGGAAACAAAGCTATACTTTTGTTGACAACGCGAACGGAGCGCACAATTAGCCTTCCCCAGCGAAGATGGGCGCAAGCGCCACGAGATTGCAAGCAATCTCGGAGG
>JAZODX010000008.1:0-32441 GCA_045597265.1 Eubacteriales bacterium | reverse complement strand
AATATCATGGAGGCGGTGGACTGCGGTGCCGGGCTTCTCCTTATTGATGAGGACAGAAGCGCTACAAACTTTATGATCCGCGACGGTATGATGAAGGCGCTGATTGAAAAGGAGCCCATCACCCCCTTCACCGACCGCGTGAACGAGCTTGCCGTGGAGCACGGGGTTTCCACGATTCTTGTGATCGGCGGAAGCGGTGAATATCTCTCCGTTGCCGATAAAATCTATATGATGGAGGATTATCGGATTCACGACGTGACCGATAAATCCAAGGCAATTTGCAGTGCCTTTCCCATGCAGAAGGCGTTCCCGGCAGCTGCCGACTGGCGACAGAAGAGAGCACTGTATTCCGATCATTTCTCCTCGTATCCCGAAGGCAGCGGCAAAGAGCGGCTTGAGGTGTCGGATATGGGATTCGTGATCATCGGTGACGAGAAAATCGATGTGCGCGGCCTTCACGATATTGTATCCGACCGCCAGCTTGATGCGCTCGGATTTATGCTGCGCTTCCTTGAAATTTCCAATCATGACAGAAGAATCGACATTGAAAAAAAGCTTGAGGAAACCTATGCAAGAATTGATCGGGAGGGGCTTGATTTTCTTTATTCCCCCTTCTTTACCACCTGTGAGCGATTCCTTGATCTGCCGCGCAGACAAGAGCTTATCGCGCTGATCAACCGTATGCGAAGCATCTGTATGATCAAGGAGGCGGAGGGGTGAGCGCACCGAATTATACCATTATCATTGCAGAGAAAATCGTGACATACCGAAAAGAAAATCATATTTCTCAGAGCGCATTCGGCAGACTGATCGGTGTATCGGCACAAGCGGTCTGTAAATGGGAAACGGGCGTTTGCTGTCCTGATATTATCCTCTTGCCGTATCTGGCAAAAATTTTGGCCTGTTCGACCGATGATTTTTTTCGAATCACCGAAACGTAACGAAAAAAGTAAAGAGGCTGCCGCGTTTGCGGCAGCCCCTTATGCTTTGGCTATATTCATCAATACTGATAACCGATCTCCAGCGCGCGCTTATTCTTTTCGATCAGCGCGGTCTTGGTGGCAGGGATCCCCTTGATCATCAGATCAAGGAACTGCTCGTAGGCAAAGATTCCGGTCTGCTTGAGGAGCTGGCCGAGGATGATCACGTTGGCAAAGCCCTCGATCTTATTCTCGGAAGCAAGGCCGGTTGCGGGAATGCGGCAGATGCGGATATCGGTGCGGGTGGATTCTTTTGCGATCAGGGTGCTGTCGGCGATGAGCAGACCGCCGGGAACGATGGTCGGCTCGAATTTGTCGAAGGAAGGCAGATTCAGCGCAATCAGTACGTCGGGAGCGGTGACGATCGGCGAGCCGATTTCCTCGTCCGAAATGATGACCGAGCAGTTTGCGGCGCCGCCGCGCATTTCAGGACCGTAGGAAGGAAGCCAGGAAACCTCGAGATCCGCGTACATTGCCGTCTTTGCGAGCTGCTTGCCGGCGAACAGAATGCCCTGGCCGCCGAAGCCTGCGAGAAGGATTTTCGTCGTCATCTTACTTCTCCTCCTTCTGTGCGTCGATATCTTTATAAACACCGAGCGGATAGTAGGGCATCATATTCTGACGCAACCACTCGAGTGCATCGGCGGGCGCCATACCCCAGTTGGTGGGGCAGGTGGAGAGAACCTCTACGATTGAGAAGCCCTTGCCGTCGATCTGATTTTGGAAGGCCTTCTGGATTGCCTTCTTGGCGCGGTTGATATTCTTGGGAGAGTCAACCGAAACGCGCTCGGCGTATGCAACGCCGTCAAGGGTGGAGAGCATTTCGCAGACGCGGATGGGGTTACCTTGAATCTTGGGATCACGACCGTAGGGCGAGGTGGTGGTCACCTGACCCGGCAGGGTAGTGGGGGCCATTTGACCGCCCGTCATGCCGTAAATGGCGTTGTTGATGAAGATAATGGTGATGTTCTCACCGCGTGTTGCGGCGTGAACCGTTTCAGCCGTACCGATCGCGGCAAGGTCGCCGTCACCCTGGTAGGTGAAAACGACGGTGTTGGGATGGGTGCGCTTGACACCGGTCGCAACCGCCGGTGCGCGGCCGTGTGCGGCCTGGATCATGTCACAGGCGAAATAGTTATAGGCAAATACCGAGCAGCCGACGGGGGCAATACCGACGGCGCGGTCGGTAATGTCAAGTGCATCCATTGCTTCTGCAACCAGACGGTGAACGATACCGTGCGTGCATCCGGGGCAGTAATGGAGCGGAACGTCTGTCAGTGCCTTGGGTTTTTCAAATACAACCATTAGTTCAGCCCTCCTGCAATTTTTTCGATTTCAGCCAGTACCTCTTCGGCAGAAGGCATTACGCCGCCGGTGCGGCCGTAGAAGGAGACGGGCTTTGCACAGTCGATGGAAACCTTAACGTCGTCCACCATCTGTCCCATGTTGAGCTCAACCACCATGAAGTGCTTGGCCGTTTCGGCTGCCTTCTTGAGGGGGGCGTCGGGGAAGGGCCAGAGGGTGATGGGGCGGACGAGGCCGACCTTGATGCCCTTCGCGCGTGCGGCGGAGATTGCTGTCTTGCAGATACGCGAGGTGATGCCGTACGCAACGATTACGATATCGGCATCCTCAACCATCATTTCCTCATAGAGGGTTTCGTTTTCCTTGATCTGTGCATAGCGGGCAAAGCGCTCTCTCACCGAATCCTCAAGCTCGTTGGGATTGAGGAAAAGGGAGTTGATAATGTTCTTCGGTCTCTTGCCGCCGTGACCGTTTGCTGCCCAGGTTTTCTCGGGCAGATCAGTCTTTTCCTCGACGTCAAAAACGACGGGCTCCATCATCTGACCGAGTGCACCGTCGGCCAGAATCATTGCAGGCGTGCGGTACTTGTCGGCAACGTCAAAGGCATGTCCGGTCAGACTTGCGATTTCCTGGACCGATGCGGGAGCGAGCACGTAGAGATGCAGGTCACCGTGTCCGTTTGCCTTGGTGGCTTGATAATAGTCGGCCTGAGAGGGCTGAATACCGCCGAGACCCGGGCCGCCGCGCTGTACGTTGACGATGACGCAGGGCAGATCACTGCCGACGAGGTAGCTGATGCCCTCGCTCTTGAGCGAGATTCCGGGGGAGGAGGAGGAGGTCATGACGCGCGTGCCTGCAGCGGCGGCGCCGAGAACCATATTGATGGCCGCGACCTCACTCTCTGCCTGCAGGCAGAGACCGCCGACCTGCGGCAGACGCTTGGCCAGATATTCTGCAATTTCGGTCTGCGGGGTGATCGGGTAACCGAAGAAATGCACGCAGCCGTTTTTGATGGCGGCCTCGGCAATGACCTCGTTGCCCTTCATAAGAACCTTTTTTGCCATATGTAGTTATCCTTTCTCAGAAAAATCAATCAAACGTCCCGTTCAACACGGATAACCGAGTCGGGGCACATGGTGGCACACATTGCGCAGGCAATACACTTTTCCATATCGGTGACGGTAGCGGGATGGTAGCCCTTTGCGTTGAGTGCGTCGGGGTCAAGCACGAGGATCTTCTTGGGGCAGACCTGCGTGCACAGTCCGCAGCCTTTACAAAGATCAACCGAAAAACTGACTTTGTTCATATCTATTCTCCTTCATTTAGATTCGAGATTCAAAACATCCGCCGCGTGTGATTTTCGATCTGCCAGAGCGGTGTATGGAGCGCGGCAAGCTCCGGGGCGTCGACCTTGATCGGTGCGCAGACGGTTGTACAGGCGAGGGGAAGCCCGGCCAGACGGGAAAATGCTTCCATCATCGGCAGTGCAGCTGTGATCTCATCGACCGTGGTTTCGTTGCCGAGATTGCTGTTATTGATTATGGCAGAGCAGCGAAGACGGGAATAATATTCGATCTCCCGCAGGTTATCAAGCATTGCCTCCGGAGTATCGGTCAGCGGACGGTAGGCGTTTTCGACCAGGAGCATGGTGTATCCAAGACGGGAAAATTCAGCGAAAAAGCGCCCGAGGGCGACGGCACCGTTGTCTCCTCCGAGATCAAAGATAACGGTTGCCCGGGGATTGGACTCGACCAGCGGAAATACGCGCTGAATTTCGGCGCCGAGCACGGGAACGTCTACGTTGGTGTTGGCATACGGAGGATTGATATAATCGATTCCCGCCGTACGGAGGGCATCCTCGGCATCGGCAGCACGGAAATAGGGGTTTACGATGTCCAGGTCAACCAGAGTTACCTCCCGTCCTGCCGCATGCAGCTGATGGGCAAGATTGACTGCAACGTTGGTTTTTCCCGCACCGTAATGCCCGACGATGATCAGGAGCGCGGGCGGGACGGAGAGGGGAAGTGAGATCTGCGAGATACGGATCCCTCCCTTGAATTTTTTTATTTATCTTTTTATTTATCTATTATAACACAAAACAGGTCAAAAGAAAAGAGAGTAATTTGAATTAATTTGGGTTCAAATGATGGAAAATGTTGTATATTATCCATAATTTCCGTAAGGATATTGCGCGCAGATCAATTCGCCTCGTCAGACGAGGAGGCGTTTTTGCGGTGGATCATGCGATAAATCAAAAGGCCGATCAGACTGGTCACGGTCGTAGCGGTCAGGGCAATTGCGGCCAGAGGGTAGTTTTTTTCGCCAAGTGCACCGCCGCTGACGGTTGAGGAGAGAACGGACGGAATTCGAGCGCATACCGAAATGAGGAGCCATGTGGTTAGCTTCATTTCGGTCAGACCGACGAAATAGGAAAGCAGATCCTTCGGCGTACCCGGGATGAGCATGAGCAGGAAGGTGATGGTGTTGAGACGGCGAGTATTCTGTAGAAATTTCATGGAAAGAATTTTCTCGCGCGAATAGAAAATTTCCACTACCCGCACGCCAAAGGTGCGAACGAAGCCAAAAATCAGTGCACTGCCGATGAAGATGCCGACAAGGCAAAGCAGAGTCCCCTCCGGTGCACCGAACGCATACCCGGCACCGATTTCAAGCGGTTCTCCGGGGATCAGCGCAATTGCCATTTGCAGAACGACCATGCCGATAAAAATCAGCCTCCCCCATATGCCGTGCGTGTCAACCCATTGGCGGAATAACTCGGGATTCTCTACCAGTGCGATCATCGGTCGGCCGATAAACCAAAACACCAGAGCGCTGAAAAGAAGAAAAATCACAATGACTGCCGCACCGCAGAGCTTGCGGCGGAATTCCCGTCGGTTCACGGTCTGTCTTGCCTCCCGTCTTTTGTCAAATATGTACTTATTATCGGGGAAAATGGAAGAAAAAACAAGGGGGATTTTGTGAACGAAAGAAAAAATTAAGCAATATCGGCGGAAGAATGCAAAAACAGAAAAAAATTTCGGATGAATTTAGCAGAAAGGTTTGAAATTCGCCGTGGCTTGTGTTATAATATAAAATAGACTTCTTTTACAAGATGGGAGGCGAAGCTGTGGAATCCGTCATGCGGTTTCTTGATCTGTACGTCTTTTCTCCGTTCAGAGAAATCGGTTGGGTCGACGTGCTTGATATTATTCTTCTGGCGATTTTGCTTTTTTACGTTTATCGCTTCATCCGGGACCGCCGTGCGGGAAAGCTGGCGGTTGGCGTCGTGCTGATCATCGTGATTCTGATTGTCAGTACTGCACTGGAGATGCACGCGCTGAATTTCATCCTGCAGAACTTCTATCAGGTCGGTATTATGGCGCTTCTCGTCATTTTTCAGCCCGAGCTTCGTGCGGCGCTCGAGAAGGTTGGTGCAACCCCGATGACGAGCTTCAAGAATATTGCCGAGCAGAAGGGAACCGAGCAGGTAAGAGATGCCGTCGAGGCCATCACCGAAGCAGTCTGCGATCTCTCACGGGAAAAGACCGGGGCACTGATCGTTATAGAACGCTCTACTAAGCTCGGTGAGTACATCAAGAGCGGCGTTGTCGTCAACGCGCAGACCAGCTCCCATCTTCTGCGTAATATTTTCTATAACAAGGCCCCTCTGCACGACGGCGCCGTGATTATTCGCGATTACCGCGTCTATGCGGCGGGATGCTTCCTGCCTCTCTCAACCCAGAACGATATCGTCAAGGATCTGGGAACCCGTCACCGTGCCGCCATCGGCATGAGTGAGGCAAGTGATGCCCCCGTTATCGTCGTATCGGAGGAAACGGGCACCATTTCGATTGCGTATGAAGGGAAGCTGAAGCGCAATTTCAACTATAGTACTCTCAAAAAAGAACTGCTTTCCATTCTTGAGCCGACGGCACTTTCCAAGGGGCAGGCCCATCGCCGCTTCGGGCGTCGCCAGGGCGGGGAAGGCAGAGCGGACAATGAAAAGACATCCTGACGGAGGAGGTGTGACGGCATGAAAAAAATGAACAGTGACCTTAAAACTGTGCAGGACGAAACCAGATACGAGGCGCACCAGAATGAAATGACCGGCGACTATACCGTTCGGGTCGGCCGCAAGCAGGATATCATAGCGCGGATTCTCTGTGCACTTGCTGCCGTCATGATCTGGCTGTATGCCATGAGCGTGGATAACGTTGACAGCGAGAAAACCTTCACGGGAGTATTGGTCAACATTGAGAATGAGGCTCAGCTGGCCTCCGACTACAACATGTCGGTGATCAGCGGCTACGACAATACCGTCAGCATCACGGTTAAGGGCAAGAAGAGCGATATCAATAAGTATACCTCTGCCGATCTGACGGCATACGTCAATATGCTTGGCGTTTCTTCGGCGGGGCGGCATCAGATTGAGGTTGAGGCAGCCGCACCGGCAGGCCTTTCGGTGGTGGAGATCTCGCCGAATGCCCTGAGTATTTATACCGACCAGATTGCAACCAAGATGGTGCCGATTGAAATTATCCCGTATTATACCATGGACGCAACGCTCGGCCTTGGGCTGATTGAGACGAATATCGAGGTCGTATCGGTCAGTGGACCGGCAGGCGTTCTCGATACGATCACGTCGGCACGTGCAGAGCTTGATCTGGGGCAGCTCACCGCAAGCGTGACGCAGCGTGTTCCTCTTGCACTTATCGGAGAGATGGGGGAGAGCGTTGCCAACCCCTATATCCGCGTCGATACGACCGACGTGCTGGTGACCGTCCCGGTTTATCAGTATAAGGAAGTTCCCGTAACCTACGCCTTCAAGTACGGCTATCTCAATGCGGAGAACGCAAGAGTAACCGTGACGCCCTCGAAGATCATGCTTCGTGCGGATCCTCTTCTGCTTGCCGATTTTGACGAATATTTCGCCCTGCAGATTGACGAAACGAAACTGACAGGAGATCATACCCAACGGGTTAAGCTTTCACTGCCGGACGGAATGCTTGACGTGGATAAGATTGAGAATATCACCTTTGAAATTGCGCATATCGGCACGTCGACCAAGGCGTTGTCGATGGATTCCTCTGCCATCAACGTGAAAATGCCGAATGGGGAGGAGCTGGAATACGAGTTCCTTGAACCGGTCTTCAACTTCACCGTCCGTGCACCCGATACGCTTATCCAGAATATCTCGGACCGCCATATGATGGCGTCAATTGATTTAAGCAGATACGCCAACGTTTCGGGCATCGTCAGCGTTCCCGTTACCATTGCGCCGCTCAGCTCGGCGCTTGGCGGGAAGGCCTATGCCGTCGGCACCTACAACATTCAGGTGAGGTTGGGCTGATGGGCACAAACGAACCGATTCGTACTCTGCTCGTCTCCGGTCTCCGTCTTCCCCTTGATGAGGGGGAGGAGGCGCTGACGGAGGCGGCAATCCGACGGCTTCGCCGTGCGGGTATTTCCGCACGGCCGCTTGCCTGTCGGATGCATAAGCGCTCGATTGACGCAAGGCGGCGCGGAGGCGGCGAAATTACCTTTGTCTGTACGGCTATGGTTGACCTTGCCCTCCGTCGACTGCCGGATGCCGCCGTCCTGCGTGAAAACGGCATTTCCGTGGCAGACCGCGAGCCGATGCGCATCGTACGGGGAAGAGAAGTGCTTCGCCACCGTCCGATCGTGGTCGGCATGGGACCTGCCGGGCTTTTTTCTGCGCTTCTTCTTGCCGAAGAGGGCTTGTCCCCGATTCTGCTTGAACGGGGAGATTCTGTGCAGACCCGCGCCT
The DNA here is from genome assembly GCA_045597265.1 of Eubacteriales bacterium. Lineage (GTDB taxonomy): Bacteria > Bacillota > Clostridia > Oscillospirales > CAG-272 > SIG693. Next base: position 24,368 of record JAZODX010000008.1, on the reverse strand, counting down.
CGCGGGTCGATGCTTTTCTCTCGGGCGGTACGCTTGACCCTGAATCCAACGTGCAGTTCGGTGCCGGTGGCGCAGGAACCTTTTCGGACGGCAAGCTTGTTACCCGAATTCACGATCCGCTCTGTACCTACGTTCTCTCCCGATTCGTTGAGTTTGGTGCACCCGAGGAAATTCTCTGGCGTGCAAAGCCCCATATCGGGACCGATCTGCTTCGCCGCGTGATTTCCGCCATGGCAGAGCGCATAACGGCGCTCGGTGGGACCATCTGCTATCGCTGCCGTCTTGACGATATTCTTCCCGGCGGCACCGCGGTTACCGCGCGGACAACCGACGGCGATTTTCTGACCGATTCGCTCATTCTCGCCCCCGGACACAGCGCGCGGGATACCTACGCCATGCTGATGGCGCGCGGCTTTGCCATCGAGCCAAAGCCCTTTTCGGTCGGCGTGCGGATTGAGCATTTGCAGGAGGATATTGACCGCGCACTTTTCGGTGATCTTGCCGGCCATCCTGCACTTGGACGCGGGGAATACACCCTTTCGGATACCACCGGAGACAGAGGGGTTTATACCTTCTGTATGTGTCCCGGCGGAACGGTAATTGCCGCCGCTTCGGAGCAGGGAGGCGTCGTGGTGAACGGCATGAGCCATCACGCGCGCGACGGGCGCAATGCAAACTCGGCCGTTGCGGTTTCTGTTCGTCCCGAGGATTACGGCAATACGCCGAGCGGAGCCATTGAATTTCAGCGCCGTCTTGAGCGGGCTGCCTTTGCTGCCGGCGGCGGAGATTATGCGGTTCCCCTTGAGACGCTGGGCGATTTTCTCGCGGAACGGACGGGTGGATTGCAGGAGCCGGGACGCGTGATGCCAACCTATATGCATGGTGCGAAATGGCGTCTGACCGCACTTGACGGGGTTCTGCCCGATTTCGTTGCCGCATCTCTGCGGCGTTCACTTCCACTGCTCGGCCGCCGTCTGCGCGGCTTTGACGTGCCCGAAGCACTTCTGTCGGGTGTAGAGACCCGCACCTCCGCTCCGCTTCGCATTTTGCGCGGAGAGGACGGACAGGCACTTGCCCATCCCGGCGTCTATCCCTGCGGGGAAGGTGCGGGATACGCAGGCGGAATTACGTCTGCCGCAGTTGACGGTCTGCGAACGGCGTTGGCTGTTCTTGCCCGCTTTGCGCCCTGACGTCGCGTCCGGGCAGGCGGTTTTATCTTGATGCTTGAGGAAAGGAAACGGCGTGTTATGGAAACCAGGGCAGTTGTCATTTCGCTTGACGGAGAATACGCCGTTGTGCGAACCGACCGCAAGTCTGCCTGTGACGGATGTCATAAGCAGAACGATGCACACGGCTGTGCCATGTGTACGCTGATGGGCGATAAGGCTTCTCTCGAATCGCGGGCGCGCAACCTTGCGGGTGCGCACGTTGGAGATACGGTTCTGCTCCGAACTCCCTCGTCGCGCGTGCTTGGCTACAGCGCGCTGGTGTTTCTTTTCCCGCTTGGTTTAGCTTTGCTTCTTTACCTTGCCGCCGGCCTTCTGCCGTTCGGCTCGACTGGTCAATATCTTGCCGCAGCGTGCGGCTTTGCGGGTGCCTTTGCCTTGCTTGCCGTCTACTCCCGACGGGTAATTGCACCGCGCTGTGACGCTGCCGTCGTTTCGGTCCTATCCTCTGCCGATCCGGAGGAGGAGACGACGCGGGACGGCGGTGTTTAACGATGAAGAAAGGATCACGCTCTGCGTGTCTGTAATACATGATGGAATCCAAACATAACCGAACCGCGGAAGCGATTCGCCAGAAGCGCTGGCGATTGCGCTATACGCAGGGCGGCGGTACGGGGGAGGAGACGGTTGCGTCGCTTGCCGCGTCGCTCGGTGTTCTGCCGCTGACCGCCAAGCTGCTCTGCAACCGCGGTTATACAACGCCGGAGTCTGCCACCGCCTTTATCCGAAACGAAACGACGCTTCTGCACGATCCTTTTCTCCTGCAGGATATGGATCTCGCCGTTGCCCGCATTGAGCAGGCACTGGCGTGCGGTGAGCGGATCGTCATCTACGGTGACTATGACGTGGACGGCGTGACAGCGGTCAGCACCCTCTATCTTTATCTCAAGGAGAGGGGCGCAGACGTCCGATATTACATACCCAGCCGAAGCGGAGAAGGGTACGGACTCTCCAACGGGGCGATTGACCGACTGGTCGGAGAGGGCGTCAATCTGATCGTGACGGTTGATACCGGAATCACCGCAATTGACGAGGTGATTTACGCCCGCAATCTGGGCATTGATATGGTAATTACCGACCATCACGAATGCCGCCCCGAGCTTCCGGGTGCGATTGCCGTGGTTAATCCCCGCCGCCCCGACTCTCCCTATCCCTTCGACGAGCTGGCCGGTGTCGGTGTGGTGTTCAAGCTGCTCTGCGCACTTGAGCTCAACCGTGCGCGTGCCTGCGGGGAAGCGGATATTGACGCAATCCGTCGGATCTGCTATGCCTATGCCGATCTGACGGCAATCGGAACGATTGCCGACGTCATGCCCCTGCGGGACGAAAATCGCCTTATCGTCAGCCTCGGCCTTCGCCGCTGTGCCGACGGAGATCGCGTTGGTCTGGCGGCGCTGCTTGATGCGGCGTCAGCGGGAAACAGCGATTCGCGTCCCGTCGCCGCCTCGCACCCTACGGTAAAGCGCAAGAAAATCACTTCCGGCTTCATCGGCTTCTCCATCGCTCCGCGCATCAATGCCGCCGGGCGAATTGCCAACGCATCGCGTGCCGTTGAGTTGTTTTTGACCGAGGATGCGGAGGAGGCGCGTATCCTTGCTCAGGAGCTGTGTGACATCAACCGCCAGCGTCAGCTGGAGGAAAACAAAATTGCCGAGGAAGCCTATGCGATGATCGAGCGGGAGCATGATTTCTCCCGGGATCCCGTTATCGTGCTTGCGCACGATAATTGGCATCAGGGTATTATCGGTATCGTGGCTTCCCGTGTGACGGAAAAATACGGTCTTTCCTCGATTCTGATCTCCTTTGACGGGACGCAGGGGCTCTTTGAGAGTCCGGACGATCCCGGAAAAGGGTCGGGACGAAGTGTCAAAGGGCTCAACCTGGTTCGTGCACTGACCGCCTGTGACGATCTTCTCGTCAAGTTCGGCGGGCATGAGCTCGCGGCAGGGCTGACGGTTTCGCGCGGAAAGCTCGACGAATTCCGTGCGCGGATCAATGCGTACGCCCGCGCGCATATTGAAGAAGAAGCGATGGTCGTTACACTCGACGCAGAGTGTGAGGTTCGCACCGATGAGCTGACGCTTGAACAGGCGTCCGAGCTTTATCTGCTCGAGCCGTACGGCATCTCGAATCCCGTGCCCGCTTTCGTTCTGCGGGACGCCGAGCTTGTCCGCGTAACGGCGATCGGCGGCGGAAAGCATACCCGTCTTTCGGTCCGTCGGGACGGAATCACGCTCATTGCCGTTTGCTTCGGCACGGCAACGGCATCCTTCCCGTTTGCCGAAGGGGATCGGGTGGATCTGCTCTTTAATCTGGATGTCAATGAATATCAAAACGTCAAAAACGTTCAGTTGATCGTTCGTGATATCCGGCAGAGTGAGGCTCGGGCGGAGGAGCTTGTTCGTGCTGCTCGCCGCTATGAGGAGATTCGGGCGGGAGGAGCGTATACTGTCGATGAGGACGTATATCCCGATCGGGATGACTTTGCCCAGGTTTATACCGTGATTCGCCGCGAATGCCGTATGGGACGGGATAAATTCAGTCTCCATGCACTCGGTGCGCTGGTTGACCGATCGGGTCCCCGAAGCGTTAATCCCGTCAAGCTCAAATTTATCGTCCGTATCCTGCAAGAGATGCAGGTTCTCGGTGTGGAGGAGACCTCCCCCGATCATTACCGTTTCAATATCACCTTTAATTCGACCAAGATCAATCTGGAAAAATCCTCGATTCTTCGCCGACTCAAAACGCAGTGCGCGGATTGGCCGAAATAAAGCTTCGCATTTCCAAATCAGAAAGGATCTGACATTATGGTATCCGAAATTGACGTAAGATATAATGATATCAAACGTTTGCTTGATATTCTCCGCGCAACGGGAAAGCATTATAATCTGGATAAGATCAAGGATGCGTATCTCTATGCCGCACAGATGCATGAGGGGCAGTTCCGCGTCAGCGGAGACGCCTATATTTCGCATCCCATCGCGGTTGCAGAGATCGTTGCGGGCCTTGAGCTGGATACCGATTCTATCTGTGCCGCGCTGCTGCACGATACGGTGGAGGACTGCGCCGACAAGACCGACCTCGATACCATCCGACGCCGCTTCGGCGAGGACGTTGCCGTCCTGGTTGACGGACTGACGAAAATCGTCCAGCTGCAGGTTGAGGACAAGGAAGAGGCACATATCGAGAACCTCCGCAAAATGCTGCTTGCTATGGCGCGGGACGTTCGCGTGATTTTCATCAAGCTCTGCGACCGCCTGCACAATATGCGTACCCTTGGCGTCAAAAAGGACAGCAAGCGCCGCATGACGGCACTGGAGACCATGCAGGTATACGCGCCGCTGGCACACCGCCTCGGTATGCAGCGCATCAAGCAGGAGTTGGAGAATCTTTCGCTCTCTTATCTCGACCCCATTGGATACGAAGAGGTAAAGCAGGATATCGAAAAGAAATACGGTGCGAGCCAGAACCTGATCGAAAACGTCCGTGCGCAGGTGGACGAAAAGCTGCGTCAGAACAATATTCACTTCACTCTCGAGGGGCGCATTAAATCGGTATACAGTATATACCGCAAGATGTATAATCAAAATAAGTCCTTCGACGAGATTTACGACTTTTACGCACTTCGCATCATCGTGGATACCGAGCTTGAGTGTTATACCTGTCTTGGTATTATCCACGAGATGTTCAATTCGATTCCCGGTCGCTTCAAGGACTATATCTCCACCCCGAAGCCGAATATGTATCGCTCACTGCATACGACGGTTATCGGCCGGGACGGTATTCCGCTTGAGGTGCAGATCCGTACCTGGGAGATGCATCATATTGCCGAATACGGTATCGCCGCGCATTGGAAATATAAGTCGGGTGAGCGCAGTAAGGAAGAGATCGATAAGAAGCTCGAGTGGATTGCCCGCCTGATCGAAACCGAAGACGGTGCGCGCGATCCCGACGAGTTTATGCAGGCCATCAAAACCGACGTTTATCACGACGAGACCTTTATCTTTACCCCCAAGGGAGACGTGATCGCTCTGCCGCAGGGCTCGACGGTCATCGACTTTGCCTACGCCATTCACTCGGCGGTCGGCAATAAGATGGTGGGGGCAAAGATCAACGGTATGATCGTGCCGATCGACCGCGTGCCGCAGAACGGTGAAATCGTGGAGATTCTCACCTCCTCCGCCTCTCGCGGCCCCAGCCGTGACTGGCTGAAGATTGTCAAAACCAGTGAAGCACGCTCCAAAATCCGCCAATGGTTCAAGAAGGAGAAGCGCGCCGATAATATCCAGCTCGGCCGCTCGATGATTGACAGCGAGATCAAGCGCTTCGGCCGACAGACCAACGAAGCCCAGCGTCTTGAGATTGCAACCAACGTAGCCCACCGCATCGGTATCCAGGAGGCGGATGACCTTTACAATACCATCGGCTACGGTGGCCTTTCGGTCTCCAAGCTGGTCAATAAGCTCCGCGATGAGCTTGACCGCGTGGTCGGCGTTCCGGCTGATCCCGCTCCCGTTGAGGCGGTTGTCAAGCCGAAGCCGAAAAATATCAAAAACAACAGTGGTATTATCGTGGACGGCGAGCGCGGCTGCTCGGTCAAGTTTGCCAAGTGCTGCAATCCTCTGCCGGGAGACCCCGTCATCGGCTTTATTACCAAGGGCTTTGGTATTTCCATTCATAAACAGGATTGCCCCAACGTCCGCAACAGCATCACGACGCCCGAGAATGCCGCGCGCTGGGTGGAGGCGAGATGGGACGACGGCTTTGACCTTCGCTCGGCTGACAGCGTGTTTGAGGCACATCTGCAGATTCATGCCAATGACAGAAGCAATCTTCTCGTTGACGTCTCGCTTGCGCTTGCCGATATGAAGATCAATATTCTCAATATTTATACCCAGCGTGCGGGCGGACAGAAGGTCATTCTCAATATCAGCGTCATCTGCCGCAACCGTGACCACTACGATTCTATCGTATCCCGCATCAAATCCATTCCCGATATCCTTGACGTCGTTCGCGGTTTTTCGTGATTGACGCGACGTCAGACCAAATAAGACAGTTTGAAGGAATCCGTTTATGATCGCATTGATTCAGCGGGTGAAAAAAGCCTGCGTTGAAGTGGAAGGAGAGACGGTCGGTGCCTGCGGGCACGGCTATCTCATCCTGCTCGGCGTCGCCGCCGAGGATGAGGAGACCGATATCGCGCGTCTTGGCGATAAGCTCCTCAAGCTGAGAATTTTCTCGGATGAAAACGGCAAAATGAACCGTTCGATTGTGGACGTCGGTGGCGAAGCACTGGTCGTATCCCAGTTCACCCTGCTTGCCAACTACAGCCACGGCAACCGCCCCGAATATTTCGGTGCGGCCGCGCCCGAGAAGGCCGAGCGCTTTTACGAAGCCTTCGTCGCCCATCTGCGCAAGACCATCTCCCGCGTCGAGACGGGACGCTTCGGTGCCCATATGGAGGTCAGCCTGACTAACGACGGCCCCGTTACGATCGTACTTGACAGTAACAGATTAAAGAAAAAGGAATAGGATACCGACGTGAAGCTGATTACCGAAGGTAATATCAATCCTTATTATGCGCAGACGCTGTGCATGATCTTTTTCCCCGGCGCAAAATTCGGCGTTGACGAGCCGGAAGACCCGAATACACCGGTCGTCACCATCCGCGTAACCGAAATTGAGGGCGCGGCGCGGGGAACCGCAACCATTCGCATCGGGGAGAACCAGTGCGAATCGACGAGGAAATTTGACTACCGTCCCACAATGACACCCGAGCGCGTGCGCAAGATTGCCGCCGGTGCGGCAATGCTTGCGGCAGGTGAAAAATTCTTCGGCTACCGACCGTCCTGGGGTATTCTGACCGGTGTGCGCCCCGCCAAAGTTGCAACCGAGCTGCTCGTCTCGGGGCTTACACCCGGACGCGCGCGTGACGCACTCAGACGGCAGTATCTGCTCACCCCGAAGAAGGCGGCCCTGGCCGTTGAGGTGGCACTCCGTGAACAGAAGCTGATCGGTGAAGTCTCACCGCGTGACTGCAGCGTTTACGTTTCCATCCCCTTCTGCCCGACGCGCTGTGCATATTGCTCCTTCGTCTCGTATACATCCCCCCGTTTGCTTTCGCTCATTCCCGCTTATCTCACTCGCCTCTGCGAGGATCTTGACCGTACCTTTGGCCAGATCCGCCGCCTGGGGCTGCGGGTCAAGACGGTTTACGTCGGCGGCGGTACCCCCACGATTCTTGATGACGGGCAGTTGAAGACCCTTCTTTCGACCATCGCACGCGGCGTGGATATTTCGTCGCTGGAGGAATTCACCCTTGAGTCGGGACGCCCGGATACGATTACCGAGGAGAAGATGAAGATTGCCGCGGCATACGGCGTTACCCGTGTCAGCGTCAATCCGCAGTCGCTGGACAGCTCCGTGCTCGAGCGGATCGGACGCTCGCACAGCGTGGATGCGTTTTTCGAGGCCTTTGCCGATGTACGCCGTGCCGGAATTCCGCAGATCAATACCGACCTCATTGCGGGTCTTCCGGGGGATGATTTTCTTAAATTCTCGCATACCTTTGACCGCGTACTCGACCTTGCCCCCGAGAATATCACCGTTCATACTTTCTGTATCAAGAAGGCGGCCGATATCCTCCGCGAAGGAAGCGGGGTTTACTCTCTGCGGGGCGGTGACGCGGGTACATGCGTCGACTACTCGCAGATCAAGACCGAGCAGGCAGGCTATTTCCCCTACTATATGTATCGCCAGAAGAATACCGTCGGTAACTTTGAGAACGTCGGCTTTGCGCGGGAGGGAACAGAGGGCAGATATAACGTCTATATGATGGAGGAGATTCACAGTATCTTTGCCGTCGGCGCGGGTGCAGTGACGAAGCTTGTGCACGTCCGTCCGAAGAATCCGGCGGATACCAAGATCATCCGCCTGGCACCGCCGAAATATCCCTACGAATATCTGCGCACCGATCTCCGCGATGCGCACGAGGCCCAGATTGACGCCTTCTATGGAAGCGAGATTTTGGACGGATGAACAACGCCTCCTTGCTTGAGACGGCAATGGCACAGTCGTCGCTTGAGCTCGGCTGTCAGCCCGAGGATTTTCTTTGCGGCGAGAATAAAGTCGTCCGTTCGGCAAACAATGAGGGAGCGAGGAAGTATCTGAGGCTTCCGTTCGACTGCCAGCTGGTTTCCTACGGCAGAAATATCGTTGCCGCCGCCTCCTCCGAGCTGATGCCGACCGTCGGGGCGTATATCGGCCGCTATCCGGTTGAGCATTGCTTTGAGACGCCCAATCTGCACGCGCTTGACGATGCGCTGATGCCGTTCGGATACCGAAGCTGCTTCATGGCCGAATATTTTCTCCCCGATCTGCGCAGACTGGCGCCCCTCGGCTGTCCTTATCCGATGCGGACGCTGGCGCGGGAGGACTTTGCGGCGCTCTATCTGCCGCAGTGGCAGAACGCACTGTGTGCCGCCCGCGCCGAATACGATATCCTCTGCGTCGGCGCATATCACGGCGGAGAATTGATCGGGCTCGCCGGAGCCTCTGCCGACTGCGATACCATGTGGCAGATCGGCATCGACGTCCTGCCCGCGTACCGTAGACAGGGGGTGGCCGCCGCGCTAACCTCGCGGCTCGCCTGCGAGATCATTGCACGGGGAAGGGTACCCTTTTATTGCGCCGCGTGGTCAAATATCCCCTCGGTGCGCAACGCCATCCGCTCGGGCTTCCGTCCCGCGTGGGTTGAGCTGACCGCAAAGCCGTTCGAGGAGATTCTCCGCATCAACGGCTGATGCGAAATTTGCTTTATCAAAGATACGCTATATCCTGAATTTTGAAAGGAGACGGACAATGTACGCCAAAAACGATTTTGCATCAAATGAAGAAATGCGTGCTTACGTTGATCGGTGTGAGGCCGATTTTGAGGCACGTCTCAATGCCGCGTGTGACGCCGTTTGCGCCGTGGAAGGCCTTCGGCTGATCGGTCTGTCCGGCCCGTCCTGTTCGGGTAAGACGACCACGGCAAACAAGCTCATTGACAACCTGTCTCGCCACGGCAAGACCGTGCACATTGTCTCCATCGACGATTTCTACTATGACCGTGCCGTGCTTACCGCCCGTGCCGAGGCGGCGGGACGTGAGATCGACTACGATTCGATTGATACCATTGATTTCGACGCACTCCGTGAGTGCGTCCGCGAGATTTTTACCGATGAAAATACCGTCGTTCCCCGCTATGATTTCAAAACGGGGACGAGAAGCGGATATGTGGAATATGCCTTTGACGATAACGATCTCTTCATTTTCGAGGGTATCCAGGCAATTTACCCTGAGATCGTTGCGCTTTTCCGCGAATATTGCTACCGCAGCGTGTATATCTGCGTAGAGTCGCCCATCACCGTGAATGGAATTACCTTTGATCCGAAGGAAATCCGCTTTATGCGGCGGATGGTGCGTGACTACAATTTCCGCGCGGCCGAGCCGGAGTTCACCTATTACCTTTGGGAGAGCGTCCGCGCAAATGAGGACGCGCATATTTATCCGTACGTGGATACGGCCGACGTCCGCATTGATTCGACCATGCCGTACGAGCTGAATATGCTCACGCCCTATCTGCTGCCTCTGCTTGCCTCAATCAAGCCGGAGAGCGAATATTATGCAGATGCCCGCGCATTGACCGAGCGAATTGCTTCGGCAGACCTTGTGCCGATTCCCGCCGACTATATGGCGCCGAATTCGCTCTACCGTGAATTTTTGAAATAAGCTGCCGATTGACTGAAGAAAAAGGAGCGATTGTTATGATTGAAAAAGCAACCATTGCCGAATATCGTGAAAGTGCCGAATGGCTTCGTGACCGCATCGGTGCCGTGCCCGACGTTGCCGTCGTGCTCGGCTCGGGACTCGGCGCACTTGCCGATACGCTGGAGAACCCCATTGTCATTCCGTACCGTGAAATCCCGCATTTCCCGATTTCAACCGTCTCCTATCAGAAGGGAGAGATGGTGATCGGCGGACTCGGCGGAAAACTGGTGCTTGCCATGAACGGTCGTTTCCACTTTTATGAGGGTTGGGAGATGTGGCAGACGGCGTATTACGTCGGTGTCCTTCACCTGCTCGGCGTCAGACGGCTCATCATCACCAATGCCGCCGGCGGCGTCAATGAAAATCTCCGCCCGGGCGATATCGTCTGCGTCCGCGATCATATCAAGCTGACCGCAAATTCTCCCGTTCGCGGGCTGAACCTGCCTGAGATGGGCGAGCGCTTCTTTGATATGCAGCACGTTTACGATAAGGCGCTTGCCGTGCTTGCCCACCGCTGTGCCGCTGCCCGCGGCTTCTCGCTGACCGACGGCGTGTATACCTTCATGAGCGGTCCGCAGTACGAAACTCCTGCCGAAATCCGCATGATCCGCCTGCTCGGCGGTGACGTGGTCGGCATGTCCACCGTCCCTGAGATTATCGCCGCCGCTCAGTGCGGTATCTCGGTGCTTTGCCTATCGGCCGTGACCAATATGGCTGCCGGTATTACGGGAGCCGCCATCACCGAGGAAGAGGTTCTTGAGACGGGCGCACAAATCCGCGAGCGCTTCGTCGGCCTTCTGACCGACGTAATCGGGCAAATGGAGTGATCATATGAAAACACTTCTGAAAAATATCCGGATTCCTGCGGCGTACGGCTTCGGCACCGATCCGATTGATCTGGCGGTTGACGGCGCATATATTGCGGCAATCGGCCGTGATCTGCCGCCCGGCGCCTTTGATCATGTTACAGACGGGCGGGGAGACTTGCTTCTCCCCGGCCTTGTCAATACCCATTGCCATGCGGCGATGACCCTCTTCCGGGGCTACGGCGAGGATCTCTCCCTCTCCCGCTGGCTCAACGAGAAAATTTTCCCCGCCGAGGACAGACTGACGAGCGAGTCGGTCTACTGGGGCTCCATGCTTGCGATTGCCGAGATGATCCGTGCCGGAATCACCTCCTTCTCGGATATGTATTTCTTCTGCCCCGAAACGGCACGGGCGGTGCTCGAGAGCGGCATCAAGGCCAATCTCTCCCGTTCGCTCGTCTCGTTTGCCGATGGAATCAGGCTCAGCGAGGACGAGCGCTTCAGAGAGGCCGTCGCACTTGCCGACGAATTCCACGGTGCGGGAGAGGGAAGGGTGAAGATTGATTTCTCGATCCACGCCGAATATACCAACCGTCCCGATTATTGTGCCGCCGTCGGCGAATACGCCGCTGCACGCGGACTCGGCATGCAGCTGCATCTCTCTGAGACCGAGGACGAGCATCAGGCCTGCATCGCGCGGCACGGCAAAACGCCCGCCGCTTTCTTTGCCGATCTCGGCGTTTTTGCCGCACCTACTACGGCGGCACATTGCGTCTGGGTGAGTGACGCTGACATCGGAATTCTCCGCACCCACCGGGTTACCGCGGCGCATAACCCAACCAGTAACCTTAAGCTCGGCTCAGGCGTAATGCCCCTGCGCCGTTTGCTTGACGGCGGCGTGAACGTCGCGCTCGGTACCGACGGCGCCGCGTCGAACAATACCCTCGATATTCTTCGTGAGCTTCGCCTTTGTGCAATTCTGCACAAGGGAGTCAATCGCCGTGCCGATATCACCACGGCGGCTGAAATGCTCCCGCTCGCCACCGAAAACGGTGCCCGCGCACAGGGCAGATCCGACTGCGGCAGAATTGCAGTCGGAGCACGTGCGGATCTCATTCTTCTTGATCTTTCCGCTCCCCACAATATGCCCGTCTACGATCTTGATGCAACCGTTGCATACAGTGCCGAATCCTCCGACGTCCGCATGACGATGGTTGACGGACGCATATTGTACGCGGACGGCGCGTATACATCCATTGATATTGAACGTCTGCGCCGTGAGGCGGGACGGGTTATCGCCCATTATTTTGATTGAGCCGAGGTGAGGCTTTGAAACCGCAGCGCTCCCCCCAGATTAAGTTAAACGAGGCCGCCCATGCGCCTAAGCGAAGTGCGGGCAAGGTCTTTTTCTCCGGCGTCCTGGTTCTGACCGCCTCAACGATGACGGTTAAGGTGATTGGGCTTTTGCTCAAGATCCTGCTCTTCGATTATCTCCATGCCGACGGCATGGCATATTTCAACGCCGCCTATACCATTTATTCCGCCTTTTTTATTCTCTCCACCGCAGGCTTCCCGGTTGCCGTGTCAATCATGATTTCCGAGAGCCGTGCCAAGGGCAATATCCGCCGTGTCAGACAGATTTTCTGGATTGCACTTGCGCTGTTCGTAGTCATCGGGCTTGCGGGCATGAGCATCATGTTTTTCGGCGCCGATTTCCTTGCCGCGCGTACCAATATGCCCGGTGCGGCCTATCCCATCCGTGCAATCGCACCGACGCTCTTCTTGATTTGCATTTCCAGTGCAATCCGCGGATATTTCCAGGGCTATCAGTTTATGGTGCCGACGGCACTTTCCCAGATCATTGAAGCGGCAGGCAAGCTGCTTGTCGGCCTGCTCTTTGCCGGATATGCGATTGAGCGAGGGTTTGATACCCCCGTGATTGCTGCGTACGCCATTACGGGACTGACGGTCAGCGTGGCCGTCTCCATGCTCTTCCTGATCGTCACGCGAATGCTCTGGCGGCCGCGCGAAGAGCAAATCAGTGTCACCGAAACCGAGCGGAACGGAACGATTCTGCGTCGGTTGGTGGCAATTGCCGTTCCCGTTACCATCAGTGCGCTGGTGATGAGTCTGACACAGCTGATTGATACCATGCTGATCGTCAACCGCCTTGGCGCGGCCGGTTTCATTTCCGAAATTGCCGAAGAGATGTACGGAAACTATACCACCCTCGTCATTCCGCTTTTCAATCTTCCACCGGCACTGATCTCCCCTATTTCCATGGCACTCGTTCCCCTGCTGACGCTGGCCATCAAGCGCGGAGACCGTGCCCGTATGCGGGAGACGGTTGATTCGGCGCTTCGGCTTACCGTCCTCGTCGCACTTCCGTGCGCCATCGGTCTCTCTGTTTTCAGCCGACAGATCCTGGAGCTGCTTTTCCCCGGGAAAACCGAGTCGATCAATATGGCCGCTCCTCTCCTCTCTCTCCTGGCTCTCTCGGTGCTCTTCGTTGGCTTGCTCAACGTTACGAATGCAATCCTTCAGGCATACGGCCATGAGCGAAAACCGATCTACTCGATGCTGGCAGGCTCGGCTGTGAAGCTGATCGTCAGCTATATTCTGATCGGGCTTCCTTCAGTCAATCTCTACGGTGCACCGGCGGGAACCTTCCTTTGCCATATGACGGTCACGGCGGTCAATTTCTTCTTCATCGCAAAGTATACGGGTGATCTTTCCGGTGTGCGCCGCATCTTCCTCAAGCCCCTTATTGCCGCACTCGGCTCGGTCGGCGGAGCCCTTGGCATATATCTTCTCCTCGCGCGTACCGTGGGGCAGAGCCGTCTTTTGACGGTTGCCGCCATTCTTGCCGCCGTCCTCCTCTACCTTCTGCTCGTTCTCCTGATGCGTGCGGTGAGCGAAAAGGATATCCATATGCTGCCCGCGGGCGAGAAAATTGCGGGATTGCTAAAGCGAATGAAATTACTCAAATAAAGGAATTATCATGGAAAACAGAACGAAAATCGTCGCCGAGCTGCTGGCGAAGGAATCTTATCATTTTGACGATCTCTGCACCATTATGGCGCTTCTGCGCGGAGAGGGCGGATGCCCCTGGGATATGGAGCAAACGCACCGCAGTATCCGGCAGAATTTCATTGAGGAAACCTATGAGGTTGTGGAAGCGATCGATACCGAGGATCCTAAGCTTCTGCGTGAGGAGTTGGGAGACGTGCTTCTTCAGGTCGTCTTTCACGCACGCATGGAAGAGGAGATCGGGCGCTTTACGGTCGACGATGTCGCCAACGATATCTGCGTGAAGCTGATCCGGCGTCATCCGCATATTTTCGGATCGGTCAAGGCGGATAACGCCGAGCAGGTGTTGGCCAACTGGGAGGCAATCAAATCCGATGAAAAAGCCAGAGTAACGGTTTCGGATAAACTGCACGCCATTCCGCCGATGCTGCCCGCACTGATGCGCGCGGAAAAGGTGGGCAAGAAGTCCGGGCTTGACGCGGCCGACGGCGCGGCTGATGCCGAGTCGGCGCTTGCCGCAGTATCGGCCGCTGCCGCCGCGCTGGTTGCAGCCGACGCAGATGCACGAGATCGTCGGTTGGGCGAGCTGCTTTTCGCGGCGGTGACCGCGGGACGGCAGATGGGCATCGAGGCAGAGGTTGCTCTTACGCGGGAAACCGAACGCCGCATTGCTGATTATACGGCGCTTGAGCAGCTTCTCGGAGCGGATTCGGAGGCGGATAAAACCGCGCTTTGGGCGGCTCTGCGGGAAAAATCGGGACGATGAAGGAAAAAGTGCAAAAAAATTGAATTTTTTCTCATAAAATCTGTAAAAAGCTCTTGATATATAAGCGAAAAAATGGTATACTATACAAGCAAGTAACCATTTTTTCGCTGTTTTTTTGCGAAAAATTCAAAAAAGAAAGAAGGAGTATTACCCATGAATAAAACCCAGCTCATCGAAGCCGTTGCTAAGGAAAGCAACCTTAAGAAGAAGGACGCAGAGGCAGCAGTAAACGCTCTGCTCAAGACCATTGAGAACGCTCTCGTCGCAGGCGAGAAGGTTCAGCTCGTTGGCTTCGGTACCTTCGAAGTAAAGAGCCGCGAAGCTCGTCAGGGCCGCAACCCCGCTACCGGCGAGACCATCACCATCGCCGCTTCCAAGCATCCCGCTTTTGCTGCCGGCAAGGCACTGAAGGACGCGCTGAAATAAGCCATGCGGCTGGATAAATTCCTTAAGGTCTCCCGCATCATCAAACGGCGAACCGTCGCAAACGATGCCTGTGATACAGAGCACGTCAACGTCAACGGCCGCCGCGCCAAGGCGTCATACGACGTCAAGGTCGGGGATGTGATTGAGATCACCTTCGGCGAGCGAACGATGCGTCTCCGCGTGCTTGACGTGCGTGAGCACGTTGCTAAGGCAGATGCTTCCGCGCTTTACGAGGTACTGGAATAAAGGACGGATCCATAGGGGAAATGTGCGTGACGCATATTTCCCCGATCTCCCGCATAGGATAGATTGAGCATCTGCTCAAGCATTCTTTCGGGAGGACAGCGATGAACGAGCCGAAAACCAATCAGATACCCCACAGAATTCTCCTCGAGGAGCGTGCGCGGATGCAGATCAGCGGCGTCAGCGAGGTGATCTGCTTTGATGAAGAGAGCGTTTCTCTGCATACCGTTCGCGGCGGTATGACGGTTGAGGGAAAGGATTTACATATTACCACTCTCAATATCGACCGTGGCGAGGTTGTAATTGACGGTATGGTCAGCGGCGTTTTCTACACGGGCGAGCAGGCGACGCGACCGGGCTTTTTCGGCCGTCTCTTCGGATAACCGTGCTGACGACCTCCCCTGTGGCGCTCGTTCGTCTCTTTTTCATCGGCCTGCAGCTTGGCGTAGTGCTCGGCGCTGCGTACGACTGCCTGCGGATCACCCGTGTCTTTATGGGAATTCGCTATACGCGGGCTAAGGACGAGAGAGTGTTTCCTCTTCCCATGCCAAGGTGGGCAAGGCAGGCGGGCACGCGAAAGCCTCGGCACGCCCTGCGCGACCTGCTTGTGAACGTGGAGGATTTTTTGTATTTCCTTCTCGCAGGCCCGGCCGTCGCCATTTACCTGTCTGAGGCGAATAATGGCAGAATACGCTGGCTGGCATTTGCCGGGCCGGCACTTGGATTTTTTCTCTACCGAAGTATACCGGGCAAAGTAGTGATCCGCTTTTCCGTTCTGATCGCAGACGGACTGCACTTTGCGATCGCCTGGCTGTGCTACGGAATATCACGACCGTTTCTTTGGCTTGCACGGTTGATTCGGTTACTGTGTACCCGCGTGACTTGCCGCCTTCGCGGGATATGGGCTCGGCTATATCTGCCGATCTATACCCGTCGGGCGATGCGGTGTACGCTTCGGCGAATTAACCGACTGTATATTAATCTTAGATGGGGGGATGCCGGATGAAGTATTATGAAAATACCGCAGATCAGCGAATCGGCGGCAGTATTTTCGTGCGTCTGACCGTGCTCGTGCTGCTGATCAGTATGATTATCATCTCCGCCCGTTTACTGATGGAATATAACGATCTGCGCGAAGAGGCGAATGCCCTGCGCGCCGAGATTGCCGCTACCGAGGAAAACATTGAAGCCCTGCAGGCGCAGCTTGATGCGCCGTTTGACAGGGATTACGTCATCAAGATTGCCAAGGAAAAATTGAATCTCAGTCTTCCGCAGGAGATCATCTTTTACAACGATCTGAGTGAATAATCCATGTCCATCTGCCGCAGCATCCCGATCGCCCAAGGCCGAGCGGTTTGCTGCGGTTGTTTTTTATGAAAGTATGCAAAACAGGAAACAAAAACGGATTTTTTCCGTCTTTATCATAGAAAAACCGATATATTGTCAAATCGGGGGAAACCATGCAGAAAAAAAGACGCTTTATTTTGCCGGTCGTTCTGACGCTGCTTCTGATTGCTGCGTGCGGAGTCGCCGGAAAACTGTATTTTGACCGCGAATCGGCAAGGACCGCACTTTCTGCCGCCGAGTCGTCGCTTTCCGATTCCCGTCAAACGCTGTCGGGACTGGAGGCCGCATTGGCGCAAATCCGTGCTGAGCGTGACGCGTGTACGGATGCGCTTGACGCCCTTGAGCGCAGGCTGTCCGGTGTTGAGGACGATGCGCTTTTGCTTGAGGGCGAGCGTGAGGAGTTGGTCGAGCAGATCAGGCTCATGCGACTTACACTGAACGAAAAAAACGAGCAAATTACACGCCTTGAAGGGGCAATTACCAACTATAATTCACTTTACGGCAGTGACGTGGTTGCCCGAGGGACGGAGGTAGCAGATATCGTCAAGGTGCTGGGAGAAGCCCCCCTGCACCGGATCGCCAAGGCAGACGATGACGGTAATCCCGTCGCTCTGCCCGAGGACAGAGAGGTGTTGCGGGAGGACGACAAATATTATTACGTCGCACCCCGCATTGCAATCTATTATGAGGATATCGGAACCGGGCGAAAATTCAGTTACGGCGAGAATGAAGTTTTCTTTTCGGCCAGCCTGATCAAAGCCCCCTACGTGCTTTGGCTGCTGGGGGAAATCTCCCGTGAGGAGGATGCCGCCCGCGCCCGCGCCGAGGCACTTTACGCCGAAGAGGAAACAGCCGCGGAGGAAGAGCCCGAAACGACCGACGCGCCCGAAACGACCGACGCGCCCGAAACGACCGACGCGCCCGAAACGACCGACGTACCCGAAACGACCGACGTACCCGAAACGACCGATATCCCCGAAGAAGAACCGTCTCGCCCTGAGATGATTTTCGAGGATGAGCGTTACGACCTGTCCCGTACCTATGTTTACACCGAGGAGGATTTCCGGGAGGGCTCGGGAGAAATTCAGAACGCTGAGAAAGGCACCGAGTATACGTACAGAGATCTGGTTGAACTCTCGATCCGAAAAAGTGACAACGTCGCATTCGGCGTTCTGCGGGACGTCTTTGGTTATAGCGGATTCTACCACTATAATACCCGACTGGGAATCGACAGCGTTCGCCGCCGGTTCAACGATATTACCGCCGCCGATATGGGCAAATATTTGCGCGCTATGTATACCTTTATCGAGGAGGACGAAAACTACGGCGAGAGCTTCAAGGCCTGGCTGTCGGGCTCAGCACATATCGTGATGATTCCGTTCGGCGTCTACCCAACGCAGACGGCGCACAAATACGGTTGGGATAGCGACGCTTACCACGACGCCGCCATTGTCTACGACGAGCACCCCTATCTGCTCGTGATTCTGACCGATCTTGATCAGGGCGGTACCGAGGTGGATACCTACATACGCAGCGTGGTCGGCATGATCAACGGCCTGCACAAGAAGACCTATACCGAGAAAAGAGGATAAAAATGCCTGCAACCTATACCCTTACCTGCACGCCGGAATACGCCGCGTCAATCATTCGCCAAACGGTGGAGGACGGCAGTATTACGGGTGAGCTGATCGATCGTTATGACCGTCAGGCGGGCGAATACCGCTGTATTGTTCTTGTATTTGAGAAGCATTATTACCGTGTCGGCCAGCGCCTGACGCTGACCGTCACCATTGATAATTTATCGGGCACAACCCGCATCCACACGGTTGGCGGCGGTGGCGGTGAGGGTCTGTTTGGCTTTGATTGGGGAGCTGCCGAGAGCTTTGAGACGAGCGTTCTCCGCGCACTTGAGGACGTTATGCAGAAATAAAATCAAACGAAAAGGAAGAGGCTGTCGCCCGTGTCGGCGACAGTCTCTTCCTTTTGGATAAAGTTATGCAAAATAGCCGAGAATCAGTTCGAAGGCAATTTTCATGCCGACGGGAATGCTGTCCTTTTCCAGCCATTCTTCTCTCGTGTGGGATCCGCCGCCGCGGTAAACACCGGGGCAGACGGCAGGGATGCCGAGCGACATGGGAATGTTGCAGTCGGTCGATCCGGAGGTGGTTTTGCAGGGGATGCCTGAATATTTCTCGCAAATCTGCACGCAGCGTGCAATCATTGCCTGCAGTGCATCCTCATCCACGTCACCGCCGCAGGGACGGATGCCAATCGTTTCCACGGTGATCCTTGCCTTGCCCGACGCCTGTGCCCGCTCAATCTCGGAGAAGAAAAAGTTCTTCATCCGGTCAAGACAGTCCTTGTCGTCGGAGCGGTATTCGTACATCATCTCGGCGCGCTGGGCAATGGTATTGACCGACGTGCCGCCCTCAACGATGCCGACGTTGTAGGTCGTTTTCGTGTTCTCCCGCTGCGGAACCTCGCAGGCGTAAAGGCGGCAGATCAGCGCGGACATCGCGTGAATTGCGCTCGGGTTGCCAAATGCACCGAAGGAATGGCCGCCCTCGGTTTCGAAAATCACGCGGTAACGGTGTGAGCCGACGCATTTTGTAACAAGCGCATTATACTGCCCGTCAAAGGTGTAGACCTCGCGGATGCGGCCGGCGTAGTCGTTCATCAGCTGACGGGTACCCTTGAGATTGCCCAGACCCTCCTCGCCCGAATTTGCGACGAAAAGCATACCGTTCTTCGGGCGCAGTCCTTTCTCAAGAACGTACTTGACCGCCATCAGAATCATCACCAGACAAACGGTATCGTCACCGACACCGGGCGAGTAGATGTTCTTTTCGTCCTCGCGGTAGGGCAGGGGATCGGTGTCGGGGAACACCACGTCGGTGTGCGCCATAAAAACAGTGATGTCGTCCCGTCCCTCGCAGTTCATGGGGAAGATCACGTTCAGCGCGGAATCGATATACGTTCCCTCCGCGCCGATACCGAGCAGCCAGTCGCGGCAGAACTCGGCGCGTTTCTCCTCGTGATTGGAGGGCGCGGGAATCCGACAGATCTGTTCAAGCAAAGCCTTCGCTTCATCAACCGAATTCTCAATATAGGTTAAAATTTCCTGATTAAGCGAAAAATCCATTTTGGTTTCCTCTCTTTCCGTTACCATTTACATACCGCGACGCCGCCGCACATCTCGATTTTCGTACCGTAGGGTGCCGAGATTTCGGCGAGGCGGTTCATGAAGGAAATATCTCCGCCGAGATAGGGAAGCCCCTCGTCCGATTTCTTGCCGTTCATGTGGAGATTGATGGGAAGGAGCTCGAGATATGTGAGATCGCCCTTCTCATCGGTTTCCCAATAGGGGATCACGGCCTCGTTCATTTTCGGATCAACCATCAGACCGCGCGTGAAGCGATTCGAACGGATGGCAAGCAGCTCGTGCACTGCAGTGTCCGAGGTAAGCCCCTTTGTCTCAAAGAATTCTTCGGGAGCAAAGCTGACGTTGTACAGCTGAAGAATGAAGTCGCCGAGCGAATAGAAGATAGGACGGTTGCGGTAAATCTCAATGGGGCGAAGCAGATGCGGGCCGTGACCGACCACGGCGTTGGCGCCCGCGTCAATACAGGCGTGCGCGAATTCCACCAGAAAGTCGGCGGGGGACTCCTTGGTCATGCCCGAGAGCTCGTGCGAATGCATGGAGACGATGATGTAATCGGCCTGCAGCTGAGCCTCGTAAATCGCCTGCTTGACACGGGCGAGATCACGCGGGTCCACGGAGGTCTGCCGTCCGGCGTTCTCACCGCGGACAAAGCAGATATCGCCGAGCATATAGGTTCCCTCCGGGGGAGAGGTCCAATAGCCCTCGGCACGTTCGATGTTTTTCTGCACGTTGATGCCCGAGCGCTCACCGATTCCCACGATTTTCTCGAAATCCTCAGCCGAAACGACAATGCGCTCGTTGAAGCGCAGACCGTTGATACCGGGGCGGCCGGGGATTCGGCGCGATTGACGGCCTGCCATGGCGGCGGGATTGAAGGTGGAGTTGACAGCGATCATAGCAACGCGGCCGTTCGGGGTGTCAAGATATGCGGGGGCCGATGCCTCATCGAGATTCCGACCGGTACCGCATTGGGGAATGTCGTATTGCGCGATGTATTCGCGGGTCTTGAGCAGACCCTCGTAGGAGAAATCCATCGCGTGGTTGTTGTTGGGGGTTGTCATATTGAAGCCAAAGCCCAACAGATCGCCGAAAACCTCGGGATCACAGCGGAGATAGGTGCCGCCCGAATATTGCGAGGCATAGCATTCACCCTCGTAATGCAGGGTCGTCTCCAGATTGAAGACGCGGGCATCGCCGCGTGCAAGGAAGGCCTTGATTTCATTGAATCCGGCATAGCTATCATAGATGCGGCGCTGAATAAGTACATCACCGGCTGCAGTAAATTTCATATTTATTACCTGTTTTACTATGTAATTATTTTTGGGGAAGCGTAAAGAGCGGCTCGGTGAGCCGCTCCTTTGGGTTTGATTATTTGCTCATCTCAAGCAGCTTTTCGGTCAGAATATAACCGGCGTTATGGTCGAGCTTGTTTGAACCGGGCTTTGATTCATAAATGGTATCAAAGAAGAGCTCGTGCGGCGGAACGTATCCGAAGGAGCCGTTACACATCGTTGCAACAAAGCGCTTTTCATTGCCGCATTTTGCCTTCAGGTCGAGACCGAAGCAGGAGAAAATCTCAGAGGGGTAGGCAAAGAAGCTGACATCGCCGATGCGGAAATACTGAACGGGAACATCAAGCACCTCGGGCGTCGTTTCGAGGAAGGTGAGAAGCGAGTTCGACATGGCCAGTGCATACTGATCGGGGTCGGTGTTGTCGGCGGCAATTTTGATGCCTTCGATCGGTTTAACGGTGGCCACGATATGCTTTGCCTGTGCAATCTTTTCCTCTTCGATCTGCGAACGGTTGATCTTCATCACCTCGTACTTGGCGGAAACGCCCGTATCGGCGATCGGTGCGGCAAAGGAGAAGAGGCGAAGCATCTCGCCTGCAATCTTGCGGCCCATCTTGCGGTAGTGGTCGGGTGCGTCGCCTGCAACGTTGACGTTGAAATGGTTGACGTCACCGGCCGTGCCCATGAAGAAGAGGGTGACGAAATCGGGGCCGTAGAGCTTTTTCATCTGCAGAGCAATCTCGGAGGCGTAGTCGCCCGAATACTCGGTGCCGTCCACGCAGTCGAGATGGCAGGCGAAGGCGACGATGGCGCCCTTGGGCGTACCGTCAGCCGATTTCATCAGCATAACGGGAAGCTCGGTGTCGATCTCGGACATGGGACCGATCACGTCGGGATTCAGTCTGCCGGGGTTGGTTCTCGGCGTGGAGTTCTTCATCTCGTAGTCGCGGCAGAAGGAAATGCCTTCAACCTGACCGAGCGCATAGGAAATTTCGGTTTCTTCAAGACGCTTGTCGGCAAGAATGACGCAGTCGGCCATCAGCTTTGGTACGAGCTCGAAGTAGCCGTCCTGGTTTGCCTTGACGCGGGCGTCGCGGTCAAACTCAATGTTGGGGATGCCGGTGTGGGTGTGTGTGCCGGCAACGAGAATGTTCTCGGGCTTGATATCGGTGAATGCACTGACGCGCTCAGCAATCATATCGCGAACGATTTTGGTGCAGTGGCAGCTGTCAAGTGAGACCAACGCAATTTTTTCGCCGTTCGCTTCAATGACGCAGGCGCGGGCATAGAGTCTGTCCTTGACGTCACTGCCCTCACGGATATTGAAATAACCGGGCAGATAGCAGCCGAGCGGCGGGGTGATTTCTTTTTCATAAAAGGCTGTCTTGAACATGGGAATATTCCTCCGAAATAATGGATTGACTGAACAAATACAGAAGACGGGCAATGTCTTTCCTTTCGAAATATTGTATCACTTTTGGCGGGTAATGTCAATAAGATAAGGAAAGAAATGTGCACTACCCGAACGCAAGGCCGAATTGATCTGTATGTAATGCGCACTCTTAGCCTTCCCCAGCGGGGAAGGTGGCACGCGAAGCGTGACGGATGAGGAGAGCATCCTCTGTGCTGCATATTCCCTTGGCACATTGCACAAGAGTAACATACGCAAAGAACTTACCAAAGCCGACGCATAGAGATTTTATGCATACCACATTGATCTCCTCATCCACCACTATCGTGGTCCCCCTTCCCCGCTGGGGAAGGCTAAGGGTGCGCATCGTTCTGTTCGTCAACAAATTGATACGAAAAAACGGTACTTTCTATAACAGAAAGTACCGTTTTGGAACCTTATTTTCTCGTTCCCGTCGGAATTTCGCCGTGCTTGGCTTCGTATGCTTCGATTGCGTCCCGAATCAAAATCAGGACCTGGCTGTTTGCACTGCGTCCCTCGTAATCTGCAATATAGTGAAGCTTATCGAGTACTTTGTCATCAATACGAATCGTTAAATGCTTAATCGCCATATTTTTACCTCATAATATATCTATTATGACTTTATTTTATGCTTGCATTGTGATATAATGTGAAATACGACTTCAAAATAAATGCAAATTGTAGTATTGAGGTATATCAAATGAAATTAGCGATCATCGGTTCAAGAACGCTTACGGTTGACGATCTTTCCCCCTTCCTTCCGGATAACATCACCGAGATTGTGACGGGCGGGGCGAAGGGGATTGACACCTGCGCGCGGTGCTATGCCGAAGCAAACGGGATTCACCTCACCGAATTTCTCCCTGATTACGCCCGTTACGGGCGAGGTGCACCGCACGTTCGCAACCGCGCCATCGTGGATTACGCCGACGCTGTCCTTGCCCTCTGGGACGGAAAATCGCGCGGAACAGCCTCGGTCATCGCCTACAGCCAAAAGGCGGGCAAGCCCGTTACGGTGCATCGGCTCTGAGTGCCGCGTCATTTTTCTCTGCCCTCCGCATATGCTGAATTGAAAACATATAAGGAGGGAAGGGTATGGCGAACTGTACTTATTCGGGACTGCGGCAAAAGGAAGTGATCAACCTCTGCAACGGCAGCCGCCTGGGATTTATCTGCGACCTGGAAATCAACCTCTGTGACGGCAGAATCGAGACGATTCTTGTGCCGGGAGAATCGGGTCTGCTCGGCTTTGGACGTTGTGAGGTGATTGCCGTTCCATGGGAGAAAATCGAAACGATCGGTGCTGACGCCATTCTCGTTCGGGCGGAAAATATCTCATGCTGTCCGCCAAACGGCGAGGAGCATCGTCGAAAGCATCCGAAATGGTTTGGCTAATTGTAAAAAAAGTGTGAACATAAAGAGGATATACTTGCCAAGCACGCGCTTCTGTGCTATAATATCTACAATTGCGAAAAAAGCGGTATTTATGCCCTTTTGCGCAAAAAATAATACACACACAGTACCCGAGGCGTTTTCGGTGCCGGCTCACGGGCAGGTCAAAACGTCGTGTGCTGTGGTGGAAAAACCGAAGGAGGACATGAAAATGTCGATTATCTCGATCAAGCAGCTGCTTGAAGCAGGTGTTCATTTCGGACACCACACCAGAAGATGGAACCCGAAGATGGCTGAGTACATCTTCACCGAGCGCAATGGTATCTATACCCTTGACCTCCAGACTATCGCTAATAAGTTCGAGGAAGCTTACACCTTCGTTCGTGACATCGCTGCTGAGGGCGGTACGCTCCTGTTCGTCGGTACCAAGAAGC
>JAZODX010000007.1:0-27526 GCA_045597265.1 Eubacteriales bacterium | reverse complement strand
TGCAAAAATATAAAAAATTTCATTATCACATATTTGTCTTGACACGATAGCGCAGTTAATATATACTTTTTATATGCCCCGAATTTACACGATGATAACGGAGGGAAATCAGATGAAACGCTTATGGAAGTGTATCCCCGGCTTTCTTTTGGCGTGTCTTTTGATATTTGGGATGGCGGGATGCCGAATGATTGACACGGAGGGTCATGATCCGGAAAGTGAGCCTGTAGCAACTAAGGAAACGACGAAATTGCCCGAAACGACCAATGCACCTGAGATGACGAAAACGCCGGACAATCAGCCCGAGGCTATCGGACCTTCTGCGCTGCATAACCTTCTGAAAAGCAGTGATAGGATCGTCGCCGAATCAGAGACAATCGGTATTATTCCATGCCCCGATGATATCTCTGTAACGGGGCAGGGCGGATATTCGGATGGGACCTATCAGTATCAGTTCTTTATTCAAAAGGATACAGCCAGCAATGAGCGGGACAATATTGTTCGTCTTGTAAAATATGACATAGAGAAGCAGGAAACGATCGCGGTAAGCGGGGAACTGTATATCAATCATGCAAATGACCTTACCTATAACTCCAAAACCGGGGAATTCATTGCAGTCAACTGTCACTATGACGGCAATATCATTTCGATTATTTCTCCCGAGACCCTTCAAGTTACGAGAAAGATGCGCATAGGCGCAAGCATATACAGTATTTCCTATAACGACACCAGGGATTGTTACGTTGTGGGAATTAATGGCGGACAGGATTTTTATATTTTAGATTCCAATTTCAAGCAGATCGGTGAACGGCACAGCGCCACCTCTCTGACGACGGGATACGTCGCGCAGGGGGTGACGAGTGATGACGAGTATATTTATTTTATTTTATATGATGAAAACGTAATCACCGTATATGACTGGGATGGAAGGTTTGTCTCGCTGATTTATCTGGATATTTTGGGTGGGGAAGAGCCCGAGAATATCAGCGTGATCGACGATGATATCTACGTGGTTTCCCTGTTGGATGGCGGAACGTCCATCCGCAAGCTGACTTCGATCAAGAAATTTGCCGTTTCTGCTGTTCGCACCAAAGAAAGTGAGCCAACACCGGCCGCCGGCAGCGGAAGAGCATTGACAGATTTCTTTTCCGCGGAACGAATCCATACCTATCTCCCACTTGACGGCGCCGAAACCGACGCAATAGGGAAAGTGACCGTATCCACGTCGAATAGGGTTACGTATTGTCCGGGTTATTACGGCGAGGCTGCGGAGGTTTATGACGGATATATTTCCATTCACGATTATACACCGGAAAATAAAAGCTTTTCGGTATCCTTCTGGATCAATACCCCCGGCACGAACGGTGATCCGGCAATTCTTTCCAACAAGGACTGGGACAGCAGCAAAAATCCGGGATATATTCTTGCGCTTAAGCATAACAGCGTTCAGTTTGCGATGGGAAACAAGGATCGCTCTGCGAGTATGAAGGCGTGGTATCCGCTTCCTATGGATTATCATTACGGATGGATGCACGTAATTCTCTCGGTCGATCGGGAGGCGGGAACGGTAAGCATTGTATACGACTTTGATCGAAGGATTACCGAAAAAATTCCCGAGGAGCTTAAAAACACTTCACTGAATGCGATCAACGTTTTGAATATCGGTCAAGACGGAACGGGAAAATATAATGATTCTCTCCCTGCGGCGATTGATGAAATTATCATTTTTGACGGAGCGCTTGGGCAAGAAGATATTTCAGCACTTGCGCTATATTATGGAATCAAATCATAACCGAAAAGAAAAGGTATCGGTATCCGATGCCTTTTCTTTTCGGTATCGCACCCCTTACGAAAAAAAGCATATACTGTCAGCGAAGCGTGAAAATCGTCTTCAGAACATGAAAAGGAGAAAATGCCAATGTACAGCGCAGATGATATGCGTACACCGCGTGACCGTGTCGACGAAGAATTCATCCGCCGTCTGCTTGCGGATGACGATCATGACAGATCCGATTGCAGCTGCCGCGGATGTGAAGAGAAAAATATGCCCGGCCGTGAGCGCGACAGTGAAGTCATGCAGAGAAACGTGAGCGGCGGGGAAGGGATGCACCGCTGCCATAAGCTCGAAAACGAATCCTTGGCAATGGTTTATTCTCCCTGCCAGATCTGGCGCGGAATTTATTCGCCCGATATGGCGTTGCGTCGCGGAACCCTGTTTAAGGAATTAGATAAACCCTGGGAGGTTGAAGGGGTCAGAGGAGGCTGCTACCGTGGAAAATAATTTGGGAAAACAGCTTTTGAATAAGATGCGCATGATAGATTTTTCGATTTACGAAACGGTGCTCTACCTGGATGCCTATCCGCATAACGCCGAAGCCCTTGCCTATTATCATAAACTTATCGAAGAGAGAAAAATGCTTGTCGATGAGTATGAGAAAAAAATCGGGCCGATGACCTTCTGCGGAAACCGTTCGAAAGACAGTTGGGATTGGATAAAAGATCCCTGGCCGTGGGAATATGATGCCAATTGAGCCAAACGATCAGAAAGGAAAGGGCACGTTATGTGGAGTTATGAGAAGAAATTACAGTACCCGGTCAAGATAAAAAATCCGAATCCGAAGCTTGCTCAAATCATTATCAGTCAGCTTGGCGGTCCTGACGGCGAGCTGGCCGCTTCAATGCGTTACCTGCACCAGAGATACGCCATGCCGTATAAAGAAGTAACGGGAATTTTGACCGACGTGGGAACGGAAGAGCTTGCACACCTGGAAATGATTGCGGCAATTCTTTATCAGCTGACGAAGAATTTAAGCGAGGAGCAAATTCGCTCGAGCGGCTTTGACACGTATTTCGTTGACCATACGACGGGAATATATCCGATTGCTGCATCGGGTGTTCCGATGGATATGAAATATATCGGGGTCAAGGGGGATATTCTGGCCGATCTCAACGAGAACCTTGCTGCGGAGCAAAAGGCGAGAGTAACCTATGACAACATTCTTCGCCTGGCTGATGATCCGGACGTCCGCGACCCCATCAAGTTCCTGCGTGAGCGGGAAATCGTGCATTATCAACGCTTCGGCGATGCCCTGCGTATCGCACAGGATCATATGGACAGCCGAAATTTCTATGCCTGCAATCCCTCCTTCGATAAGGGCTGTGGGAAAACGAAAAAATAAAGCTTGCATCGAAGCAGAAAGTGCGGTAAAATATTGACAGAAGAAAGAAGGAAGAGGGGAAAATATGAACAGAACGTCTTCCGCTGTCTCAATTCTTGTCAATTCGCCGATCGGCACGTTGACCGTTACCGAATGCGAGGAGCGGTTGACCGGTATCTCCTTTGGCATTTTAGCCGACAACCTTCTCGAGGGGAATCGTGCATCACCGCTTCTGGACGAAGCACGCAGTCAGCTGGAAGCATATTTTTCCGGGCGTCTGCAGCGTTTTGATCTGCCGATTGCTTTTTCCGCAA
Organism: Eubacteriales bacterium; assembly: GCA_045597265.1. Taxonomy (GTDB): domain Bacteria; phylum Bacillota; class Clostridia; order Oscillospirales; family CAG-272; genus SIG693. The sequence goes on along the minus strand of JAZODX010000007.1, from coordinate 24,054 downwards.
GCGCATTTCGGGAAAGCGTCTGGCATGAGCTTGCCTCGATTCCGTACGGAGAGGTTCGCAGTTACGGTCAAATTGCCTCTGCCATTGCAAGGCCTTCCGCCTGCCGCGCGGTTGGCGGTGCTGTGCACCATAATCCGATCGTGATCGTGATTCCCTGTCACCGTGTCATCGGTGCGGATGGCAGTCTGACCGGATTTGGCGGCGGCCTGCCGATTAAATCGTGGCTGCTCGCCAACGAGCGGACGCATAAATAGGCGTGTAAAAAGAAGTTCGTATTTTTGTACGAACTTCTTTTTCTTGTCTTCAAAAAAAACTTGAAAAAATCCTCGGGTTCGGCTATAATAAAAGCAGAAAAAAGAAAAGAGAATTTTGTACAGAATTTTGAAGAATGCTTTTTTCTGTACAAAACAGGTAGAATGCTGTACGCAAAAAAGAAAAATATGGTGTATAATATTATACGAAAAGGTATGTGCGAAAGCGGAGTCCTTTCAAGAGGAGAGCATGAACGAGTATTTTGAGCATAAAATCGCCAGATCAATCGAAATTGATTCGATTGTAACGATCCACTATTTTGAGTTTGATGACCGATATGAAGACGCCGTCGAGGAGCACGCCTTTTGGGAAATGGTGTTTATCGATCGCGGAGAATGCAATATTGTGGCAGATGATAATTGCTTTTTGCTCAAGCAGGGGCAGCTCTATATCCATCGGCCGTTTGAACGGCATAAAATTCTCCCTGTGTCGGGCATTCCGTCAAACGTCTTCATTATCAGCTTCTTCTGCAACTCTCCTGCCATGCGCTTCTTTGAGGAGCGGCTTCTTGAGGCCTCCATGTCGATTCGTCAGCACATTGCCGCGATTCTTTACGAAGCGAACGAGACCTTTGATCTGTCCTACAATGATCCGCAGATGAAGGGGCTTAAGCCGAAGCCGGAGAATCATCTCTGGGGCGGGGAACAGACCATTCTGATCCGTCTTGAAATGATGCTTATTGAGCTTATCCGCGGAAACAAGGACCAGCTCGGAAGCAAGAAGATATTTCACACCAAAGACGTCATTGATGACGATCTGGCAATCCGTGTCATTGATTTTATGGAGAAGAGGCTATACAGCCGCTTCACCATGGATGAATTAAGCCGTTCGCTCTCCTTCAGTAAATCCTATATTTCCCGCCATTTTATGCAGGTCAGCGGTTATTCCATCGTCGATTATTTTCACATGATGAAAATTGACGAGGCAAAACGGCTGATTCGTGCAACCGGAAAGAATTTTTTCGAAATTTCGGAAATGCTTCTCTTTACTAATCCGCATTATTTTTCTACCATTTTCAAGAAATGCACGGGGATGACCCCCACCCAATATAAAAAATCCTGTAGGAAAGAATAACAATCGGGAGGAATATGCCATGACCGCAATCATCAACACAACGCTGATTATGCCCGACCATATGATTCCGGACGCCGCCATCGTGCTCGACGGGGACAGAATCGTTGACTATGGCAAGAGCTGTAAGATCGACACTGCCGGAATGGAGATTATCGACGCCGAAGGGCTTTACGTTGGTCCGGGTCTGATCGATATTCATACCCATGCCGATGGGGAAACCTTCTTTACCGAAGATCCCGTCAAGGCCGCCGCAACCCTGCTTGATCACGGTGTAACCGACGTTATGCCGGCACTTTATTTCAATATGACGGCCGATCAGCTCGTGGAACAGATCGGGTGCATCCGCCGCGCAATGGAATCGGGGAATGCCGAAAATATTATTGGTCTGTATATGGAAGCACCTTATCTTAACCCGAATTTTGGCTGCAACCGCGAAAGCAATCCCTGGAGGGACGTCGTTTCGCGCGAAAAATTCCAGAAGGTCGTTGACGCAGCGTATGATATTGCCCGCGTCTGGTGTGTCGCACCCGAGCGTGAGAATATTGAAGAGTTCGTTCGCTACGTCAAGGAAAAGAATCCCGACGCCGTTTTCTCGGTTGCCCACAGCGAAGCGGAGCCCGCACAGATCGAAAAGCTGATGAAGTACGGCCTTAAGCTGGCTACGCACCACACCAATGCAACCGGTACGCTTCAGCGTTATCCCGAATGCAGAAGTGCGTGTGTGGATGAAACGGCGCTCTACAATCACGAAATCTATACCGAGTTGATTTGCGACAAGGTGGGCATTCACGTTGACCCCTATATGCTTCGTCTGATCAAGAAAATCAAGGGCGATGATCGGATTATCCTGATCGCCGACGCCTTCGTTGAGCACGGTCCGATTCCGGACGGTGATCTCTACGCCGGTGCCGACGATATTAACTTTGATTTTGCAGGAGAAATTGCCGGCAGTAAGATGATTCTTGACGGTCCCTGCCGCAATATGATGGTACATACCGGCGCATCTCTCTGCCAGGTCTTCAAGTACGCATCCACCAACCCTGCCAAGCTGCTCGGTCTTACCGACCGTGGATCGATTGCGCGCGGCAACCGTGCCAATCTGATCTTCGTCGATGACAAGTTCAGCGTAAAATCGGTATATCTTAACGGCGCGAAGGTCAAATAAGCGCGAAGTTAATGCATATAACAATAAAAATTTTTTATAAAGGAGATTGAAAGAAATGAAAGACATCATTTTCGACCCCGCAACGTCCTTTGACTTTAAGCCCGGCGACTATGTCCCCTTTAAGGACAGAGAAGTTTGCGAGAGACTCCGCAAGATCAGCGGCAAGGATCTGGAAAAGCATCCTAACCCTGATTTCAAGATCAAGGTTATGCAGAATCCGCATCCCGTTCTGATTGCAACCCTGTTCTCCCGCCTGAAGGCTGCCTCTGAAGCCGGCAAGAAGTACACCATGATCCTCGGCAACCCCGAGCCCGAGACCTACATCCCGCTGGCTCAGCTGATCAACTACTTCAACGTTGACTGCCGCAACCTCCATATCTTTGCTATGGACGAATGGGCTGACGATCAGGGCAACATCGCTCCCGAGACCTACAAGGCCGGCTTTGCCCATTCGATGCTGAAGTACTTCGTTTACCAGATCGATCCCAAGCTGAGAATGCCCCTTGAGAACGTTCACTATCCCACCAACGCCAACATTGCTCACTACTCCGACATGATCACCGAGTGCGGCGAGGGCGGCGCAGATATCTGCTCCTCTTCTCCCGGATGGACCGGCCACATGGCATTTATCGATCCCGTTGATGAGTTCGTTAACGGTAAGGACGTGATCGACGAAGAGTACCTCAACCAGAAGGCTCGCATCGTTAAGCTGCACCCCCTGACGGTTGCACAGAACTCCCTCCACGGTGTATTCGGCCAGTCCGGTTACATTGCAGACGTTCCGCCTTGCGCAGCAACCATCGGTCCGGTTGACGTTAAGAATGCACGTGAGCGCATTGAGGTTCACGCACTTCTGACCAACAATACCTTCTCGTCCTGGCAGAGAATGACCTCCAGACTCGTTCTGCACGGCCCAGTCACACCTCTCGTCCCCAGCTCCATGCTTCAGCTCATGAAGACCCAGGTTTACGTCAGCGAAGAGCTGGCTGCACCCTTTGACTGCTGGGAGCAGGTTGGTTATTAATCGGCCAAACCGCGTATTCGATCGGGAGAGACATCTCTCCCGATCCCCCATCTCAATATAGATCGTCTTTGATCTGAAGGAGAAGACTATGTACAAGAATTATCGCATTCGGGCGCCTTATTTTGAAATCGGTCCGAAGTGCTTTATGTGGGGCGAGCGCATGCTCAAGCTGGCCAAGGCCGTTGACGCCGTTGCGTATAAATACGACCTTGACGTCATCATTACCCCCCAGTATTGCGACATCCGTCTGCTTGCCGAGAATACCGAACGCATCCACGTATATGCACAGCATATGGATTCGCTCGTTCCCGGAAGGGGACTTGGCTCGGTTCTGCCCGAGGCTGTCCGCGATGCAGGCGCTGTTGGCGTAATGCTCAACCATGCGGAGAAGAAGCTCACGCTTGATGAGGTTAAGGCGGCAATCGCACGCGCTGACGAGGTTGGCCTTGCGACTATCGTTTGTGCGGATACCGTTGAAGAGATTCGACAGATCGCACTTATGGCGCCCAATCTTATCGTGGCTGAGCCGACCGATCTGATCGGTACCGGTGTTGCCAGCGATATGGGCTACGTCCGTGATACCATCGAGGCAGTTCGTGCCATTAACCCCGATATCATGGTGCTTCAGGGGGCCGGCATCTCAGGTCCCGATGACGTGGCAAACGTTATCCGTGCAGGTGCACAGGCAACCGGCTGTACCAGCGGTGTTATGAAGGCAGCAGACCCCGAGGCAGCCGCCGAGGAAATGCTCTACACTCTGCGGAAAACCTGGGATGAGGTCAACGGAAAATGAGCTATACCTTTGATTTGAAACAGCCCTTCAACATTGAAGCGGAATCACTCGCAAAAACGGCTGAGGTGCTCGATCCCGAGCAATTTGACCGTGCAGTCAAAGCGCTGGCCGGAGCGGAGCGTATTGCAGCTGCCGGCTGCGGCCATTCAGGTATCGCTTGTCAGCATTTTGCCCATCTGATGTGCTGTATTGAGCGTCCCGCCCGCTTTATCTCGCCTGCCGAGGCCGTCCACGGTGCACTTGGCTTTATGCAGAAGGATGACGTTATTCTGCTGGTTTCCCGCGGCGGTAAAACGGACGAGCTGATGCCCATCGCGGATATCTGCCGCAAGAAGGGCGCCGTCGTTATCGCCGTCACCGAGAATACCGCAAGCCCGCTCGCAGAGAAGGCTGACATTGTTCTGGCCATGGCAGTCACCCGTGAGTGTGACCGCTATAATTGCCAGGGTACGACCAGTTTTGCCGTGACGTCGGCGATCTTTGACGCACTGCAGACCGCACTGATCGAGTATACCGATTTCCAAAATGAGGAATTTGCCGTGATTCATCCTGCGGGTGCCGTAGGAAAACGGCTCAATCAAAAATAATTAAATCCATAAGGAGATTTTTAACATGGAATTCAAGATTTTCCAGAAAGAAATCGAGCTTCAGTCCAGAGGCTGGATCCCTACCTTCCACGACATCAGAAAAGAGATTCTCGACATCGTCGCTGCCTCCGGTGTAAAGAACGGTACCGTTGCTATCGTTTCTCACCACACCACCTGCTCGGTTATGGTTCAGGAATGCTCGCACGACATCGACTCCTTCGATCTGGAGTTCCTGCAGCATGACCTGCTCGATATCATGAGAAAGATGATTCCCGACTTTGCAGAGGAACATCAGTACCGTCATCCCGGCCCGATCCATGCACAGTACGGCAGATACGTCAACGAGCCCGGCGACTACTCCAGCATGAACACCGATGGCCACCTTCGTTCCTGCTTCTTCGGCAGAAGCGAAACCCTGACCATTAAGGACGGTAAGCTCGACCTGGGTCTGTTCGCACACATCTACTTCATCGACTGGGACCATGTCATCGCTCGCCGCAGACAGGTCAACGTAACCGTTATGGGTACGGCTGAGGATGTTGAAGACAGAAAGTGGAACAACGGCGAGGTTATCGATACCCGTCATAAGTTCACCGAAGAAGAAAAGGCTTACGATATTCACTACGATCTGCAGCAGCAGAGATAACCCCCGAAAAGATACCGTGCAATTGCGCACGGTATCTTTTTTACTTGACAATCTCTTGGGATTATAGTATAATTGATCCGGAATAAGGAGAAAGAGGAAAAGAAATATCGGTTCTTTTCCTCTTTTTTACGTATTTTGCTGAGGGAGGTGATTTTCATGCTTTATGAAAAGAATACACAGAAACCGCATCTGGATCCCGAGCTTTTCCGCAATCCCGGTGCAGAATACCGCGCAACACCCTTTTGGGCGTGGAACTGTAAGCTGGACAGGGAAGAGCTGCTCCGACAGATTGACATATTCAAAGAGATGGGCCTTGGCGGCTTCCATATGCATGTGCGTACCGGCCTTGAGGATGAGTATCTCGGTGAAACCTTCATGGAGCATGTTCGCGCATGTGTCGAGCATGCCAAGGAAACCGACATGCTTGCCTGGCTTTATGACGAAGACCGATGGCCTTCGGGATATGCCGGCGGAATTGTGACCAAAAACAAACAGCTTCGCCAGAAATATATTCTCTTTACCTGCAGAGAGGATTACTGTCCCCCGGCAGATGCATGTTTGCTCGGAATATATGATGTTTGTCTTGGCAAGGATAAAACCCTGTCATCCTACTGCATGATCGAAGATGGGGATGCACCGACGGGAACGGCGTGGAAGGTTTATCGCATCATTGCCCCCGATAACCCCCGCTTTAACGGACAGGCCTATCTGGATACGTTGGACGATGAGGCAGTGCAGGCCTTTATTGCCGTTACGCATGAACGCTATCGGGCGTATTTTGCAGATGAATTCGGAGGCGTAATTCCCGCCATTTTTACCGATGAACCGCAGTTCTCCCATAAGCAGACGCTGGCATTTGCTGACAGCCGCCAGGATGTTACGCTTCCGTGGACCGATAGGTTGGAGGCAAAATTTTTCGAAAAATATAACTATTCTCTGATTGCCCATCTTCCCGAGCTTCTTTGGGATTTACCGGATGACCGTGTATCGGTTGTACGCTATCATTATCACGATTTTGTTGCCGAATGCTTTGCTTCTGCATTTGCCGATCAGTGCGGCGCCTGGTGCGCGGAGAACGGGCTTGCGCTGACCGGACATATGATGAAGGAGCCGACCCTGTATTCACAGACCCTGGCGCTTGGCGACACAATGCGCTCATACCGAAGCTTCCACATTCCCGGAATCGATATGCTGTGCGCAAAATTTGAATTTACCACAGCAAAGCAGGCACAGTCGGCCACCCGTCAGTATGGATGTCCCGGTATGATGAGTGAACTGTACGGTGTGACGTCATGGGATTTCGATTTCCGCGGACATAAACTACACGGTGACTGGCAAGCCGCAATGGGCGTTACCGTTCGTGTCCCTCATCTCTCCTGGGTTTCGATGAAGGGAGATGCCAAGCGTGATTATCCTGCCTCAATCTCTTATCAATCTTCATGGTATAAGGAATACGCTTATATTGAGGACCACTTTGCTCGTCTCAACACAGCCCTTACCCGAGGTAAGCCGATGGTTCGTGTCGGTGTAATCCATCCCGTTGAGAGCTATTGGCTCCATTGGGGCCCGACGGAGCAAACTGCGCTGGCACGCAGCGGCATGGACGATAATTTCCTCTCGCTCACCGAGTGGCTTCTCCGCGGCAATATTGACTTTGACTTCATCTGCGAATCACTTCTTCCCGAACAGTGCACTGAAGGCGGTGCACCGCTCAAGGTCGGTCGGATGGCGTATGATGTTGTTATTGTTCCCGAATGCGAAACAATTCGCTCCACTACACTTGAACGTCTCGAAGCCTTTGCAGAACAGGGCGGCAAATTGATTTTCATGGGAGATGCACCCAAATATGAAAACGCAATTCCTTCCGCAAGAGGAATGGCGCTTTATGAAAAGGGAACGGTTATTTCTTTCAACAGGAGTGCCGTGCTGAAGGCCATCGAGCCATATCGAACGGTTGAGATCAGAAACAAAACCGGAAATTATGCAACAAATCTGATCCATCAGCTCCGACGGGATACTGACGGCATTTGGCTTTTTATCTCCCATTGCGATGAACCGAGAAACAAGGATATTCCGCAGAAGGGAAGCTACAGAATTACACTGAAAGGGAAGCACACCCCTAAGCGATATGATACACAAACCGGAGAGATTTATCCTCTTCCTGCGGCTGTCTCCGACGATTGTACATCACTTGAGATTGATCTTTATGAATATGATTCGGCATTGATTTATTTTGAAGACGCAGATAACACCGTATGCACGCCTGAAGTAGTGACCGGAAGACGGACGCATGAGTATCAGCTCCCGGATTCGTCGGTTTCGTATTCTCTTGATGAGCCGAATGTCTATTTGTTTGACATGGTGGAAATGGCACTCGACGACGAGGACTTTGCTCCGCTTGAAGAAATTCTTCGTGCGGACGGGAAGATGCGTGAACGACTCGGATACCCCCGCAGAATCCAGGCATTTGCACAGCCCTGGGTAATTTCGGATACACGGGCAGATCACACGGTTACGCTCAGATTCACCGTACAGAGCGAGATTCCGCTCATCGGCGCAGAAATTGCCCTTGAAGATGCAGATGTTGCCGAGGTTACGGTAAATGGTCTGCAGCTCGAGAAGCGGGATACAGGATATTACACCGACCGCTCCATCCGAAAGCTCGCGCTGCCCGATCTACCTGCCGGCAGGACGGTGATTACGGTAAAATTACCGTACGGCGTGAGAAAATACGTGGAAGCCTGCTATCTGCTCGGCCAATTCGGCGTTGAGGTGAACGGGCGAGAACGGAAAATTACTGCGCTTCCCGAGAGGCTTTCCTTTGATGATATTACCCGACAGAAGCTGCCTTACTACGGCGGAAGTGTAACCTATCACCTGCCACTCGACCGTTCCGAAGACGGTCGCCTCGGTTTGCGGATCCCGCATTACCGCGCCGCTGTGCTGACCGCATCACTTGACGGAAAGAAATTAGGCTGTGTCGTTTATCCCCCTTATGAAATCAGCCTCGGCAAAGTCAAGGCCGGTACACATCAGGTCGACGTGAAGGCATATATTTCCAGACACAACTGCTTTGGCAATATCCATAATGCAGATCGCCTGCATCCGTATCCATCACCCTCATCCTGGTTCAGCACTGGCAGTGAGTGGACATATGAATATCGACTCAAGGAGCAAGGAATTATTTCCACGCCGATTGTTTACGTTGAAGAATAACAAAAAAACGGGATGTCAGAGGACATCCCGTTTTTTGTGCACGATCAGGCTTGTACGGATTTTCGATATTGCGTTGGTGACAGGCCGGTCCGTTTTTTGAACAGCTTACAGAAATACGTATAGTCCCCGATTCCGGTCTCTTCAGCAATCTCGTTGACTGATTTTGCCGTATTTTTGAGTAAAAACCTTGCGCGCTCAATCCTGCGCTCACTAATATAATCGTTTACCGTTCGGTTAAAGACAAGATGAAAATTTTTATACAGCAGATTTTTCGATATGTTCAGCTGTTTGCACAAGGTATCGATGGAAAGGTCTCCCGAGAGATTGGCATCGACGTACTCCACTGCGTCTTTAATTGCGTGATCAAAGTCCGCATTGATCACGTTATCGGTCAGTATATAGGCGGTGATAATTGCCGCCAGATTGGCAATGCTTCGCACACGGTCACTGCGGTAGAATTCAAGGTCGGCATATTCACGCACAAGGGTATCGGGAAGGGGAGATATCCAATTCAAACGGTGAGCGATATCGGAGAATTTTTGCTCGGTTCGCATACGGCCGAGAATGATATAGCCGAGGATAATATCGTTTTTTATAATCGGATAAACCGCATCGGTAATTCCCGCATGACAGACGTGGGCAACAAACTGCTTGGTTTCTCTGCATCGGCTGATCATTTCAAAATCCGAGCAAAGGCATTTCTCTTTTCCTCCGGGAAAGGATTTTATATGTTCACAGAAGACGGCCGTTTTATAGGTAGCATCGGTCAGAGGATTGCATTCACTGTCCCAAACCGAAATACTCACTCCTGCTACGTTTGCATAGTCTTCTATGATTTTTTCCAGACGCGCTTTGTCATATTTTATCATTGCTCAATCACCCCGCAGAACAGTATAACATCAAAATCATACAATGTCAAGGAAAATGAAAAATCCGCAGGAAGATAATGCAAGAAAAAGAGAAGATATTGCGTTGAATCTTTTAAAAAAAAGCAGTAAAATATTGAATCGATAGCGGAAAACATTTGACTTACATTTATTCCGTATACAATATTTAGAATCAGGTGAATCTATGGCATATCTTCTTTTGCTTCTGACCGTCGTGGTATCCTCGGTGCAAAGTATTTTTTCCAAGCAGTATTCCATTCGGACGAAAAAGCCGAATATGGTTTTGTTTGCATCGGTTTCTGCGTTCTTTGCGATGCTTTTCTTTGTCATCAGCTCAGGCTTTAAGCTGAATTTCAATCCGGCGTTTCTGCCGTATTCCTTCGGTTTTGCCGCTGCGTACGCAGCAGCTATCGGCGGATCGGCGCTGGCGATTCAGAAAGGACCGCTTTCCATTTCCGCATTGCTCAATTCCTATTCGCTGATTATTCCGACTGCATATGGAATTCTCTTCCTTGAGGAAGAGCTCTCCCCCTTCTCATACATCGGGTTCCTCAGCCTTTTCCTCTCTCTCTTCTTGATCAATATGAAAAAAGAGGAAATGAAATTATCACTTGCCTGGCTTATTTGTGTCCTGATCGGATTTGTCGGCAATGGAATGTGCTCGACCGTGCAGAAGATGCAGCAGCTTGCTTTTGACGGGAATTACAAAAACGAGTTCATGATTGTTGCTCTGCTTACCGCATCGGTGCTTTTATTTATCCTCGGCACGCTGACCGGGAAAGCGTCTCGCAAGACTTCAGCCGTGCAATGTCTGCGATATGCACCGTTTCAGGGAATCGCAAACGGCATCGTTAATCTCCTTGTGATGATTCTTGGCGGGAAATTAGCCAATTCCGTGCTTTTCCCGAGTATTTCCGCCGGCGGTATTACGCTGACCTTCTGTGCTGCGCTCTTTATTTACCGCGAAAAACTTTCCCGTCTGCAAATGATCGGATACGCCCTTGGTGTTGTTTCCATCATTTTTTTAAATCTGTAAAAAACTGCATTGCGCTAAATTCGGCGCAATGCAGTTCTTTTATTAGAGAATATCCTTGGTGGCAATAATATCCGCACCGAAAAGATCGCGGATAATCACATCGCCGATCTTGACGGGAGCCGGAACGCTGACCTTTCGGATTTCTTCCATAACATCAAAAATCTTTCCCTTCGGAACGGGGCAGGAGGTCTTGACACTTACCATCGTATCCTTGCGGTTCGAGACGCGAACGATGGAGGTTACGGTTCTGGTCGGATTGGTTGTCTCATTAATACCGTACTGCTCTCCCTTGGGGCAGGAATGACCGGTTACCGAGATCGGTGTACAATCGGTATCGACGCTGAGCGAGCAGCCGCGCGGGCAAATAATACAAATCAAATCTTTTTTCATTACAGTTCCTCCATCGAGACGGTGATCTCACCCGAAGCCAGAGCAAGTTTGTCCTTCTTGATCGTGAGCTTTTCCATTTCACCCGGAGCGGCCTTCAGTCTGACTGCGGTTGCCAGGACTTCATCGCCCGATTTAACCGTGAATCTGACCTTGCCGTAGGGGTTGGATACGCGCAGGAAGAGCGAAACGTCTCCCTCTGCCGTTTTGTTGATTCTTTGGGGCAGAACATAGCGCACACCGTAGCCGGGCGTCGTCGTGATTTTTTCGCTGTTCTTCAGCTCACCGCGAACGTATGCAACTGCACCGAGACCGGCGATTTCCGCTTCGTCAGACACATAGTCAACGAGGTCGTGTACCTGCAGAACGTTGCCGCAGGCAAAGATGCCGGGGATTTCGGTCTGACGGTTTTCGTCAACGAGCGCACCGCTGGTGATGGGGCTCATAGCAATGCCTGCCGCACGGGTCAGCTCGTTTTCGGGAATCAAACCGACTGAGAGGAGCAGGGTATCGCAGGGGATGTATCGCTTGGTGGAATCAATAATCTGTCGGTTTTCGTCAACCTGTGCAATCGTAACGCCCTCAAGACGCTTCTTGCCGTGAATCTCGGCAACCGTCGTGCTGAGATAGAGCGGAATACCGAAGTCCTCAAGGCACTGTACGATGTTACGGGTAAGACCGCCCGAATAGGGCATCAGCTCACAGACAGCCTCAACCTTTGCTCCCTCAAGCGACATTCTGCGGGCCATGATCAGGCCGATATCTCCGGAGCCGAGGATAACGACCTTCTTGCCGACCATATAGCCTTCACAGTTGATCAGCTTCTGCGCGGTACCGGCGGAATATACGCCGGCAGGTCTGGTGCCGCTGATATTCAGTGCTCCGCGGCTTCTCTCACGGCAGCCCATTGCCAGAATGACGGCGTCTGCCTTGATCTTGAGAATACCTTCGCGGTTCTGTGCGGTAACGATCTTGTCGGCAGAAACGTCGGTTACCATCGTTTCATAGTAAACCTTGATTCTGCGCTCCTCGACCATATCGCGATAGACTGCCGCATACTCGGGACCGCTGAGCTCGCGGCCGAGCTTGTGCAGACCGAAGCCGTTGTGGATACACTGGCGGAGAATACCGCCAAGCTCCGGCTCGCGGTCAAGGATGACGATATCCTTGACACCGTTATCATAAGCCGTGACAGCTGCTGCCATACCGGCAGGGCCGCCGCCAACGACTACAATGCTGTGATTTACCATTGCGCTACCTCCTCAAATCCGGCCGATCACCATGACGGAATCTCCGCCGTTCTTGGTGACCTGCTCGATCGACATATTCTGTTCTTCGGCGATGAGCTTCATGACGTAAGGCGAGCAGAAGCCGCCCTGGCATCTGCCCATACCCGAACGCGTGCGGCGCTTGACGCCGTCTAGGTCGCGTGCGGGGGGATTACGCTTGATGGCGTCGCGAATTTCACCCTCGCTGACCCCCTCACAGCGGCAAACGATCTTGCCGTATGCGGGATGTGCCTTGATATATGCATCCTTTTCCTCATCGTTCATCGAACGGAAGAGGTGGGGATTTTCTCTGTTCGGATTCCATTCGGCCTTTGCTTCAAGGAGAAGACCTGCTGCAGCAAGCTGCTCAAGGGTGTATTCGGCAATTGCCACGCAGGAGGAAAGGCCGGGTGAGTCGATGGCCGCAACGTTGACGAACGCGGCATCCTTTTCGCTGGACGCAATAATGAAGTCGCCGTTTTTCTCGGAGGAACGAACGCCGCTGAAGGAGGTAATTACCTGACGGAAGTTTACCGAGGGAACGCTCTTGGAGGCAAGGCGGATAACCGTCTCCAGTCCGGCGGGCGTCGTGACGGTGTCCTCGGGGGTGGGTACCTTTTCGGCGGTCGGGCCGGTCAGGAGGTTGCCGTCAACGGTGGGGGATACGAGGATACCCTTACCTTCCTTGGAGGGTACCTGGAAAATGGTGTGGGAAACCTTAGTGCCTTCTGCCTTGTCAAGCAGGATGTACTGACCTGCGCGCGGGATAATGGTGAAGCTTTCGTCACCGATCAGACGGGCGATTTTGTCCGAATATGCACCTGCGCAGTTTGCAATGTATCTGGCCTGAATTTCGCTTCCGTCGGCCGAAACCAGCGTAAATACGCCATCAGCCTTCCTGATCTCAACCGTGTCGAACTCGGTCTTCAGTGCGACGCCGTTATCCATTGCATTACCGATCGAGGCAACCGTCAGCTCATAGGGGCAAATAATGCCGGCAGTCGGCACGTCGAGTACGCGGGTAATTGCGGGGGAAAGGGAAGGCTCGATGGCGCGCGCCTCGTCACCCGAGAGAATACGCATCTGTCCGATGCCGTTCTCAAGACCTCTTGCGTAGAGCTCGTCAACGGCGGGCTCTTCCTCTGCGCCGAACGCACAAACGAAGGATCCGTTGTTGATATGCGGAACGTGAAGCTCACGTGCTGCCGCATAGAGCTTGCCAACGCCCTCAGCGTTGAGCTTTGCCTTGAGGGTACCGGGTTCCGGGTCAAAGCCACCGTGGATGATGCCACTGTTTGCTTTTGATGCCCCGCAGGCAACGTCGTTTTGTTTTTCGATCAGAATGGCAGAGAGCTGATATTTGGAAAGCTCTCTTGCCACCATACCGCCGATTACACCGGCGCCGATCACAGCTACGTCGTAAATCATGGTTGAATCTATTCCTCCATAAAAATTTTTCTAAATGATTAAAGATACCAAAGCTCTTCCTTGCCGGTGGAAACGGCTTCTGCGCCGTTGCCGAGGGCTTCGGTAACCTCCGCCTTGGTTTCGATCAGCCCACCGGCGATCACGGGGATGGCACTTCCGGTGAAGCGCTTGATCACCTTGCTGGCGATTCCGGGCATTATTTCGATCAAATGCGGCTTCGTACTCTCAAGCATCTCGGAAATGCTGTTTACGCCTTGAGAGTCGAGAGCAAAGAAGCGCTGAACCGTCATCAGCCCAAGCTCCTTTGCCGTGCGAATCAAATTGGCACGGGTGCTGATGATGCCATCTGCACCGCAGCGGGCGAGAAATTCGATTCCTGTTTTGTCTTTACCGATTCCCTCGGCAAGATCAACGTGGATAAATATGTGCTTACCGTTCAGCCCGGCCGATTTGATTTGTGCATCAACCGTCAGGAGATTCCCGCCGAGCAGAAAGATCACATTTGCCGGAGATTTCAGCGCACGGTCGAACGATTCGTCATGTACCGCGGCAATAATCGGACTCTCCCCCAGAGAGTCATAGAGTTCTTTTGGCGTCATAACCGTCTCCTGTTTCTCAAAAAAAGCAAAAGGAAAAGAATACACCCATTGCATTCTTTTCCTTCTACTCTAAATCTCATCTAATATTATACGACGAAAAAAGCAGGTTGTCAAGATTGTTTTTGCGAAAAAGCGATATTTTTCTTTATTCCGCAAGAATTTTTTTGAAAAGGTCGGTCATCAAAGCATCGCGGGAGATGGAGCGAACATAACACATGGTCGCATCAATCGGCTCACGCTCGTAGACGCCGTCATAGCCGGGAAGAAGAATCGGTTTGATTTCGTCCTGCATAAATTGCTTTTGGTCATTGAGCAGCCAACCGATTCCCGTTACGTCCCAGATGATGCGGGTCCACGCTTGGCCTTGCGCATATTTGTTTGCTGCGGCAATTGTGTTTTTGGCCAGATAATCGGCAAGCGGATTCTTTCCCTCAAGCCAATATTTCATATCAGCTTCCGAAGCACGGAATTCGCTGACAACCCCCATACAGGGAAGCTGTACGAAGGGAACGGCCCCCGACATCACGACACGCGCGGCGGCAAAATCCTGCTTCATATTAAACTCTTTGGTGTGCGGCCAGTGATGCGCATGGCCGCCGAGCCAAACCAGGACGATTCTCTCACAAATTTCCGGGCGAATCAGCATGGCGGAGGCAATATTGGTAATTGCTCCGATTGCCACCACGTAGAGCGGATTTTCGGCCGAGTAGTGCATGGCACGTTCGGCAAGATCAAGGGCGGCGGGGGAGGAGACGGGAGTCTTTTCGTCGGGGAGATACGTCTCAGAACCGCGGAAGACCGGCTTATCCGAGGCGTTGCAAAGCTCGAGTAGCTTCAGAATTTCATCATAACTCTTCTGCATGCCGTCGGCAGGTCCCGTGGAGAGCGAATTAAAGAAGGGTGCTGCATAAAAGGCAACGGTATTCAGTTTATCCGCGGAGCGGAGCAGGTAGGCAATGGCAAACTGATCGTCGATTTCGTTGAATGCATCGGTGTCGAGTACCACGTCTACCTTTCCTTGCGGCGGGCAAAGCTTCTGATTAGTTTCCATGAATGTGTTCTCCTTTTTTTCGATATTGCAACGGCGTTTCACCGTACTGTTCAATGAAGGCTTTGCGGAAAAAGCTTTCGTTTTTATATCCGATCCGATCAATGATATCACTGATCGAAAGCTCCGTATCCACGAGCAGCTGTGCTGCGGCATGACAGCGGTATTCCATCAGAAGAGACGAGAAGCTTTGATTCATTTGTCTTTTCAGCCACCGGACAGTATACGAGGAGGAATAACCAAGAAGCTGTGCAAGCCCGTCAAGCGTTGCGTCGGAATAGTGTTGGGAGAAATATTCTCTCACCAGTGCGATCATCGAATTCCGCTTATTATACGTATACGGCTTCAGCTGCGGCAGCTCGGCCTTTACCTCTGTTGCATAGGGGATGGAGGATGCGGCCCCCCGTCTCGATACCGCGATTGCCGAAGCGGCACAGGCGGATGCGATTGCTTTTTCAACCGGCTTACCGCGGCAGATTTCAGCGACGAAATATCCGGTAAAGGTATCTCCTGCAGCGGTTGTATCGACGGCCTTCACCGAGAAGGCGGGATGAATATGCATTGTGTCGTGATCGAAATAAATACAACCTCGACTGCCGAGCGTAAGAACCACACGAAGTGCAGGGTAGTGTCTGCGCATATAGGCAATAAAGTCGTCGGTATTCGGTGTTTGGGCATACCCGGCGGCTTCAACCTCGTTGAGGAGGAGATAACTGATTTTATTCAAATCAACCGAAGCCATTTTTTCGTCAAACGGCGATGGATTGAGGACAATATGCAGACCACGGGCGACGGCCTGATCGAGCAGATAATCAAATGAACTGATTTCGTTCTGTAAAATGATAAAGTCACCCGGCGCAAACGAGAGGAGAGTACGGTCTATATAATCGGCGGTAACGTGATAATTCGCGCCGTGATAAATAATGATACTGTTTTCGGCGCTCGGTGTAACCTGAATAAAGGCCTGCCCCGTTTTATCCTCCACGTGTCGGACATACGACGTATTTACGCCGCTGTCTGCCATGAAACGGACCAAGTGCTCTCCGTCATCGCCGATACATCCCGCAAAGGAAACGTCCGCCCCGGCGCGTGCAAGCGCAACGGCCTGATTTAGCCCTTTTCCGCCGGGATGAGATTGAACGGCGGATGCGGCAATCGTTTCGCCCGGCGTTACGATATGGTTGACTGCATATACATAGTCAATGTTGCACGAGCCAAAACACAGAATCTTCATTTTCCCCTCCAAATTATCTCGGATAAGTAAATTATACCGCATAGAAGTGCAAAAAACAAGCCTATATCTTGCCCAAAAACAGACCGATTCTGAACAAAATCCCCCAAATCGGATGGACTTGGGGGATTGAAAAAATGAAAATTATTTCACGATTACCGAAACACCGTCCGGGATTGCCGCAATTTTTACGTCCTCACGGCCGAGAATCTGTTTCGCCAGCGCAAGCGCTTCGCCAATGGAATGTGCCGGGGTCATGTGCATTTTCTCGACGGTTTCATCGGGCATTTCCGAAACGTAAACGACGTGTGCATGCATCAAAATGCGCAGAAGGATCTGCGTTTGCCACTGATCGGGCACCGTTTCCCCTCTGCCACGGGAAAGAAAGAGCGCCATCGTTTTTCGGATATCGGGCTCGTCCGCAAGCTGATGGTAGAAATGCTCCCCACCGATTCCGTCGAGCGAGGCCGCGAGCATAATGATCACGCCCCCTTCACGAACGGTCGCCTCTGCCGCCGTCATTCCCTTGACTGCCTGATACATATTTTGATCCAGCGGATATCCGCCGTTGGTTGTGATGACAACGTCTGCGTCAACCACATGTGCCGCACAAAGAGAGGCAAGAAATTCGGTTCCTTTTTCGTGTGCCGCAAAAGGATCGCCGGCAACCGCATAAATCACCTCTTTTTCCGCATTAAGGACAACGTTGACAATATAGCGGAGATTGGCCGTCTTGGCCGCCCACAGCATATCCGTGTGAATCGGATTGTTCTTGAGAATTCCCGTTCTTGCCGTCGGCGCTGCAATAAATTCGGAGCAATGATTGGCCAATACCGTTGATCTGCCCGCAATACCGGGGAGGACACTCTTGCGCCCGCCCGAAAATCCGGCAAAAAAGTGCGGCTCAATAAAGCCCTCCGCTACAAGCAAATCCGCCTCGCAGGCAATGGAATTGATTTCGCATTTTCCGCCCGAGGGCAGGGTGCCGATGTCGGTCAGTTTTACCTGCTCGTCGCAGTCGTGGATATAAATATGCTCGTGTGTAACGATCTCTTCTCCGAACTTGTCAATCAGTTCTTCCTTGGTCGTGCCGCGATGGCATCCCGTTGCGATCAAAATGGTGATTTCAGCTGCAGGATTGCCCTCACGGATTTCAGCGAGCATGGCAGGCATGATGAGCTTGCTCGGTACGGGCCGGGTATGGTCACTTGCAATGATGACCACCTTATTCTTGCCGTGCGCAAGGGCACGCAGGGAAGGGGAACCGACGGGATTTTCCATTGCGCGGCGAATCAGTGCTGCACCGTCAGCCTCCGGGCTGTAGTGGTGAATTGATGAAGTAAGAACGCCGGCGAGTTCATAATCGTTAAAATCGTGTGTCAACTTTGTTTTTCCGTATGGGAAGGCAATTGGTTTCATAAGTACTCCTTATACGACAGTGATTCGGCGAATAGAAAGAATCCAAACAAGTTTATTATACCACACGCGCAAGGAATTATCAATCATTTATTAAAAAAGAAAAAACTTCAGTTGACAGAATTATATTGATTTCGCCCAAAAGAAACGGGAAAACTATCTTGAATCAAAGGAAAAAAAACGATATAATAAAAAAGAAGTTAAATTAAAAGGAGAACGAAATCCGAATGAGAAGAATTTTATACCTCTTATTTATGCTCAGTCTTATTACGGTAATGCTTTTCTTCTCTGCGTGCGGCGGAGATCCGATCGAAGGTACAGGGATATCTGCAAACACAACGCAAGCGGAATCGACCGGAGCGACCGAAGACACCGCTCACGTCAATGTATACGTCGACGAAACTGTTCTTTCGTCCGGAAAAAGCGCGTATACGATCGTTTATCCCCAAAAAGCATCCCAAACGATAACTGCGGCAATCGACGCTCTCTGCGTAAAAATCTCTTCCGCCTACGCGATCGAGATCAAGGTTGGTACGGATGCGGAAATTTCCCCGGGAGCGTTTGAAATCCTTGTTGGGAAAACAAACAGAGAAGCATCTTCCCGTGCGGCAAGATGGATAGGCCTCGATGAATATGCGGTAAAGCGCATCGATAATCACATCACCGTGCTTGGTTTTGACGACGAAAAAACACTTGAGGCTATCGCCGGTCTTTCTGCTTTGCTTGACGGTTCCGATCTTGTTGTTTCGCCCGATCAGGTACTTCTGGAGATGCGGATTCCCCACGCCGTTTCTTCCATTCAAATCAACGGCGTTGATTTGCGTGAATACGTCATTGCATACGGTCCTAAGACAGGAAAGGTTGACTACAGCACCTGTGCCGAAGTGCTCAATAACCGCTTGGTTAATCTCTTTGGCTATACGCTGGAGAAGCTCCCGGCAGAAAAGGCAACCAACTCCCCCTACGTCATTGCCGTTGGACACAGCTCACTTTTCCCGGAAACGGTAAAGCCCGAGAAAAACAGCTGCCTGATCGGCGCCAAGGGGAACGTAATTTATCTTGACGGTATCACCGTGCACGACGTGAAGACTGCGATTAAAATTTTCGCAGATAAATATTTCCCGTCCGACGCCTCGGGCAAGCTTTCCGTCAGCATTTCCGATTTTGAAAAGACGGAAGAAGTCGAGCCGCTCGGACGCGTTCGCCTGCTTACCATCGGTAACAGCTGGAGCAATGACGCGGTTGAACATCTTTATAACGTACTCCACGACGTCGGCTATACCGATATCCTTCTCGGAAATCTCTACAAGGGAAATTGTACGGTAGGTGAGCACTTAAAGCTGGCGCAGTCCGGTGAGAAAGCGTACAGTTTCTATTACAACATGGAAGGAGAATGGAAGGGCACGCCTAAGGTCGGACTGAATTATTCCATCAAATTTACCCAATGGGATATGATCTCCCTTCAGCAAAACAGCGCCGGCGGTGTTGATTCCTTCTATGCACCGCTCGATGATCTCTACGGATACGTAGAGGAGAACGCAAACCGATCGGAGAACGCCGTCTTCGTCTGGCACACCCCATGGGCGCTTCGTACCGGGGCGCTCAGACAGGAATTTTCTTACTACGACCGCGATCCGGTCAAAAATTACAACATGATCATCGATGCAACCCAAAAGCATATTCTTTCTACCGATAAATTCGCCTATGTGATCCCCTCCGTAACGGTTATGCAGAATCTGCGCGAAAGTTATATTGGCGAGGACGTATTCCGAGACGAAGGACACGCCTCCCACGGTATCGGCCGTTATGCGCTCTCGATCAGCTTCTACGTTACACTTTTCAATGGTGACCCGGACATGGTTACCTGGTATCCGGTCGGACTCGAACCAGAAGCCGGCCCCCGAGAGCGTGCCGCAATCCGCGAAGCGGTCAGAAACGCAGATAAAGCCCCGATGGAGATTACCGCGCCGAGTGAATGGCTGTTGCCGACCGAATAAACGGGAGGGAATGTCTTGTTTCGTCCGTTAAAAAGAGCAAACAAACAAATTTCCGCAGAGGAATGTGTTGATATTCTTGTGCGAGAAACACGCGGCGTGCTTTCGGTCAACGGTGATAACGGTTATCCTTATGGAATGCCGATGAATCATTTCTATTCCGCCGAGGATGGATGTATCTATTTTCATTGCGGCAGAGCAGGGCATCGCCTTGACGCACTGCGCCGCTCGGATAAAGTTTCCTTCTGCGTATACGAGTCCGGCTATCGCGAGGAGGGAGAATGGGCATATCGGGTTCGGAGTGTGATCGTTTTCGGTCGAATTGAGATCGTGGACGATCTCCGTGAGGTTATCCGCATCACAACACCGCTTTGCCATAAATTTACGCAGGATGAAAACTATATCCAAAACGAAATCGAACGCTCTGCCAATCAAACACTTCTCTTAAAGTTGGTTCCCGAGCAAATTTGCGGAAAAAGCGTTCGGGAAGAATAAAAAGCAGTCTCCCGCAGCCGAACCAAACACGGTTCGCTGCGGGAGATTAACATTATCCGAATAAATGCACCACAACATTTTTAGTATATCACAAAGCAAAGAAAAATGCAAGCATTTTTGTGCATGACGATTCATTTTCTCCGCCTTATACAAAAATACATTGTGATATTCTGCCAAATTGCCAATTGCAAAATCGGAAAGAATGTGCTATACTATAGACACAGAAGAAAGAGAGGTACAAACCAATGTACAAGTAATGTACAGGATTTCCACTGCGGGATAAGAGAATAGAGCCGAGGAAACACGATGGTGCTGCGTTGAATATATAGAGAAAAAGAAGTAAAAAGCATACTCGGCAAAGTAATCCCGAAGGAAAAATCCGGTGACCGCTCGCCTTTTTGATCTCTTCATCCGATGAAGAAAAAGGCAGACTGCAGAAAGAGAGGATAAAGAAAAGATGTTAGATATCAAGAGTCAGAAGTGACCCTTGACTGTAATCTGTAAAGAAAGATACAGTCAAGGGTCACTTTTTTTATTTAATTTTATCTTTTGATCATGGCTGTGCGATGGCGCGGAAGGAACGAAAACAAAATATTGTTTGCAAATCAAGAAATATAAGCGTTGAGACGAATCCAATCGTATTGTATAATTTAAATATATTGATTTGCAAAAAGTAAACAAATTGGTATATGATTTAAACTATAACGAATAAGGAGAAAAAGTCATAAAAAAACGCTTGCAGTTTTGTTTTCCGTGATGTTAATCGCTTCCGCCATTCTGGTGCCGAGTTCGGCCGCTGACCAAAAAATCATTTACGCACAGGATTTCGAATCGGTTTCTTCCTTCAGCGATGTCGGTTGGGAAGCTGTTACGGTGCTGAATCAGCCCAGCGCCGTTATGACGATTGTAGATGACCCCGAAGGCGGCAAGGAACTTCTTGTCGATAATATGCCGGAAGATCTGACGAAATCGCTTGACAGCTATTACGTGATTGTCCCCGAATCCATCATGAATGACGTGATCAAAGACGATTATACCGTACAGTACGATTTGCGTTATCTTGATTCGGGTGCTCTGCGGCAGTATCTCGCCGTTTTGCTTAACTATAATCCGGCAACAAGCACACAGTACGTTGCGCTCTCCATCCAGATGCGTGGGCACACCAACTATTTTAAACTGTTTATTGACGGTGTCGAGACGCATCTTGACCGAGGCGGTACCGATTTCGGCGACATCTATCGCAAGTCTATCTCCTGCGCCATCGGCGCCGAGCAACAAGAACCCGGATACGCTTTTTCCAAGGTTGTCTTTGACCTTGAACCCTCTAATACGGAACAAGTTCTGAAGGACAAGAAGATGACGGTTCGCGTGGAAGTCAGCGTCTCCGATAAGATTGCACGTGTTTTTGTCAATGATATTTACGTTACCGGTACCAACGGAAGAACTGCTGACGGATGGGAGTTTTTTACCTGGAATACGAGCAGTGCAATTGCATTGAAGGCGGCCGGCAATTATAATGGAACGCATAACGGTATTAAGGCTACCATCGATAATATCGTCGTTGCAACCGGTATTGGTATCCCGGCTGATGCATTTTCCAAACCTGCGGACACAAAGCCCGCCGAGACTACCGTTGCTCCTGTGACAACTGACGCTCCTGTGACAACTGCTGCCCCCACCGTAACACCGGAAACCGCTGACAGCACCGTGGTTGTACTTACCACTGCCGTCATTATCATGGCAGCTGCTATCATTTTGGTAACTAAACGCCTTTCCACAAAAGGCGTTTAACTGCAAAAGATGATAAAGTTCCTCCTCTTTCGAGCAGCTGTAAAGCAGGCTCGCTCTGTCCCTCACTGTCCCTAATTTCCGCATTTTTTAGCCAATTAGTGACCGCTTTCTTGCCCTTTCCGAGAAAAATGCACGGCTTTCTCAAGGCCAAAGGGACGGGCGGTCACTTTTTCATGACTATATAAATACATCAATAGCTGTATTCAAAGAAACACATG
Source organism: Eubacteriales bacterium (assembly GCA_045597265.1). Taxonomy (GTDB): domain Bacteria; phylum Bacillota; class Clostridia; order Oscillospirales; family CAG-272; genus SIG693. Next base: position 1,439 of record JAZODX010000007.1, on the reverse strand, counting down.
TCAACAATTTTTGCTGACGGATATGTGCAACCAGTCTTGACTCTATCTTGCAAAGATAAAAAATCATTCTTGTGTTTATCGTAAAAACAGCCAAGACTTTCTAAAGATTTCTTGCTAAATGTTTGCTGAGCTATTCCTGTTGATTTTAAGGTTTTTTTGAAATATGTATCATATGCAGGTGTACAAGCGATTGTGCCAAGCATTATCTTAGTTAATAAAGTATCTGTTGGAATCCCAATTGATAGCGTGTCTCTATATATTTTAGTAATTTCTTTAGAAAGAGCAAATGTTAGTTCGCTATATTTAGAATCTATCATTTTTGAAAAGTCAATATCCCACAAGTTGTCCCAACGAGAATCATACAGGAGTTCAACAATATCCTTGTGAATTTTGTAATCGTAGTCTCTAAGGAACGAATTTCTCAGCATCCCCCAACTTGCCAAATACCACGATAAGTGTAAGCATAAATAATCGGTATCCTCGGGCGTTCTTGGTTTACCTCTGTACTTTTTAAACACCTCATGACAGTATTCCCATGAGCGATCTCCATTGTGAGGGTGTTTAATTATTTTGTTGTAATTTTCATATCCCGCTTTAATCAAATCTGCGATTGGCATCTAAATCCTCCGGTATGGTGTTGTATTGAAATATAAAGATTTTAGACATTTGGGTTATTACATATTGGAATGCGTGTTACCTATTAGTACTATACCATTTTTTTGAGAAAAATTCAACAGTTCTCTGTTTTTTCCACCCTATACTTTTTTGCTTATAACCCCATTTTTCTCTTTCTTCTTAAAAATCGGCTCGTCCTTGGAGCAGAGCCATACACCTACCGCCATAGCGGCAAGGGAGATGAAGTAGGTCACCTTGGGCATCTCGCGGAAGATGACGAGGGAAAGAAGCGTGCCGATAAAGGGCGCCACAGCATAGTAAGCACTGGTCCGCGCCGCACCGAGGATTCTCTGGGCGTACACGTAAAAGAAGATGCTCAGCCCATACGCCACGAATCCCACGCCAAGCACGGCAAAAACGCTCCAAAGATTGGTCAGCCGTTCCCCGATGCAAAGCCCGATAATGATCGAGCCGAGTCCCGAGAAGATGCCTTTCAAGAGTACGATCTGCAGCGGATCTTTGGACGAAAGCTTTCGCGTGCAGTTGTTTTCAAAGCCCCAGCACACCGCCGCCAAGAGAACGAACAGCGAGCCGGCGGAAAATTTCAGACTGCTGATATCCTCAAAGGACAGCAGCGCGCAGGACAGTACCACGAAGAAGATACCCGCCCACAAGCGTTTGCTGATTTTTTCCTTGAAGATCATCAGCGCAATGATCGCCGTTGCCACGATCTCAAAGTTGTTCAGCAAGGACGCATTTGCCGCCGTTGTGTTGTCAAGCCCGATGAGCAGAAAGATCGGCGCGGCAATGTCCAGCACGATCAT
>JAZODX010000006.1:0-7400 GCA_045597265.1 Eubacteriales bacterium | reverse complement strand
ATGGTGCCGACGGCAAGTCTGCTTATGAAATCGCAGTAGCCGGAGGCTATGTTGGAACTGAAGCCGAATGGATTGCCTCCCTCAAGGGAGCCGATGGCAAGGATGGCGTCAACGGTAAAGATGGAGCTAACGGTAAAGACGGTGCTAACGGTAAAGATGGAGCCGACGGCAAGTCTGCTTATGAAATCGCAGTAGCCGGAGGCTATGTAGGAACCGAAGCCGAATGGATTGCCTCCCTCAAGGGAGCCGATGGCAAGGATGGCGTCAACGGTAAAGATGGCGTCAATGGTAAGGACGGAGCCGACGGTAAAGATGGAGCCAACGGTAAAGATGGAGCCGACGGCAAGTCTGCCTATGAAATCGCAGTAGCCGGCGGCTATGTAGGAACCGAAGCCGAATGGATTGCTTCCCTCAATGGGGCCGATGGCAAGGATGGTGCTAACGGAAAAGATGGCGTCAACGGTAAAGACGGTGCTAATGGTAAAGATGGCGTCAACGGTAAGGACGGAGCCGACGGTAAAGACGGCAAATCTGCTTATGACCTGGCAGTAGACAATGGCTATATCGGTTCTGTACAATCTTGGCTTGCTTCTCTTGCAGGAGCGCGCGGGGAAAAGGGGGAGGCCGGAAAATCAGCATATGCAATTGCCGTTGATAACGGTTATGTAGGCAGTGAGGAAGAATGGCTTGCTTCACTCGTTGGCAAAAACGGATTGTCCGCTTATGAAATTGCGCTCAAAAATGGCTTTGAGGGTACAGAGATTGAATGGCTTGCATCGCTGAAGGGCGTTGGAATTACCGCTTCTTCTGTTAATGCAAACGGAGAACTTGAACTTACCTATTCCAACGGCAGTGTTGTCAATGCGGGAAAGGTCAAAGGCGCTGACGGACTTGACGGTGTTGGAATCAGTAATGTGGCGTTGAGTGTGAACGGAGAATTGACCGTTTATATGACCGACGGATCCTATTATCCTGTTGGTAACGTCAAGGGTGAAAAAGGAGAAAAGGGCGATCGCGGTGAGAAGGGTGATCCCGGTGCCCAAGGACTTCCCGGTGCAAACGGACGCGGAATTTTGTCTATGGAATTTAATCTTCTCGGTGAGCTGGTCGTATATTATACGGACGGCACCTTCCAAAATCTTGGCGCAATCCCTTCAACCGGAGGCTCCGGCGGTACAGAGCAGCCGGATGCTCCCGCAGAACCTCAAATTTTGTCCTATTCGCTTTTGAGCGATGGTACATATGGGGTCAGTGCCGGACCGGATGCAGTAACACAGACAATGATTGCGATTCCGTCTATGCACAACGGAATTGCTGTTACACAGATTTTGGCCGAAGGCTTTAAGGACCATGTGAATTTACAGCAAATCACACTTCCGGAAGGTTTGACTGAGATAAAGGATAATGCGTTCTATGGCTGTTATTCTCTGGGGAATGTTATACTTCCCTCGACATTGACAAGTATTGGTGAATATGCATTTTACGCTTGCGCGGATATAACGGAAGTTATCATTCCGAGATCGGTTAACTTCATTGGAAAGTATGCATATTACGGTTCAGGTTTGGTAAGTGCGTATTTCAAGGACTACGATGGATGGAATCTTGAGGGAAAATTCAATGCTTATCCTGCATATTATAAACCGGTTGGCTTAAGTGAATCTGCCCATATGTTAAAAGAAGATTTCTCGGTTTCGGTACCTGGAGGAGGCGGTCCATATTCATTCTATAAAATCGATTGGGTAAAAAGTGATGCATATATAGGTGTATTTGGATATTACTACACAGATATTGGAAGCCGTAGTTGATGGAAAAAGAATAAAATATGGGACAAAAAATCCAAACGACGCAATTCAAAGACTACATATTTTGGGGAAAGAACCCCCAATCTTGTGCGCACAACTTTATGCTGAGCGTCAAATGCAAAAAAGCAATTCGACACTGTATTTTGAAAGCATATCCCGATATTCAGTTCCGCACGTTAAAGGGTTTGGGTATCATTCCTGCAGAAAAAAAGAATGAGGCAAAGCAGAGAATACTGGATTTTCTGACCAACGTATTGCACGACTATTTTGTCTGCGGCATTACACAATCGTTCGATAGCTGGCACAAAGATGTTTGCAACAAGGTTTCCGGAATATTTGAAGAAGATACAGGAATTCCACTCCCATTTGGTAAAGCGCAAAAGCTCGTCAATATCAGTTTTAAGTATATGTACTGTCTTGATGATGCTGAGAAATATTTGAGTAAATTTGTTTCCTGCCATATGGCATTGGACAGTATCGTTTTGCAATGGTATAGAAAGAATATAGATGGGAAGCACGGTATCAATCATTGGAGTTCAATCAATTATTCCGACTATAAGGAGATTCAAACCAATATCAGAGGATATTGTATGACCAAAGGAACATATCCGATTCTCGAAGAATTTGACATTTGGTTAAGCGGTGTCAACTAAAATGGTTTTTCTGCATTGACAGCATATCCTGCTGTGGGGAGCGATCTGTGATCGCTCCCCATTAATTTTGCGTATATCTTCCTCTGCCGCATATGTATTTTCGCGGCGTATTTTTGCGACAATTTTTTTCGCCGGCAGACAACAAGGACTCCTGTAAAAGAAAACGCATCTCCCTGTTTTTACGGGGAGATGCTGTAATGTGGTAATGCAAAGGATCAGACAAGGAAAAGCTCGAGCACAAATACGACCGCACAGCAGATTACCGATACCTGCAGAAGGCTTCGCCCAAGCCATGCGGCAATAATGCCTGCGGCGAGCGCGGCGAGGCCTGCCCACGGGCTTGCGGTTTCTTCCACAATGGCGGGGAAGGTCATCACCGCCAATGTAACGTAGGGCACGTAATAGAGGAAGGAGCGGATGAAGCGGTTTTTGATTTCGCGGCGGATCAGGGTGAGGGGGAGAACACGGATCAGGCAGGTTACGGCGGCCATGACGAAAATATACAGATAGATCTTCATGCGGCGGTCCCTCCTTCTGCATTTTCTTCATCCCGGACGGGGCAGAGCAGGGCGGCAGCTGCCGAAATCGCAACGGTCAGCAGAATGGTGCGGACACCTGCGGAGAGGTCTTTGATGAGCGGAAGGACGGTGAACAGCGCACTTGCGGTCATGGACAGAACAATCAGTGCGCAAAGAAAACGGTTCTTCCGTGCGGGCGGCACGATGATGGCAAGGAACATACCGTAAAGGCCGACCGACAGCGCGCTGACCGCACGGGCGGGCAGAATATTGCCGACCAGCACGCCGAGTGCACTGCCCGATGTCCAGCCGAGCACGGCAATCAGAAACGCGCCGTATGTATAGGCAGGACGAAGGAATCCCTCCTGCGCCATCGATACACCGAACACCTCGTCGGTCAGGCAATAGCCGACAAGCAGGCGATGGATAAAGGGTGTGCTCGGGGCGAGCTTTTGGCTCATGGCACAGGACATGAGCAGATAACGCGCGTTGGCAACAACCTCCATCAAGGCAAGCTCCCAGATCCCCGCACCTGCGGCAATCAGCGTAAAGCCAACGAACTCTCCGGCCGAGGCGTGATTGGTAAAGCTGGCGAGCGCCGACTGGAAGGCATTCAGTCCCGCATTGCGCGCGGCAATCCCCAGCGTGAAGGCGACCGCAAGGTATCCGAGCATAATCGGGATACCGTCCCGCAGGCCGCGGGCAAAATCAACTTTTTTGGTAAACATGAAGTGGTTTCTCCGCATCAAATAGATTCTGCCATTATTGTACACCTTTTCCGCGTATTCGTCAAGAGGGGAGGTGCCTTTTGAAAAAGACACCTCCCCTCTCTTTTCCTCGGCCGGGCCGAGGAAAATTCACTCCCCTCCGCGAAAACTTTCGATTGGGGCAATGGGATTTTTGTTTGTCTGAATATTCTTCTTAGGCGTCGGCGCGCAGGCCGTGTTCTCCCGCATCGACGGTGATGACCGTGCCGGGGGCGAGGTCTTCGCCGATGATTTTTCTGGCAAGCAGGGTCTCGATTTTCGACTGGATGAAGCGCTTCATGGGGCGGGCGCCGTAGATGGGATCGTAGGCGCTGTCAATGATATAGTCGCGCGCGGCATCGGTGAGGGTAAGGCCGAGCTGCTTGTCGGCCAGGCGGCGGGCGAGATCGGCGACAAGCAGATCGACGATGCCGCGCACCGTTTCGCGTGAGAGGGGACGGTAAAAGACGGTCTCATCGAGTCGGTTGAGAAATTCGGGGCGGAAGGCGCGCTTGAGCAGCTCGTCCACCGCACGGCGTGCATCATCCGAAATTTCCCCTGCCGCATTGATGCCCTCAAGAATGATATCCGAGCCGAGATTGGAGGTCAGGATCAGGATGGTGTTTTTGAAGTCAACCGTTCTTCCCTGGCTGTCGGTGATCCGTCCGTCATCGAGCACCTGAAGGAGCACGTTGAAAACGTCGGGATGCGCCTTTTCAATCTCGTCAAACAGAACGACGGCATAGGGCTTGCGCCGAATCGCCTCGGTCAGCTGCCCCCCCTCGTCGTAGCCGACGTATCCGGGAGGTGCGCCGATGAGGCGGGAGACGGCGTGCTTCTCCATATATTCGCTCATGTCGATACGCACGATGCTCTGCTCGTCGTCAAAGAGAGCCTGGGCGAGCGCCTTTGCCAGCTCGGTTTTGCCGACACCGGTGGGGCCGAGGAAGAGGAAGGAGCCGATCGGGCGGCGGGGGTCCTTGATTCCCGCACGCGAGCGCAGAATGGCGTCGCTGACCCGTTCGACCGCCTCGTCCTGTCCGATCACGCGCTCGCGCAGCTTGTCGTCGAGATGCAGCAGCTTCTCGCGTTCGCCCTCCATGAGCTTTGCCACGGGAATTCCCGTCCAGCGGGCAACCACCTGGGCAATTTCCTCCTCGGTTACCTTGTCGCGGAGGAGGGTGTTGGACTTTTCTGCCTCCTCTGCGCGTGCCTCCTCCTCGGCAAGCTCGCGCTGAAGCTGGGGCAAGCGGCCGTATTTCAGCTCGGCGGCACGGGCGAGATCATAGCTGTTCTGTGCCTGCTCGATCTGCGCGCCCACCTGCTCAATCTCCTCGCGGATCTTCTGTACGCGGCCGATCGAGGCTTTTTCATTTTCCCACTTTGCCTTCATGCCCGAGAATCGCTCGCGCAGATTGGCCAGCTCCTCCTCGATCTGGCGCAGGTGCTCGGCCGAGAGGCGGTCGGTTTCCTTTTTCAGCGCGGCTTCCTCGATTTCCAGCTGCATGATTCTGTGTGACAGCTCATCCATCTCCACCGGCATCGATTCCATTTCGGTTTTGATCATGGCGCAGGCCTCGTCCACGAGGTCAATGGCCTTGTCGGGCAGGAAACGGTCGGAAATATAGCGGTCGGAGAGGGTGGCGGCGGCGATTAGTGCACCGTCCTGGATTTTGACGCCGTGATAAACCTCGTAGCGTTCTTTCAGCCCGCGGAGAATGGAAATTGAATCCTCGACGGTCGGTTCATCCACCAGAACGGGCTGGAAGCGGCGCTCAAGCGCGGCGTCCTTTTCGATATATTTGCGGTATTCGTTGAGGGTTGTCGCGCCGATGCAGTGCAGCTCCCCGCGCGCGAGCATGGGCTTGAGGAGATTGCCCGCATCCATGGCGCCGTCGGTTTTTCCCGCGCCGACAATGGTGTGCAGCTCGTCAATAAAGAGGATAATCCGCCCCTCGCTTGCCTTGATCTCGTTGAGCACCGCCTTGAGGCGCTCTTCAAATTCGCCACGGTATTTGGCGCCCGCAACCAGCGCGCCCATGTCGAGCGAGAAGAGGGCACGGTCACGAAGATTGTCGGGCACGTCCCCGCGCACGATGCGCTGGGCAAGTCCCTCGGCAATGGCCGTTTTGCCGACGCCCGGCTCGCCGATGAGGCAGGGATTATTTTTCGAGTTGCGCGAGAGGATGCGGATAACGTGGCGAATTTCGTCGTCACGGCCAATTACGGGGTCAAGCTTCTGTGCGCGCGCCAGCTCGACCAGATCCTGGCCGTATTTTTTCAACACGTCATAGGTGTCCTCGGGATTATCGCTCGTTACATTACGCCCGCCTCTTGCCGAACGGACGGCTTCGAGAAAGGCCGCTTCGTTTACGCCGCCGTCGCGGAAAATTTCTTTCAGTGCACCCGACGGTCGACGCATCAGACCAAGCAGAAGATGCTCGACCGAAACGTAAGCATCCTGCATTTTCTCGGCCTGCTTTTCGGCCTCGGCGATCGCTGACTCCAGCTCGCGAGAAAGATAAACGGCGTCGGGATTGTTTGCATTCCCGCCGCCCTGCGGGAGACGGCTGAGGGTTTCTTTAAGTCGTGCACACAAAAGCTTGGTATCTGCCCCCGAACGGGTCAGCAGCTCGCCGCAGAGGCCGTCCTTCTGCTCGAGCAGAGCGAGCAGAAGGTGCTCCTCTTCGATTTGCGGATTGCGGCCGGCAGAGGAAAGCTCGTGTGCGGTGCGAATGGCTTCAATGCTTTTTTGAGTGAATTTTTGCAGGTTCATATGGGGTACCTCCTGTGTATGGGATTCCGCTTACAGCACGATGGTCGATTGCGCCAGATAGGTGCGGTAGATGTGCTCTGCCTCGGCCATCGCGGCGGCGGGGTTGTTGAGATGTTCAAAATAGGCCTTGAGGGCCGCGTCAAAGGTGCGGATATACGCGGCGATCAGCTCGCCCAGCGTTTCGCTTCCGGTGTCGGGGATTCGCCCGTTCACGGCAAGAGTGCGCAGCCTGAGGCGGCGAAGGTATTTTCCCCCATCCTCAAGGCGGCAATGCACGGTGCCGAGCGCCGATTCCTCCACGCTGCTCCAAAACCGATAAAACTGCATCAGGCAAAGGAGCAGGGTTGCATTCTGCGTGCGCAGGGTAACGCGCAGCTCTCCCACGCTGCCGTCGGGGGAGACGGTGCGGTAAAGCTCAACGCCGTAGCGTACGGTGGGATTATATTTATAGTCAAGCGCCGAGCGAAGCGAGAAAAGGCTGTCCGACTGCGTGAGCTGTACGTGGAAGCTGTCCCGTCCGTCGAGCAGAGCCTCCAGGCGGCGGAAGGTATCCTGCATCCGCTTTTCGGGCGTGACATAGGAGACGTATTCGGCTAAGATCTGGTTGATCATGTTGGAGCGGTTGGTGCCTTTATGGTAGGCCACTCGATCGATCTCGGCAATTACGTCCTCGCTGAGAACGAGGGAATAGACGTTTTTTTTCATCGGTGCGGACTTCTCCTTTTTTCATTGCGGACTTATTGTATCACAAATTGTGAAACTTGTCAAGCAATTTATATAAACTTATTTACGAGTTTTGCAAAATTCGATGCAAGAAAATCTTTTTGACCAAAATACTTGACAGCGCCTTGAATTTATGTTAAAACATAGAAAAAACAAAAAACGGAGGTTTTTTATGAAGCTTT
>JAZODX010000005.1:0-2403 GCA_045597265.1 Eubacteriales bacterium | reverse complement strand
GGATGCATGATCGGCAGCTTTCGCGCGGAAGCGGTATGCGAAGCCTTCGGGCTTGACGGCGAACGCTACCGCCCGCAGCTGGTCATTGCCCTCGGTCTGCCCGATGAGAAAATCACCCTCGTCGATCTGGCCCCCGGTGAGGATTCGGTATATTACAGAGACGAAACGGGACGGCATTTTGTTCCCAAACGCCGTCAGGAAGATATTTTGATTTAAAAGAAGGAAATTTTCATGTCAAAACCGAAGGAAGATCCTACCCTCTCGGGTGTACTTCTCATTGATAAGCCCGAGGGGCCGACGTCTCACGACGTGGTTTCCCGCATCAGACGCCTCTATCAAACCCGACGTGTCGGACATACCGGTACCCTCGATCCCATGGCCACGGGCCTTCTCACCGTGCTGATCGGACGAGCGGCCAAGGCGGCAGAATATCTGGTTAGCGATGACAAGCGCTACGCGGCCCTTCTTCGGCTCGGCATTACGACCGACACCGAGGACGTCACGGGCGAGGTACTCACCCGTACCGATACGATTCCCGCCCCCGAAGCAGTGGAGGCCGTTTGTTCCGGGATGAAGGGAAAAAGCGAGCAGATTCCTCCGATGTACAGTGCACTGAAGGTTGACGGCCGTAAGCTCGTCGATATCGCGCGTGCCGGCGGTGAGGTAGAGCGTACCGCACGGCCGATCGAAATCTATTCTCTTACCTGCACTCCAACCGAACAGCCGACCGACTACCTGCTTGACGTACACTGTACGAAGGGAACGTATATCCGCACCCTTTGCGCCGACATTGGTGCCAAGCTCGGCTGCGGCGGCACGATGGCGTCCCTGCGCCGTACGGCATCGGGTGGCTTTTCGCTTGACCGCGCGTTGACGCTTGAGCAGCTTGAGGCAATGACCGAGGAGGAACGGCGTTCCGCACTGATTCCGCTCGAAGCACTCTTCTCTGCCCTGCCCGCGCTCAGACTGGGCGAGTTTCACGAAAAGTTGATTCGCGGCGGCTGCGCGGTCGCGGAAAAGAAGCTCGGTACGCACGCACCGCCAGGCACTCGCCTGCGCCTGTACGGTAAGGAAGGTTTTTTTGCACTGGGTGAGGTTGTAGAAGCCGATAATGCATCTGCGGTAAAGATGATCAAGCTCTTCACTTTGTAAATCCGAATCCCCCTATCCCCCTCAAATTTTCCCGACGCGAAGATTTGAGGGGGCTTTTCAACCAACGGTTGGATACAATTCAATGGATACTTGCTTGTTTTTCCCGGAAGAATCGTGTACAATAGGGAGAAGAAAGGGTTTACCCAATATAAATGCGGAGGTATTTTGATTTTGATGGAATATAGGATTAATCAAACAATTGCTGCGCACCGCCGCGAGATGGGGCTTACCCAGGAGCAGCTCGGTGTGCAGTTGGGGGTATCCGGGCAGGCCGTCTCGAAATGGGAAAAAGGTGAGAGCATGCCCGACATTCTTCTGCTTCCCGATCTCGCGGATATTTTTGGAATCACGGTTGACGAGCTGCTCGGTCACAAGCATGACATAGCCCATGACGTAATGGCCGAATTCTGCGCGTTGGCGCGCAGAGAGGGGCGCACCAAGACGCTGCTTGACGCACTCGGCGCGCTGTTCAATGACGTCGGGATCAATTACGGCGGCGTCAATACCGAATTTGCCCCCGACGAAATCCGTGTATCGGATGACGAGGGCATGGGCTTTATCCTATCGGGCAACAGCGTACAGGAAAAGCTTCGCACGCTGTCGGCCGCTGATACCGAATATTTTCTGCAGCCGCTGACCGACGGACGGGTCCTCAGCGTTCTGCGTCATACCTTCCTCGACCGTGCGGTAACCAAGGATGAACTTTGCACAACGACGGAAATTGACGAGGATACCATGGATTCACTTCTTCTGACGCTGATGAAACGCAACATACTCTGCTTTGACACCGATCCCACGGGCAAGCGCGGTTATCTGCATACGCACAACATGGTAGGCGTGTATATGATTCTCGCCGGCTGCGCACATACCGATTTTGGCGGAAATTTGCGCGGAAACCTGTGGATGACGCGATTGACCGGATAAGCAAACGACACAATGAGGGTGTCGCGCTGATTTGCGCGACACCCTCAATTTCTGTCCAAACAAGCGTATTGACGCTGCAAACGAACCGAAACGCCATCAGGTGAATACGCTCTGATTGATTCGCTTGGAAGGTATACCTTTGTTTCCAAGCGCAACGATGCGCACAGTAAGCCTCCCTCCGATGAGGGGAGGCGCAAGCGCCACGAGGTTGCAAGCAACCTCTGAGGTGGCTCGCGAAGCGAGACGGAAGGAGTGCAGCGGGAGTAAACGATTCTGCGAGAGGAATAATCGTCAGCGCATACGCATGTGCACGCTGCACTCCTTCAG
>JAZODX010000004.1:0-3593 GCA_045597265.1 Eubacteriales bacterium | reverse complement strand
AGAGCATCCTCAGTACTGCACATATGGTCAGCGTACTGCACAAAAGCAACAAACGAAAGAGTCTATGCAAAACAAAATCATAGAGATCATATGTATACCACGTTGATCTCCTCATCCGTCACGGCTTCGCCGTGCCACCTTCCCCGCTGGGGAAGGCTAATTGTGCGTCACGTTCCCGCCGGAAATAAAAGTATACCTTTGTTTCCAAGCGATAAAGGCGCCCTCCGACGAGAGCAGGCGCACATCGCTTCGCACCAAGGCTCCCTCCGAGAGGGAGCTGTCGCCGAAGGCGACGGAAGGAGTGCAGCGTGCACATGCGTATGCGCTGACGATTATTCCTCTCGCAGAATCGTTCACTTCCGCTGCACTCCTTCCGTCTCGCTTCGCGAGCCACCTCAGAGGTTGCTTGCAACCTCGTGGCGCTTGCGCCTCCCCTCATCGGAGGGAGGCTTACTGTGCGCATCGTTGCGCTTGGAAACAAGAGTATCCCTTTATTGTCGCAAAAAAAGACCGTCGTGTAAACGACGGTCTTGGGGGAGACGTTTTATTCCTTTGGGGCGGCTTCGGCAATCTTTTTTCGCGTGTTGGCGTTGATTGCGGCGCGAAGTCGATCGGTATAGGGAGAAAAGGCCGCTTCTTCCGCACCGTAGGTCAGCTGCAGATCATACTCAAGCGGAAGCCAGGTAGCAATATCCGACTCGTTATGTGCGTGAATGGCCTCAAGCTTATCGAGAGCCAGGCAAAGGCGCGCTTCAAGCGATGACTGTGCCTCATACTCGTCAAAGAGCGCATTCAGCCGACTGCGGGCCGGCTCGGGCAAGGTGCCGATCAGCGCGTCGATGGCGCGATCCTCGGTTTCCTCCTGCGCCTCTGTCTTTACAAAAGCGGGAATATCTCCCGTTACGGCCTCGCCGAGATCGTGAATGGCCGCAAAGGTAAGCAGCTTGCCGAGATCAATTCCCGGATATTCCTCCGCACAAAGATATGCCATCAGCACAAGCCGCCAGCTGTGGTCTGCCACGCTCTCACGGCGATCGGGCGCCGTATAGCAATGTCTGGGAATGACACGAAGCCGTCCTGCGGCACTCAAAAATTTAAGTAATTTTTCGGGCTGCATAACTAATTATCCTTTCCAAATCCATAAAATCAACCTTTTTTTTCGTCCTTTTTTCGTGCCGCAATGCACACGATGACAAGCGTACAGACAACTGCGGCGACCGTTGCAGCAGGGCGAATCCACGCCGTCCCGATTCCCTTGGACGTATTCTCCGTGCGAATTGCATTGGTCGTCTCGGGCGCATTCGTCGTCTCGGGCACGATCGTCGTCTCAGGCAAAACCGTCGTTCCGGGCACGTTCGTCGTCTCGGGTGCGGCCGTCGTTTCGATCGCAGTATGTGCTCCGGGAATGCCGATTCCCGAAGCGACGAAGAGATTGTCAATCGCAATCATCGCACCTTTACCCACGTAAAGCGCCAACGCGGAATACCGCTCGGCAAGCTTGCGATAGGCATCATAGTTGTCGGGATCGGAAACGGCACAGAGGACGTTGTTGGCATAAAGACGGATTATCTTCTTTTCCGCATCAATCTCCGCGCGGAAGGTAAAGGGATTCCCCTCCGTATTCCAGTATTTTGCGGTCGTATCATCAAAGCTTTTGATCGGCTTACCTTCATAGGTATATTTTCCGTGATAGAAGGTATTGCCGTTTTGCGCGTCGTATACGGCCCAGCCGCCGATGCCCGAGAAGCGAAGTGCGATACACAGCTCATTTTCCCCCTGCTTGGAGGAATTTTCGTCATAACAGGCGGAAAGTGAAAACCATCTTGCCATATCGGTGGAGAGAATCTGCGTCACGTCCATCTGAACGGTATAGCTGCCATTCCCCGATTGAACAACGTCACGCATTACCTTGTCAGGCAGAATCACGTAGGCAGAGCCGCTCCCGTCGATATTGTTTACAACGAGCTTTCCATCGCCGTTTGCCTTCTCAATTTCCCATACAGCCCGACCGTTGTAGGATGCGGGCGTCCAGCCAAGGGCGGCAAAATCTGCGGTGCTATCAAATCGCTGTTCGTAAATCATCCTTGCATCACCGTTCCCCGAAGAGGACGTGCCGCCGCCCGGGAAACCCTCCACAGCCGTAACCCGAATGTCGTCAACGGCAATTTTTACCCCTTTGTCCACGTGAAGAGCAAGCGCTGAATACTGAGCAGCAAGCCCTCGGTAGGCGTCGAACCCCTCAGGGTCGGAAACCGAACAGAGCACGTCATTGATGTACAGACGGATAATCTCTTCCTTCGCATCAATTTCGGCCCGGAAACGAAAAAACTCGTCTCCCGCCTGCCAGAAGCCTGCGTTTGCATCGCTCCAATTCCGACACGCCTTGCCTTGATAGGTGTAGGGGGAATTGAAATCGGTTCTGCCATTCTTTTTATCGTAGATCTCAAACGCGCCGTAACCGCTTGCGCGGAAGGCCACGCGCATTTCATTTTGTGCCGCAGCAGTGGCAGATTCATTGAAGGAAGCGGCAAGCGCCGTCCAGCGCTTACCGTCGGTATAAGAAAGGAAGGCGAGCTTCATCTCAACGGTATAGCTTCCCGCACCGCCGTCAACCACATCCTTCATCGTTTTCTCGGGAACGATCACATACATGGACAAGCCCGAGCCCATGTTATCAGCCACAAGCCGTCGATTGCCGCCCTTTTCCTCAATCTGCCATACCGCATTATTATTGCTGAATGCCGTCTTCTTCCAGCCGAGGGCGTCAAATGAGGAGACTTTCTCAAAATCCTCTGCATAGACGATCTTTTCCTCAGCAGCGGCGGGCAGAAGAAGGAGGGCTGCCAAAAGAAATATTACGAAAATGAAAACAGAGCTTTTTTTCATCGTTCTCTCTTCCTTTCCTTAATGATTCTACCCTATTATACCGATTTTATCGCAACTTGTCAAGATAACCCCGCATACGTAGGCAAAAACAGGGTGCCGCGCGGTCAGCGCGGCACCCTGCGGTGCGATTCGTTCAGTTACGATTATTTCTTCTTGCGTGCAGCGATAACTACGACAGCAATGACTACAACAGCAGCAACGGCAATGACAACGGGGAGAACCCAGCCGGATCCGCCTTCTTCAGCGGCAACGGGTGCAGTGGTGTCGGGTGCTGCGGTGGTATCAACAGGGGCTGCAGTGGTATCGGGAGCTGCAGTCGTGTCAGGAGCTGCAGTCGTGTCAGGGGCTGCAGTGGTATCGGGAGCCTTGGTGGTGTCGGGAGCCTTGGTGGTGTCGGGGGCCTTAGTGGTATCGGGAGCCTTAGTGGTATCGGGAGCCTTAGTGGTGTCTGCAGGAGCAGCTGCACCGCCGGGGATGCCGAGACCGGTTGCAACGTAGATGTTGTCAATGGCAACCATTACGCCCTTGTCCATATGGATAGCAAGTGCGGAGAACTGCTCGGCCAGCTTCTGATATCCGGCGTAGTTCTCGGGATCGGAAACACTGCTCAAAACGTCGTTGATGTAAAGACGGATCATCTTCTCGGCAGCGTCAAACTCTGCACGGAAGGTGAACTGTTCACCGATGTTGTTCCAGTGGTTTGCGCT
>JAZODX010000003.1:0-8734 GCA_045597265.1 Eubacteriales bacterium | reverse complement strand
CATTCACCCAAGGGTATAGTTTATAATGTGGAAAAGGAGTGTGTCTGATGAAGATTAACGAGGCGGTAAAACGCACCGGACTTTCAAAAAAAGCGATCCGTCTGTATGAGGACAAGGGCCTTTTGCAGGTTCGGCGGATATCCAACGGATACCGCGATTATGCTGAGGCGGATATTGAGATATTAAAGCGCATCAAGATGCTTCGCCTGGTCGGCGTGCCGATCTCGGACATTCGGCTCTGGCAGACGGGAATTATTTCCTTTGAGGAGCTGCTTGAAAAGCGTAGAGGTGAGATAGAAAAGGAATACGGTCATTACTCGGAGCAGTTTGCCTTCTGTGAATCGATCGAGCGACAGCTTGGCATGGGCGCGCTCGACTGTCAGGAAAGGCTTGAGGAGAACGAGGAGCCGACCGGCGGTGAATACGGAGATCTCGCGGTGGGCATCGACATTGGCACCACCACGATCAGTGCGACCGTGATCGATCTTGGCGCAAAGCGGCAGGTCGAGGTCTACAATCTGCCCAATACCTTCCACCTTCCCCCGCGCGAGGTCGGCTTTGCCGAGCAGAATGCGGATGGGATCGCCGCACGCGCGGCCGAGCTTGTCGCGCATATCAAAGACGCTTATCCGCGCGTCGTGTCGATCGGCGTGACGGGACAGATGCACGGAATTCTCTATCTTGACGCCGACGGCCGTGCCGTCTCGCCGCTCATCACCTGGCAGGACAAACGCGCTGACCGTTTTGTGCGGGAGGGCGTCACCTATTGCGATGAGATCACGGCGCGGACGGGTGAGCGGATCGCAACCGGATATGGATTCGCGACCCACTATTATCACGTCTGCCGCGGAGAGGTGCCCGACGGTGCTTGCTCCTTCTGCAGCATCATGGATTACGTTGCCATGCGCCTGACCGGACGGAGCCGTCCCTTGATCCATGCATCGGTCGCTGCAAGCTTTGGCCTCTTTGACCTTCGCCGCCGCGCGTTCATGGAAGAAAAGCTCGGTGCGCTCTTCTCTGGCGGGCTTTTGCTGCCCGAGGTAACCGATGATTTTGCGATTTGCGGAGATTATGCGGGAATTCCCGTATCGGTGGGCATTGGCGACAATCAGGCCAGCTTTCTCGGCTCGGTTAAGACTACCGATGACAGCATCCTCGTCAATATCGGCACGGGCAGTCAGATCTCGATGATGAGCGGCTACCGTGCGGTAGGGGGAGCGCTTGAGCTTCGCCCGCTTGTTGGCGATCGGTATCTGATCTGCGGCTCGGCCCTTTGCGGCGGCTCGGCTTATGCGATGCTCGAGCGATTCTTCCGCGCATACGCCGTCTCGGCAGGGATGCGGGATATGCCGCAGTATGAAACGATGAACCGTATGGCCGAGGAGGCCTATCAAAGCAAAAGCAAATCACCCCGCGTGGAGACCACCTTCTGCGGAACGCGGACCGACCCGAGCCGCCGCGGTGCCGTCCTTGGTCTCGACGCCGACTGCTTCACGCCCAAGGCGCTGACGCTCGGGGTGATTACGGGTATCTGCCGCGAGCTGTATGCGCTCTTTCTTGATGCAGGAGAGGTGAATAAGCGCATCCTTGTCGCCTCAGGGGGAGCACCCCGCCGCAACGCGGTGTTCGGGCGGGTGATCGCCGAGCTGTTCGGGATGCCCGTTTGTCTCGCGGGTGCGAAGGAAGAAGCATCCATTGGTGCGGCGCTCTTTTCGGCGTCGGCGGCCGGCTATCTTGAGGGAATCAACGATTATTCCGCCTTCATCGACTATCGGGCGGAGACAGAATAAGGAGAAGGTTATGAACGAGATTAAAATTTCCTTTACCCTGACCGAGATGCCGGTCTACGGCATCGCCCACAAGGGGGGGAGAAAAACCTTTGAATATCAGGCCTTTGACGGCGGGGTTTCGGTTGCCGTGCAGTATGACTATGACCGCCGCCCGCTCTTGCTCGAGGGACAGGCGGAGGCGGGCGACGCAATTGAGGTTGTGCTGATGGCACACCGGATCGAGCTGTACGTCGGCGGAAAGCTTGTCGATGAGGAATGGCCTGCAGGCGAGCGTCTGTTCTGCGCCGAGGACGAGATCGTGTCTTTGCTTCCGCTCACCGTCGAGCCCTACACCGAGGTGAAGAAAGAGGAGCCCTGCGTGATTTCCACCTTTGAGGGGGCAGAGGGCTGGTATCCCGAGGAAAACGTGTACGTGGGCGACTGTATGCCCTACGTCCGCGACGGCGAATACCACGTGCTCTATCTCAAGGACCGTCACCATCACAAGAGCAAATGGTCGCTTGGCGCGCATCAGTGGGAGCATATCTCCACCCCCGATTTCAAAACCTGGTCGATTCACCCGATGGCCGTGCCGATCACCGAGCCTTGGGAGGGATCGATCTGCACCGGCTCATGGATTCGCCGAGGCGATACCGAGTATCTTTTCTATACCGTGCGCCGCGGCAAGGGACTTGCCAATCCCATTCGCCGCAGTATCTCAAAGGATGGCTATCATTTTGAAAAGGATCAGGATTTCAGCTTCTCGCTCTCGGATAAATACCGTGTTGGCGGTGCGCGCGACCCGAAGGTCGTGCTTGGCGAGGACGGGCTTTACCATATGTTCCTGACCACCAAGCTGGTTGCCGAGGGCAAGGGGTGCCTCGCCCATCTTGTGTCGGAGGATATGGACAACTGGCGCGAGCTTGACGAGCCGATCTACGTTGCCGAGGATGGCACCGAGCCCGAATGCCCCGACTATTTCTACTACCGCGGAAAATATTATCTGATTTTCAGCCTGCGCACGCGCGCGCATTATATGATCTCCGACCGTCCCTTCGACGGCTTCCGGATGCCGAAGGACCCGATCATCCCCTGCGCCTCGGTGCCGAAGGGGGGCATTTGGAACGATCAGATCGTCTTCGCCGGCTTCAATCGCATGGGCGGCTACGGCGGCAGCCTGACCTTCCGTACTGCCGAGGCTGACGAGAACGGCGAGCTGATTTTCCTTTAATGGGAATTCTTCTCCCCGCACGAAATACAGGGGAACGGTGCAATTATGCCGTAGGGGCGACCATTGGTCGCCCGCTCCGGGCAAAAAGATGCCGTGTGGGATATCCCTTTACCCCAAACGGAAGATTCAATCAGAAATAAATATTATCCGGGAGGATACCATGAAGATTTGCACACGAATCGGCAGTGCCTTGCTTGCGCTGCTTCTTCTCTGCGGCTCTCTTGCCGCCTGCGGTACGCCGACACCGTCGGTAACCAATACCACGACGCCGTCCGTCGACACGACCGAATCGCAGGCGCCGTCAACCACCGATACCTCGGCTCCCGACACCACCGCGCCCAAGCCCTATCAGCCGGTGGAGATCAACCTGCCCGACGATCCGAACCTGCTTTATAACGGTATCCGTCTGCCCGAGGTATGGCCGCCCGAGGAGATCTCCTTTGCGAAAAAGGACGTGATCGAAGCGCCCTATCTGAAGGGTGCGGACGAGGGAGGCAATCATCCCGAGGTCGTGGATATTGACGTTGGCCGCCAGCTTTTTGTGGACGATTTTCTTATCGAGAGCACCACGCTGACCGTCACGACGCATAAGCCCGTCGAGTATGCGGGCAATCCGATCCTCTCGCGTGGCGAGAGGGGCTTTACCAGCAAAAACGGCGGCATTTTCTATGATGCCGAAAAGGAGCTGTATGAGCTCTTCTTCTTCGAGACTCCCAATCTGATGTATCTTACCAGCCGAGACGGCCTCACCTGGGATGCGAACGCCGCCTATCCCGTTCTCTCCCTGCCCGAGGCGGGCGGATATCTCAGCGTGGTGCGCAACGAGACCCCCGACGATGCAAACCCCCGCTATCTCTGCCTTGTGCGCTATTCCAACTATATCTGGGATCGACTTCTCGCGCCGCAAAAGACCGGCCACGATCATCTGCTCACCCGTATCTATTATTCGGACAACGGACAGACCTGGCGGCTTTTGACCGATGAAGGCCCCGATTGCGGTGATGCGACCACCATGATCTACAATCCCTTCCGTCAGACCTGGATCTTCAGCCTGCGCCGCGGCTATGAGCACCGCCGCATCCGCGAGTATGTGGAGTGCAGAGATATTATGGACGTCATGGATTTTGCCGCCATCGAGCCGGTCAACTGGCTGCGCACCGATGCGCAGGATAAGTCTCATCCGAATTATCCGAACATCGAGCCTGAGCTGTACAGCTTCTCGGCAATCGCCTATGAGAGCATCATGCTCGGCGCGTTCCAGATCTTCCGCGGCCCGACCAATGATGAGATCAAGGCGACCAGCGTGCCGAAGATCACCGATATCGCGCTTGCCTACAGCCGCGACGGCTTCTATTACACTCGCCCCGACCACAGCTCCGCGCTCGAATCCTCCCGCGATGGCGATGCATGGGATTGCGGCTATCTGCATCCGAACAATTCGGTCTGCATCATCGTCGGAGACGAGCTTCGCTTCTACTATTCTGCCTATCAGGGACAGGAGGGCAGAGACCCCTCCACCGCCAATTACAGCCTCGATATGACCTACTGCCGACTCGGCGTGGCCACCATGCGCCGCGACGGCTTCGTCTCGCTCGACGGCTCGGGTGAGGTCATCACCCGCACGATGCGCTTTGACGAGGTCAATGATCGCCTCTTTATCAACGCAAAGGCAAAATCGCTCCGTGCCGAAATCCGGGACGCGGATGGCAAGGTTATCCCCGGCTTCTCGCTTGACGAGTGCGTTCCCTTCTCGGGCGACTCGACCTGTGCGGAGCTGACCTTCAAGAGCGGCAAAAATCTTGCCGAGCTGAAGGGGACCGACTTCTCGATCCGCTTCATCGTTGAGGATGGCGAGTTCTATGCCTTCTGGGTAAGTGATACCGAGGATGGCGAGAGCGGCGGCTTCCTCGCCGGCGGCTATGATGGAAGATAACGGCTCGATGCCGTTCAATATATACTTGATTTATGGAAGGAGAAATCTCATGACAAAGCAGTTTCTGTGTATGCTTCTTGCGCTGATGATGATCTTCGGCACGCTCGTTCTGCCTGCCACGGCGGCCGATCTCAACGATCGCGTTGTCGCATGGTTTGACTTCGAGGGCGCGACGGTCGAGGAACGCATCTCGGACAAGGCCAAGGGCGGCAAGGTTGCCGACAAGCTTACCGTTCTGGGTAATGATGTGAAGATCGAGAACGGTCTGGCTTGTTCCCCCGAGATTTCGGGCAACGTAATCCTTCTTAATGCGACCGACGATATCCGTGATCTCGCAGGCAAGTCGATCTATCTTCGCTTCCGTCCGATCGAGATCAATCCCGAGACCTGGGATTCGAACGGCAATGACGTCATGTCGATCCAGTCCGACCGTGTGATCCGTCTTTGGACGAAGTCGGACAAGGAAGGCAAGACCTTCAACTTCGGTACGTGGATGTTCGACTACAACGAAACGACCGAAAAGTTTGATCATAAAGAAAAATATACCCGCGGCGACGGATTTGTTCATATCGTCTACACGGTCACCAAGCAGAACAACGTGATGACGATCAAGATCTATACCTCTCTTGACGGTATCAACTATTCCGAGATGGCAGGCACCTATGAGAATGCACCCACCATCTGGAAGCAGATGATCCTCGGCAAGCTGAATAACAAGGGTACAGCCGGCCGCGGAAAGCCGATCGAGTATGATGATATTCGTATCTATGACTGCGTGCTGACTCCGGCCGAGGTTGAGTCGATTGCCGACGATACGCCGGCGGGCGTGGTCGGCGTCGTGCCCGCCGCTCGTCCAAGTCTTGCCAATTTTGCAAAGGTCAATACCTATAAGTCCGGACGTTTTTCGGATGTCAAGGACAGCGACTGGTTTGCCGCGAACGTTGGCTCGGTTTATGCCTACGGTCTCATGAACGGCAACAGTGAGTCCACCTTTAATCCCACCGGCAATATTACGGTTGCCGAAACCATCACCCTGCTTGCGCGTATCCGCGCGATTTATACGGGCAAAACGATCGATACCGCAGGTGCGAATCCCTGGTATCAGTCCTATGTAAATTTTGTTCGCGATGAGGGCATCCTCACCGAGACCTTTGCCGATTACGGTGCTGTGATCAGCCGTGCCGACTTTGCGCGCCTGCTCGCGCTCTCGGTGAACAGCGACGATCTTGAAGAGAAGAACACGGTCGAGGACGGCGGAATTCCCGACGTCAAAACGGGCGAGAGCTATGCATCCGCCGTTTACCTGCTCTACCGTGCAGGTATTCTGACCGGCTCGGATGAAAAAGGAACCTTTAATCCGACCACCGGCATCAGCCGTGCTGAAGCGGCGGCGCTGGTGACCCGCATTATCGATCCCGCACTGCGCAAGTCGGTTACCCTCAAGGCACCCGCCAAGCTGGAGACGATTACCAAGGTAGAGAATACCAAGATGACCCTTAAGAGCATTTTCCGGAACGATATGCTCATTCAGCAGAAGAAGCCCTTCTCGATCACCGGTACCTATAAGGCGGCCCTCGGTGAATACACCGCCGAGCTTCGTCTCGGTGACAAGGTTGTCCAGAGCGTTCCGGTCGTGCTTGATCCCATTGCGGGCACCTTCCGTGCCGATTTCGCGGCGATGGACGGCTCGTATGACAAGTACACCATCCGCATCATGGGCGGCACGTACAAGGTGCTTGAGCTCAAAAACGTCCTTTTTGGTGAGCTTTGGATCGCGACCGGCCAGTCCAACATGGCCTATACGCTCACCAAGGACCAGGATTATCCCGAGGCATTCGTCAAAGACGAGTTCATCCGCGTGATGAAGGTGCCGAATCTCTCCGCCGGCTATTCCGATATCCCCGTATACGACAACAGCAGGATCACCTGGATCACCGGTACCAATCAAACCGAAATGGCCAATGTCACGGCAGTCGGCTATTACTTCGCCCGCGAACTCCGCGAGGAGCTTGACGTGCCGGTTGGACTTATCTTCTATGCGGTCGGCGGAACGAAGATCCGCTCTTGGATCTCGCGTGAGACCATCGACGCAAACCCCATTCTTACCACCGAATCCAAGCTGGCAAAGGGATATAAGCCGCTTGACACCTGGGACACTAAGGACAACAATCAGGCAACCGCCATCTACAACTCGATGGTTGCGCCGTCGCTGGGGCTCAACGCCGCAGGCCTGATCTGGTATCAGGGCGAGGCAGATCTCGGTGACCGCACCGGCTTCTATGCAAAGGAGCTGGAGATCATGCATAAGCAGTACAGCCGTCTTTACGGCTACGGCGATGCGGGAATGCCCTTCCTCATGGCCAACATTATGCCCTATTACGTCAGCGCCGATCCGCATTATTACGGAACGATGTCCACCGACGTTGCCGCATACGCACAGAGCTACGATCAGGTTGCTGCCGTTTGGCTCGGCGGTCTCTCACCCGAGCATGACGATAACAACTCGGCAAGTCACCCGCACGAAAAACAGCCGGTTGGTAAGCGCCTTGCCACGTCGGCCATGGCGATGGTCTACGGCGAGACGGGCTATACGGCTGACGGGCCGGTCGCGGTCAGCTCGACGGTAAGCGGCAACACCATGACCGTGACCTTTACGGGTGTCGGCGACGGTCTCTGCATCGCCGACGGATCGAGCGTTCTGCGCGGCTTTAGCCTCTGCGGTGCTGACGGCGTATACTATCCTGCCGATGCAAAGATTGTGGGCAAGGATAAGGTTGAGCTCTCCTCGCCGAGCGTGGATAAGCCCATCTCGGTTGCCTATGCGCACGAAATGAACATCTATTACCTCAACCTCGGCTGCAGCTATCAGAGCGAGACCGTTCTTTGGGCCTCCCCCTTTGTGCTGAATCAGCCGAAGAATGCAAGCTTTACACCGACCATCCTCTATGCCGACTGCGATCTGCCCACCTTCTGGCACGTGACCAATCAGGGCGGCCACTATGCGGCAGAATATGATACCTGGTCGGCAGAGCAGGACAAGACGGCGCTGACCGTCAGCTTTGACACGGTCACCCGAGCACAGGGCGATGCCTCGCTGAAGGTTGCCGTTCCCGCGGCAGGTGAGGTTATCGTTAAGCCCGCGCTGATCGGCATTGCCAAAAACGGTCTGCCCGCGCTTTTTACCGATACCATTACCGATTACACGATCTTTGGTAAGTTGACCGTCAAGATCAAAAATGATTCGGATGCCGCGCTGACGGTAAACAACATGAAGATTTCGAGCGGTTATGCCAAGCCGAACGTAACGAGTATCCCCGCAAAGAGCGGCTGGGTCGAGGTAACCTTTGACCTCAAGAACCTCTACACGTCCTCCGGCACGGTAGCGAAAAACATTTCGCTTGCGAAGTTTGCCGCAATGCAGTTCTCCTTCACCGCAGACGGTGCAGGCAGCATCTATGTTGACGATCTGCAGTTTGTCAAATAATTTCTTTTGCTCCGATTGCGGCGAACGCCGCCTGAAAAAAGAGGTGCCGTGCATCTTGCACGGCATCTTTTTGTATCATGAAAACCCCGCCATAGTGGCGGGGTTCAAAAAAGGCTATTGCCGATGAGCAGAAAGCAGAAAGAGATAAGAGGAAAGCGATTATGTGCCTAAGGCTCCCTTGTGCAGAAGTGTTGGCGCAAGCGCCGCGAGGTTGCAAAGCAACCTCGGAGCTGTCGCCGAAGGCGACTGATTTTTCTACGAGGACGACTACCTCATCGGCGGCGGCACCATCTGCTCTGAACAATAACCGAAAAATT
>JAZODX010000002.1:0-19038 GCA_045597265.1 Eubacteriales bacterium | reverse complement strand
GGTATCGGCAGAGGTACCGTAAACCAGAGTGATGTTCTTGGAAGCATCGTAGCCATACTTGTCGGGGTCAGCCAGCAGGATGTTGATAGCTTCCTGCATCTTTTCCTTTGCAACGGTGGGGTTGTAGCCGGTCAGGGTGTCGTAAGCGTCGTCGGTGGACAGACCGGTCAGGTCGCCGCTGGACCACTTGCCGTCAGAGCCCTGGGTGTAGCCGTAAGCGCGGAGGATGCCTTCCTTGGCAACGGTGGTGTTACGGTACTGACCGCCGTCAGCCAGCTCGGGGGAGTTTTCGATGTCGTAGTAGTAAGCAACGTTCAGCAGGCCGAAGCAGGGAACTGCGGAGCCGGGCCAGATCTTTTCAACGATGTCGCTTCTGTTCAGCGCCAGGTTGAAAGCGTGACGGAATTCCTGGATAGCCAGGATGCCGTTGTTGTTCTCGCTCTCCTTCAGAGTGGCGAGGTTGCTGTACAGCTGCATCCCGAAGGTACCGGTAGAGGTAGAGGTGAAGTAAACGTACTTGGAATCCAGGTACTCGGCGACGTTCTCAGTCTGCAGTTCAGCATCGTCGTAGGAGCCGTTCAGGAAGCCCATCCAACGGGTGGCGAACTCTTCGACCTTACGGCAGTTGACAGCGGTGATGTTGTACTGGTTCTTGTACTGGTCCATGTTCCAGCCGTACCAGTTCTCGTTCTTGACGAGCTTGTAGTGAGAGCCTGCCTCAAACTCAGCGAGCTTGTAGGGACCCCAGCTTGCAGTGGTCTCGAGCGAGGAGTTGTAGTTGGAGGTCCAAAGGGTTGCACCGTCAGCGGGAGCGATCTTGGAAGCCTCGTACTTAGCCTTGTGAACAACAGGGAGGCTGGAGAAGTAGTAGGGAGCCCAAACGGAGAGGCTGCCGTCTTCCTTCAGGAAGGAGTATGCCTTGTCGAGGCAGAGAACGATAGCGTTCTCGTCTTCGATTGCATAGATACGGAGGGTTTCCCATGCAACGACACGGTTGGTGTTCTCAACGTAGATAGTTGCATCGTAGCCTGCGCCTGCACCAACCTCGGTGTAGGAGGAGTATCCCTTCCACAGGTCTGCACCGGAAATCTTGTCGGAGCCGTCTGCATTGGCGTAAACGGTCGTGTCGGTAATGGTTGCCCACTCGGGAGCTTCGTTGCCCTTGTCATCCTTGTAGCCCTGTGCGCCCCACATATTCCAGAGGTTAACGTAAAGGGTCTTGCCGTCGTCGATAGCGGCCTGGTTGGATGCGTAGCCGAGGCTTGCAACAGTCTCATAGGTACCTTCTTGTTTCTGTAAGAAGTATGCCTTAGAGTTCTTGATCATCAGGGTATCGTAGTAGGTGTTTGCGCGGAAGTTCATGAAAGCAGGGTCAAGCAGCTGCTGCATCGAGTACTCGAAATCAGCTGCGGTGATAGCCGTGCCGTCATCCCACTTCAGGTCGTTGCGCAGGGTGATCTTCCAAGCGTAGCCGCCTTCGGCCTTCTGCTCGTCAGTGTAGCCCCACTTAGCGTCGACGGACGCAGTTACGTCCTCGAGCTTGGTAGCTGCAGAAAAGTTGGTGGTGTAAGCGCCGGGAACAAGAGCGTCCTTGTTGATGGTACCGTCCTTGTTGAACTTCTCGTCATTCTCGAACTTGTAGTCGTATTCGAAGAAGGAAGAGCCAATGTAACTCATGATCTGAGTATCATTGTTGTCCGCATAGGTGAACTCGTTCCAGTTGCTGGGCATGACAGAAGTAGTCGTATTGTACTCTGCCTGCTTGAGGTCGGCGACCGGAATTTCTTTTCCGCCGCAACCGGCAAGCGTTGCCGCAACAAGCACCAGACACAAAACCATCGAAAGAACGGATCTGAGGTTTCTGTTCATGATGTTTTCCTCCACATAGTGAAAAAATATTTTTCTCAGCATTAGCATAGCATTTTTTAGCAATTTCATGCCAGAACCCGCATAATTGCACAAAAATCCCATACGAATACATGGATACATTAATTATATCACACACCCTCTCGGTTGTCAACAAAAAATTCACAATTATTTACCGACTTTGAATCACGAGATGTAAATTTCCGAGCAAACAGCACAAAAACGGAGATGATTTCGTCCTTCACACCGCCCCCAAAACTGCAATTGCATTCCTCCGGCAGGAAAAATCCGCCTCCGGTCCGCATATACTGATACTATAACTATAATAATAAACAGAAGAAAGGAAGAATCCATGCTTATCTCAAAACAGTATGACCGTCTGCGTGCGCAGATGTACGCCGAGCGATGGGCGCTTGACCGCAATCCGCTCTTTTACG
The DNA here is from genome assembly GCA_045597265.1 of Eubacteriales bacterium. Taxonomy (GTDB): domain Bacteria; phylum Bacillota; class Clostridia; order Oscillospirales; family CAG-272; genus SIG693. The sequence continues at coordinate 16,735 of JAZODX010000002.1, read as the reverse complement.
ATTTCACGGAACGGGGCGGTGACTGTACCGGCTTCGTTTCCCAGGCACTTCTTGCCGGCAGCTGCGTCATGAATTTCACCCCGACCTACGGCTGGTACTACATTTCGCCCGACGATCGCGCGGCGGCCTGGTCGGGTGTTCCCTACTTCTATAATTTTCTTTTGACCAACAACGGTCCGGGGCCCTACGGCGAGGAAGCTGCGCCCGGAATGCTCGAGATCGGCGACGTCATTCAGCTCGGCCGCAGTGACGGGCTGTTTTATCACTCCCTTCTCGTCACCGGCTTTTCACACACCGGCTATCTCGTCTCTGCGCACTCGGATGATGCACTCAACCGTCCGCTCTCAACCTACACCTACGATCAGGCACGTTTTCTGCACGTCCTCGGCGTCCGCGAGGAAATTCCCGACCGTGAGGACTGCTTCCGTGCGCTCATCAACGGCGAGGCCATCGTGGGAGTATAAAAAAACGGATACCGCACAGCCCTGCTGCGCGGTACCGTTTTTTATTTCAAAAATCCGTTGACAATCTGCGCCTCGGCCTCGGCCTCGGTCAGGCCAAGCGTCATCAGCTTGATCAGCTGCTCACCCGCAATCTTGCCGATTGCCGCCTCGTGAATCAGGCTTGCATCGATATGGTTGGCGGTGATTTCGGGAATCGCGACCACCTTTGCCTGATCCATAATAATCGCGTCGCACTCGGTATGCCCCGCACAACGGTTATTTCCGTTGATGGCCGAGCGGAAAATCTGCTTCGAGTCGTCGCGGGCAACCGAACGGGAAATCACGTTGGCACTGCAGTCCTCGCCGTCAAGATCAACCGTGAAATCGGTCTCGGCATATTGCCGTCCGTGGGTCATCAGCTTCTCGCGGATGACCAGCGACGCACCGTCGGCCAGCTTGGCCGTCGTAATCCGCTTGGTGGAATCCACGCCCTTGATCTGCGTGGTGTCCAGCTCCATATGAGAATCCTCGGCCTGCTCGATTACGGTGGTGGGATTCATCAGACGTTTGCCGTTGCCGTCCCCCTCGCCGTAATGGCGCTCAACGTAATGCACCCTGGCACCGCGGGCAAGGACGAAGCGGTGAATACCCGAATGCTCAGCATCCGCATCACCGCCGTTATGAATGCCGCATCCGGCCACGATGGTCACGTCGGCATCCTCGCCGATGTAAAAATCGTTATAAACGAGCTCCTTCAGACCGCTCTGGGAGAGAAGAACGGGGATGTGCACACTCTCGTTTTTGGTTCCGGGCTTGATGATGATATCAATGCCCGGCTTGTCGGTTTTGGTTACGATATCAATATTGGCCGTCGTCTGACGCCCGGCCGATTCACCGTTAGCCCGGATATTGTACGCCCCCGTGGGGATCTCGTGCAGGCCGGCGACCTGCTCCAGCAGATTCTTCTGAATGGTATCCACGTCAATCCCTCCTTACAGCTTCTGCGTCAGCACGGGGCAAGCGGCGCTCTGTCCCAGAAGCTCGGGCAGAATTTCGTCCTTCGCCCCCACCGCCTTGAGCTCACCGCCCGCAATGACCACGATTTTATCGGCAATATTGAGGATCCGCTCCTGATGGGAAATGATCAGAATCGATCCGTTTACCGTCTCATGCAGCTTTTCGAATACACTGATCAGATTGCCGAAGCTCCAAAGGTCAATGCCGGCCTCGGGCTCGTCGAAAACCGAGAGCTTGGTTCCTCTGGCAATAATCATGGCAATCTCGATGCGCTTGAGTTCGCCGCCCGACAGGCTGGCGTTGATTTCGCGGTTGATATATTCTCTGGCGCAAAGACCGACCTCGGAGAGGTACCCGCAGGCTTCGTTGACCGAGATTTCCTTGCCGGCCGCCAGCGTGATCAGATCACGTACCGTCAGCCCCTTAAAGCGAACCGGCTGCTGGAAGGCGTAGCTGACACCCAGCTTTGCGCGTTCGGTAATCGATGCGTCGGTAATGTCGGTGCCGTCGAGCAGAATTCTGCCCTCGGTGGGCTGATAAATACCGGCAATAATCTTGGCAAGCGTCGATTTACCGCCGCCGTTCGGACCGGTGATGGCCACGAAGCGCTCGTCAATGGCAAGCGAAATATCGTGCAGAATATCGCGATCGCCCGATTCTCCGCTCACGCGATAGGAAATATTTTGTAATTCAAGCATGACAATCCTCCATAGAGAATAGGAAAATTTTATCACAATCTATATTATTATATCACATCGGAAGAATTTATGCAAGAGCAAAAAGCAAAACCGTCGGATACACCGACGGTTTTGCCAAAAAGCTTCTTTATCCGAGGGTTGCTTCGCCGTTCCCGCTGATCGGAATCGTCTCACCGAGATATACGGGCTCGGGACGGAGAATACAGTATAGCATATCCTTAACCCGTGCCGCGGCCTCACGAAGCTCGCGTCCGGACTGCCCAAAATATCGATTGAGGTCTGCAGGAACACCGTAAGCCTCAATCCCCAGCGCACGTGCGATATAAAGCGCACGCGGGAGATGGTAGGCCTGGGTGACGATAATGACACGATCAGCTAAGAAAACATCCTTAGCACGGTACAGACTGTCGTAGGTGGAGAAGCCCGCGTGATCCATAAAAATATCGGCAGAGGGAATACCCGCATCAAGCGCACGGTCACGCATGACGTTGACCTCGTCGTACTCAACCCGACCGTGATCGCCGCTCATCATGATCTTCGGTGCGGCACCGCTCTCATAAAGCAGAACACCCGTGTCAATTCGGTCGCGCAGCATATCGGACGGTCTGCCGTCATCCCGAACGCCGGCACCGAGCACAAGAATACAGTCAATCTCCTCAAGCTCAGCCGCAGACTCTGCCGTGCAGAGATAGGCAGAGGTTGAGCGAATGACGATCACGTTCATAACGAGCACGGCCCCGCCGCAGAGGAGCGTAAGGATAAATAAAAGCCGCAAAGCGCACCGCATCCATCTGCCAAGCGTCACCCTTTTCCCTTTTTTCTTCATATTCTTCCCCCTCTCCAAGCTTACGCCGATCTGACATTAGGATAGCATACTTCCCTCCGCTTGTCAAGCACGCGAAAAAGCGCTCCATTCGGCAGCGCGTTCCCACCGGCGGCAATATGCAATCCTTCCGCACGGCAAGGGGGACCCCATCGTTACGCAGGCGTTTGATCATTTCGCAGGACGGGACCTTGGCCCGCCCTGCGAAACAGATGGGAATTTTTCCGGAAGCACAAAAGAGAATTGGGAGAAAAAAGCGACCCAAAGGCCGAAACCGGTCACCTTCGTGCACAACGGCCGGTGCCATCCCCCGCGATTTTGCCTCCCACTCTTAAAAATAAATATGGAAAAGACTTGCATTTTAAGGGAATGTGCGCTATAATAGCGTTGCACGAAACAATACTTTGGCAGAACCAAAGAAAGGAACATACCACCATGAGTAACGTCTGTGAGAAGCTCCGTCTGATCGAAAACGGACAGAGCAACGTAAAAATTGTTTACAGCCACAAGCTGGACGATATCCGCACCAACGATACGCGCACGGTTGACATTGAGGTGCAGTTCGCAGAGGACCTGGCCGCCGTGCTCGGCGAGATAACCGGTACCGAAATTGCCATTTGCCCGGACGTCTGCCCCGAGGAGCGCGACATTGACGCCGCGTATACCATTCTGATCGGCGATATGGGCTGCCGCGAGAGCACTGCATTCCGCACCTCGCTCGGCTATGCGGAGTACGGCTTCAAGGCGTTCGGCTCCAAAATCGTGATCTCGGGCACCAACCTAACCACCACCGAGCGCGCCGTTACCCTCTTTGCGGACTATGCCCGTGAGCACGTTGAGGGCGACGAAGGCTGCCGCTCGCTGACCCTCTGCGGCTGCACCGACGAGCGCGCCGTGGCTGAGGACTGGATGGTCGATCTGCCCGAATATACGGGTGGCAAGTTCTTCGGCACGCACGACGCGGACATGGGCAATTTCGTCGTCCGCTATACCAATACCACCCCCGCAGCCTTTGAGGCGTATTGCGGCAAGCTGGAGAAGGCAGGCTATACACTGTGGCAGAGAAACGACATTGTCGGCAACCTCCACGCCTTCTATACCGGAGAAAAGGGGCTCGTCTGCCTCTGCTATACCCCCTACGACGAGTCTATCCGTATCTCGACGGCCAAGGCCGGCGCATACGTACTGCCCGAGTCTGTCGAGGCATCCGCGCAGGAAAAGGTCACCGACAGCATTCTGGTTCAGCTCGCCTGTGACTATACCCGACACGAATACGGCATGGGCTACATCGTCGTACTTGAGAACGGCTCCTTCGTCATCTTTGACGGCGGTGACAACCGCGAGACCTACACCTTTATCGATCGGCTGTACGAGAAGCTCTGTGCACTCAACAAGCGCCCCGACGGTAAGATCGTCATCGAGGGCTGGTTTATCTCGCATATCCACGTTGACCACTACGGCACCTTCGCCGAATTCTGCTATAAGTACGGTAAGGAAATCACCATCAAGCAGGTTCTGGTGAACACCGCGTCGAGAAACTACGCCTTCAACTCGGTCAGCTGGGACCGTTATCTGCAGAACAATATGCAGAAGATCAGCGACAGCGTCGAGGGCGGCGTCCGCTTCGTCCAGGTTCGCTCGGGTATGCGCTTCTCTCTGGCCAACGCCGATTTTGAGATTCTCCACACCACCGAGGACCTTTATCCGCAGACCCCCTATTACTTCAACGATACCTCGATCGTCTGGAGAATGACGCTGGGCGGCCAGACCTCGATGTGGACAGGCGACATTGCACAGCGCGGCTCAACCGTAATGTGCCGTAAGTTCGGTGAATACCTCAAGTCGGATATAGTTCAGGTCTCCCACCACGGCTACGTCGGTGCAACGGTTGAGTTTTACGCACTCACCGACGGTAAGACCTGCCTCTTCCCGATCAATCAGAGATGGTACGACATGATGATCGTGCCCAAATTCACCTACTATGCCGAGAACATCGAAGCGGTCAATCACGCTGACGAGGTTTTCATCGCAGAGGTGGATACCACGCTGAATCTGCCCTATCGCACCGGCGAAGCAATCGTCGGTTAATCCCCAAACAGCCCCTTGGCGCGATATGCTTCACGCCAAGGGGCTGTTCTTTTTTATTGCAGTCGGCCAAGGAAAATTTCCATGGCGCGGGATGCGGCCGTCATACGCATTTGCGCGGACGCGAGGAATTCGTCCTCACGCATACCGACAGACTGAACGAGGGCGTCGGCCAGGTCTCCCCAGCCAAAAAGTGCACCGAGCAGGCATTCCCTGGAATTCAGGATATGGGCAAGCATGTCGGGATCGGTATCGGCAGTCAGATAGGTGTTTACCGCGGCCGCTACCGTTTCGGAAGACTCCTCAAAATAGGCCGTGAGGATATTCCCCGTACGATGCGGATCGGCAGGGGCGGCAGGCACGGAAATACAGGTCGCGCGGGCAGGATCAACCGCAGAACGGTAGGGCTCGCCCGGCTGTGCGGCCGGGATCGGCATAGCCGAAATTCCATGCCGAACGTCTCCCAGCTCTCCGAGCGTGAAAACGGGCGCTCCGACCGGCTCCGTCTCGGCGTCATCCACCGCTCCTGCGGCGGCCAGCACCGTCTGCATCGCCGCGTACGCGCGGCTGAAGGCATCGTCCGGTGTCAGGGCGGGCACGCCCTGCTCGTCCTTGACAAAGAGCCGTCCGCCGCTGCCGACGAAGAGGGGCAGTACCGCATCCCCATCAAGGTGCAGTCGGTGATCGGTGATCAGCCCGATCATCCGCTCAACCGTCCATTCCCCGTCGTCTACCGTGCGGAGAAGAAGATCGAGGTCGTATCCCGCCGCCGCCGCGGCCGTACGGTCAAGCAGAATCGCCGAGGTGGCGGCGACGTCTCCAACCGTGGCATCCCCGAACAGGAAATAACAGCGTCCGGAAATACTCAGCGCATCCACGAGATGTGCGTCCAGTGCATAGTGCGTGACGGAAAAGGTCTCAAGTGAATCGAGATCGGCCAGAAGACCCGAGGCCGCCTGTGCGGCCGCCGTCTTGGCCGATGCATATTCCAGCAGATCAGGGCTTGTCCCGGATGCGTTTCTCCGCACGAGCTCCCCCGCCATATCGGCGGTCAGCTCCCGGGTCAGCGTAACGCCGAGCACCGCACAAACGGCGGCGTCCCGCTCGGCCTCAGCCGCAGAGAGAACTTCGCCGAGCTCAGTAAACGCGGCCGTCTCTTCGGTCTCCCGCAGAATGGTAAGCGGATATTCCGCATAATGCTCAACGAACACCGTTTTCGTGGTCATCTCACCTGTGATTTCGGTCGTTTCCACCGCTGTGTATCCGGGCGTTTTCTCGGTTTGCGGTCCCTCCGTCGGGACCTCCGTCCCGGGCACAACATCAGCCGATGCCGCGCAGGCGGAAAAGGACAGTGCGAGGATTACCGCCGCAAGCAGACGGGCAAGCAACCTTCGTTTGGTCAGAACAGACATAAAACCTCCGCACGAGCCCGTACTCGTCTGCATACGGGTCGTTTTTTCAAAGCATATCGCCGTGATCAGCCGTCAATCGTCAAAATAAATTCGCGGAACGCGCCCCGAAATTAGGCAGAGCGGCTCGTATTCGATCGTCCCCGCGCGCCGGGCGAGCGCACGCAGACGGGCGGGAGAATCGCCGAACAGTGTGACGGCATCCCCCACGGCGGCATCGAAGTCGGTGACGTCAAGCATACACTGATCCATACAGATACTGCCGATGATCGACGCCTCGTGCGGGCCGTCCTTCGTCTCAACCGAAACCGACGCACCGCTGTAGGCACGGACGAAGCCATCCCCATACCCCACCGGGATGGTGGCTACCGTGCGGGGCGTATCGGCAGAAAAGCGGCCGCCGTAGCTGACCCGCTCTCCCGGTGCAAGGGTGTGCAGATGCGACACGCAGGTTTTCAGCCGCATGACGGGTGAAAGCGCAATCGGACAGGACGCAAACGCCGGCGAGGGCAGAACACCGTAGAGCAAAATGCCAAGGCGAACCGCATCCATCCGCGCCTCCGGGAAACAGCAGGCCGCGGCGCTGTTGCAGGCGTGGCGCATCCCCACGTCGACGCCCATTGCCGACAGACGGTCGGCAACCGCCGTGTACCGCGCAAACTGCGCCGTAATTGAGGCAATATCCGCTTCATCCGCACGGGCAAAGTGGGTAAAAAGCCCGCACAGCTCGAGATTCGGGTCGCGCGCAATCGCCGCCACGGCGGAAACAGTGTCATCAAGCATCTCGGGGGTAGTCAGAAAGCCCAGGCGATTCATGCCGGTATCCAGCTTTACGTGAACGCGGATGCGGACGCGTGCGGCTTCGGCCGCAGAGGAGAGTGCGGCGGCGTTTTCTTGCGAAAAAACGGTCTGCGTGATCGCGTAGCGGGCAAGCAGTGCGGCCTCCTCGGCCAGCGTGTACCCCAGAATGAGCACGTCGGCCGACTCGGGCGGACAGACCGCACGAACGGCAATCGCCTCTTCGATGCCGGAGACGGCAAAGTAATCACAGCCCTCTGCCATCAGCGCCTCCGCACAGCGCGTCATGCCATGGCCGTACGCGTCGCTTTTGACAGCGGCAATCATGCGCTGACCGTCAGAGCAGGTCAGTGCGTGCAGGGCACGGTAATTGCGGCGCAGGGCGCCGAGATCGATCTCCGCCCAGGTCTTATGCATCTGCAGGGTCGGGAGATCGGAATATGTATATCCCATCGGTTCGGATATTTCCTTTCATGGTAAATTATCGTTTGAGGGCGGCGTACGCAGAATATCGACCGATACCGTGCGGTCGCCAAACCGCCCCTCGATACGGCAGGGCACGCCCTCTCCGCCAAGCCAGATTACGTAGCTTCCCTCGTCATCGGCCGCTTCAAGACGGTTGAGTGTAGTTCCGTTCTGCCGCACGACAACCGCATCGCTGAGGGAGGAATCCACACAAAAAAGAGCGGCAGGCAGGGTCATCGAGGCAAATCGGCCGTCGGGCTCCTCCAGCGACAGACCGCCGCGGGTAAGCACCGTCTGCCCCGCTGAACGGATCAGCGTAATCCCAGCCATGGATGCGGGAGCAGTATAGTAGAGGATAAAATCGCGGGCGTCAACGCCCGACTCGGTCACCGCCGACAACGTAAGCTCGGCGGAAAAGGCAAGATCATCGATCTTCCCCGAAAGGGAAAACGAGCCCGCACCGTTCTGGTAGCTGAGCGGATCCGTCGGTATAACCGCACATCCCGTGAGAATGAGCAAAAGAAGAAAAACGCGAAGCAAACGCAAGACCTTCATGGCATACACCTCCCAAGAGAGCATATGCGAAGTCTGCGCCGAAAAGACGCCCCTCAGTGCTTGATTTCGTCTGTCGGGAGAACGGTGGCCGCACCGTTATAGTATTTGCAGATCTTGAGCAGGCGGTCATTCGTCTCAAAGAAGAGCACGTAATGCTTCTTATCCTCTTCCCAGATCGCATAGTAGAGATTCGGCACATGCATAGAGGATGCGGCGCAGTAAACCTTATCGGGCGCAAAGCGCTCCACGTCCGCCTTCCCCCGCGCATCGTAGGGGGCAATCTTGTGCATCCGGCGGAATTCCACCTCAAACTGCGGACGGCGGGTACGGTTGCCGTAAACGATCGTAAATCGAAGGCTGTTGGATACCGTGGCAAGCTCGTATTCGGGAGAGGTGTAGCGCCAGGTAAAGAAAACCAGCATCCAAAGGAAAATGGGAACAAGTGCAAAAACGGGAAGAAGCAGGCGCACGCGAACGGCAAGGGCAAGAAAGATCAGAGGAAAAGCAATATAGCCGAGAATGGCAAGGATACGATACACTCTCCATTTTCCCTCAATTTTTTGTCCGACCATGAATTCATAATTCTGAAAATCGGCCATAAATCAACGCTCCTCTCGATTGATTTCTTCCATGATTTTATTATTATATCATATATCTGCAGAAATTTCAATGCCGCGAATGTGTTTTTTTCACGGAAAAGCCCCGTTCCCACTTGAAGTTTTGGGAAAAATGGTGTATAATGGTCATGCAAACGAATACCCCGAAGAAAGAAAGAGAGTATACGAAATGAAAGCTGTTATCACCGTTACCGGACGCGACAACATCGGCATCATTGCCCGCGTCAGCACCGAATGCTCCAAATACGGCGCCAATATTCTGGATATCTCCCAGAGCGTTATGCGCGAATATTTCGCCATGATTATGCTGGCCGATATCGACGCCCTGTCCATCCCCTTCTCGGATTTTGTGGATAACCTGGCCGCTCTCGGCGAAGCACAGGGACTTCAGATCCACACCATGCACGAGGAAATTTTCAACACCATGCACCGCATCTGAGGCGGATCCCCGAAAGGAAGGACAGATTAATTATGCTCAATACCGCAGATATCCTCGAGACCATTAATATGATTCGCGAGGAAAATCTCGACATCCGCACCATTACCATGGGTATCTCGCTCTACGACTGCGTCAGCGACGATCCCACGCGGCTCTGCGAGAAGGTTTACGATAAAATCACGCGCACGGCTGAGCGTCTCGTGGCAACGGGATGCGACATCGAAAAGCAGTACGGTATTCCGATCGTCAACAAGCGCGTCTCCATCACGCCCGTCTCGCTGATCGGCGGTGCGCTCGACGCGGACGGCTTCGTCCGCCTCGCGCATACCCTTCAGCACGCGGCCGATACCCTCGGCATCAACTTCATCGGCGGATTTTCCGCTCTCGTGCACAAGGGCATGACCCGCGCCGATGACGCGCTCATCTCGGCCATCCCACAGGCACTCACCGAAACCCAATGCGTATGCTCGTCGGTCAACGTTGCCTCCACCAAGGCGGGCATCAATATGGACGCCATTCAGCGCATGGGCCGTGTCATTAAGGATACCGCCTATCTCACCCGTGACGAAGGCTCGATCGGCTGTGCCAAGCTGGTCGTCTTCGCCAACGTTCCCGAGGACAACCCCTTTATGGCGGGGGCGTTCCATGGCGTGGGCGAGCCCGAATCGGTCATCAACGTCGGCGTTTCCGGCCCCGGTGTCGTCGCATCGGCCATCCGCCGCGCAGGCGACTGCGATCTCTCGCAGCTGGCTGACGTCATCAAGAAAACCGCATTCAAAATCACCCGCGTCGGTCAGCTCGTTGCCAACGAAGCCGCCACCCGACTCGGCGTTCCCTTTGGCATTATCGACCTCTCGCTTGCCCCCACGCCCGCAATCGGTGATTCGGTGGCACGCATCCTTGAGGAAATGGGACTTGAGGTCACGGGAGCACACGGCACGACGGCCTGCCTGGCCATGCTCAACGACGCAGTCAAAAAGGGCGGCGTTATGGCATCCTCGCACGTCGGCGGGCTCTCCGGTGCATTTATTCCCGTCTCGGAGGACGAGGGCATGATCGCCGCCGTCCGTTCGGGCGATCTTTCGCTGGAGAAGCTTGAGGCCATGACGGCAGTCTGCTCGGTCGGCCTGGATATGATCGCCGTACCCGGCGATACCACCGAAGAGGTCATCTGCGGCATCATCGCCGACGAAATTTCCATCGGTGTTGCCAATACCAAAACCACCGCCGTTCGCGTCATCCCGGCATACGGTATGCAGGTCGGCGACGAGGTCAGCTTCGGCGGTCTGCTCGGCTCTGCCCCCATTATGCCCGTCCGCACCGCCTCCCCCGCCCGCTTTATCCATCGCGGCGGCCGAGTTCCCGCACCGATCCACAGTCTGAAAAACTAAACCTTCTTATTTTGAGGGAAGGGAAAGCCTTTTGCAAGAGACTTCCCCTTCCCTCTCAATTATTCGAAAACAAAATTTTCGGAGGATACAGTGAACGGTATTTTTCAAAAACCGCCGCGCAGCAGAATCCCGGTCGCTCTGTTTCTTATAAGCATTGGTGGATTCTTATGCGTTCGATTTTCCGAATGGACGATCACCGAAATCCGCACCGGCAAAATAGCAAGCACTCTTTTTGCTTTGTTGTTTGCAATTTTCGGATTTTGTGTGGTTGCATTTGGCGGATTCATCCTTTTTAGCCATTGCGGGGCGTATTTCCGAGCAGATAATGAAATCATTTCCGGAAAGAACGGAATGAGGAAACCCTTTTCCTTCCGCATAGACGAAATTGACATTCTTTCGTTGGAAGGGAATTTTCTCACCTTTCGACTTAAGGGCGGAAAATTCATTTCTACGCGCAGGCTTGAAAATGCAAAAGAAATCTATGATTTTTTGCATGACAAACTACCGCCGCGTGAGCAACCGGATACTGAGCAATGTCGAAGGAAACATGCATCTGCCCGATGCCGTATACTACTCATTAAGTTTGCCATCGCTCTGCTCTGTATCCTTCTTTTCGTCGGATTCGTCTTGTTTCTTTATCTGACTTATCACAAGCTGCTTTCCGAATTTGATCGTCATGACACCACACTTGCCGTTATGTTCACAGCCATAACCGGTCTTTCGTTCATGATGATCAACCAACTGGCAAAAGCACTTGCCGAACAAAAAGAATCTGCTTCCTATTTTTGGGAAAAATGGGTTTGTGCAGAAGCCTACCTTCATCGTGCAGATAATCTTGATATATATGTTTACCCAATGGAGGTTCTCTATTTTGCGGACTATTCTTATCGAATCGTCCTATGCGGGAATGACGATGAAACGCGATACGGCTATATGCTTGAACGCTTTCATCTCAAACTTGAACGATGGATAATGTGTTTTGACCAACTTTCGGATTTTGCGGATTACGAAGATATGCTGGATGAAATCGAAGGCCGTTACTCGGATGTTGAGTTCTCTACCAACAAACTGAAGTTTGCACAAGCCAAAGCCCCCGCTTCACCGTCGGAAGACGATCGACAGAATATATAAAAACGCGCAACGGGGAAACTGCCATTTAATATTTATGACTCTTTCTCAAACGTCCAGCCCGTATAGCCCATTGCCGTCATGGCGGTCTCGGTACGGGCAAAATAACGGTGAGAGAGTTTTCCCGCATCGTCCCACGTCACGTCAATATGCAGGCGTCGGCCATCAAGTTCGGCCAGGACCCACCCGTGTGCCATGGCATCACTGGATATGTAGCTCGCGTCAATCCCCGCTTCTCTGAGCAAAAGCAGATAGGCCATCGCATACCCGCGACAGACAGCACGTCGATCAGAGAGTGCACCGTATGCGGTATACGCGCTCTCCGCCCCAAGCGGCGATGCTTCCGGCGTTCCGTATACCGTGACCGCCGCCAGCGCATCGTGAAGCGCGTATGCGGCGGCGTAATCGCTCGCTCCGCGTGGGATTACGGCCGACAGCGATGCCAGTGCATTCGCCAGTCGCACGCGCAGGACGGAAATCTCCTCGGCCGGGCAAAGATATTCGGGAAAGATTACGCAAACGCCGTATGCATCGGCCGTATAACCGAATCGGTGCGCAACCCAGAATACCCCCGGCTCAGCATCAAGCAAAGCAAAATAACACGCCTCAAGCCGTGCAAGTGGCATCGATGCGGGAAGCACGATCTCCTTCTCGCCGTCCGTCCACGCCGCAATCAACTGCTCCTCGAGTGGCGTCCGCTCGCGATACACGGTCGGCTCACCCGCAGGGAGCCGAAACAGCAAAAAAAGCACCGGCATAAGCAGCATCCACCGGCACGTCCTCATCCATTGCATATCCACCCCTCCGCGCCCCGTTCTGTCTGTATTTTACCATGGCAGACATTCTCAAGTCAAGCGAAACGGCAGGGTTCCAGAAATTACCGAACGGTGAAGGGAGCCGCGCAAGACGCGCAGCTCTCCTTTCGTTTACGCCAATTCCTTAACCTGAATCTGCTCAAGAATAAAGGGAAGAACCTCGTCCCGTTTAATCTTCAGCACGTGCGCGAATTCCTCGTAGAGGATCTTCTCTGCATCATGCAGAAAGCGCTCGTCGGCGGCGTGCAGCTTGCGGCCCTTGGCCTGCTGCTCCTCATGGCGATGATAGAGCGCCTTGATCAGCCCCACCAGCTGTGCGCGGTCACCGCGTCCGATGATCTCACGATAGCGCTCCCGCCGCTCGTTATCGTTATCGATCCAAAACACGGCCTCGTCGGGCATCGTTTTGATGAGTTCCCGAATCTCCTCGGGGGAAAGAATGCGGCGCATCTTTGCCACCAGCGTTTCGGTTTCCACAGGGACGAAGATCGTCGATCCCGCATGATAAACAGGCCGCAGCACGTAGTACTTTGCACGTCTGCCCATGAAGTCCTGCTCCGAAATCTCCGCAATGCGGCATACACCCTCCGCGCCGTACAATACCGAATCATTCACTTCAAATTTCATCATCAACCCTCCGATCCGAAATAAAAAACGCGCCGTCTGCGACAACCGGACTTACGTTCCGCCATGCAAACTGCGCGTTGTTTTTCCATCAATATTATACCATAAAATTCTCCGCCGAGGTAATAGGCAAATTGCACAAATCGTCAAAAATTTTTCGCCATCCCGCACGAAGTCAGTTTTTCCGTCCGAGCGTCTCCTTGATCACACGTGCAAGCGTTTCTCCCGAAAGAAAGGGGGCAAGGCGACGGATATCGCCAACCGTTCCACCTGCATCCAGCGCACGGGTAACCAACAGATCGAGCGTTTGCCTCGATAAAAAGGGCGCGAGACAACGGATATCGTCAACCGTTCCGCCCGCATCCAGTGTACGGGTAACCAACAGATCGAGCGTTTGCCTCGACAAAAAGGGCGCGAGATGACGGATATCGCCAACCGTTCCGCCCGCATCGAGCGTAGCGAGGACAATCTCCTCCAGCTGTTCCTTTTCCATAAACGGAGCAAGATGCTTCAACGCCCTGATGTCATACGGCAGCTCTGCCTGCGGCGCCCGATAGCCGTTCGCGCGTGCAATCCGGGCAAGGTCGTCAAGCTCCGCGGCCGTCTCCTCATCGAGATATCGCGAAAATTTTCTTGCATCGCCGCCGTGGACGGCGATGAGATAGCGTGCGAGATCGGCCAAATCCTCCTCTTCCAGCTCCTCTGCGATCCCGACAATGTCATCCGCGGTCAGATTTCCCATATCGATCAACCTTCGCGAAAGCTTCGCCAGATCATCCGAATCGATGAATTCGGACAGCTCCGCAAGCGTATTTGCCTGCAGTCTTCCCGCGTCAGCCAGCCGAGCAAGGATATCGGCGATATCCTCACTGTCCATATATTCGGCAAGCTCGGATAATACCGAAAGCTCGCATGCGCCGCCCGCCCTGACGTGTCCGATGATCAGATCGGCGATATCCGCCGAATCCATATGCTCTGCCACCTTGACGAGCTGATGCAGGGCAGACGCATCGGGCACAGATGCTGGCGGTATATCCGATGCAGCGGCGACGGGAGCGGGCTCGGGTTCATTTTGTTCCGCCTGCGCAGATGCGGGCACGGGATCGGCACCGAGCAAAGCGTCAATGCTCATGCCGAGGATAGCGGCCAGCTCGGGGAGCTTAGCGATATCGGGCATACTCGTTCCGCGCTCCCAATTGGAAACAGCCTGAAAGCTGATGCCCATTTTCTCGGCAAGATCGGGCTGGGTCATGCCCTTGGCGCGCCTCGCTTCGGCAATACGGCGGCCAATCTCCTGCATTTCAAACATGGTGGTATCCTCCTTTGCTTTGCCCGTGGCCGGCTTTGCGTGAAACAGTGTCATCATCATTCTCCTTTCTCGACGGCGGTTCTGCCGTGCAAGAACAGAATAACCGATTTTTCCCCGCAGGACAAGCAAGCCGTACTTGAATCGCGAAAATACGGCCGGCTCAAGTGACACTTGAGTCGGATTCACGAATCAACGCCCTGTTTTGCCCATTATAGCACAGCCTTGAAAAAATATCAAGGCACATTCGGCTCTCCCTCTTGTCTCTCTGAGAAAAATATGGTATAATAAAATCCCCCACTTTTTCCGTATCATAAGGAGAAATCATGGAACAGATTTATACCATCCCGGTCAACGAGGCCTTTGACGCAGAGGACGGCTGTCCCTTCTGCGCGCTTTGGCGCAAGCTGGAGGATAACGAGCTTGATCTCATTCTCGGTGCCTCCATGATGGAGCCGGACGTGCGTATCAAAACCAATAAGCAGGGCTTTTGCCGCACGCACTACGATATGATGTTCGTCCGCAAAAACCGTCTCGGCATGGCACTCACCCTCGAATCCCATCTGAACGAGCTCAAGGGGGATATTGCCTCGGGCGGTCTCGGTGCAATCATCGGCACGCCGGGTGCCAAAGCGGTCAAGCGCATCGAGGCGCTTGAGGAGGACTGCTACGTCTGCCGCCGCATCAACTATCATTTTGACCATATGATCGAAACGGCCGTTCTGCTCTGGGAGCAGGACGAGAACTTCATTCCCAAGCTGCAGAAGCAGCCCTATTTCTGTCTGCCCCACTATCGTCGCCTGCTGGAATACGCCGGGAAACGGCTCTCTAAAAAGAAGCAAGCAGAATTCGTCCGCCAGGCCGCAGCCGTGGTCGAGGGATACCTTGAGGAGCTCTCTGGTGACGTGAGCTGGTTCTGCAAAAAATTCGATTATCGCTTCGATGAGGAACCGTGGGGCAACGCCAAGGACGCGGTTGAGCGCGCAATCAAATTCCTGCGTAGTGATCTGCACAATCACTGATCGACACGGCATATCACGCAGAAGAAACGGAGGATAGACCCATGGGAATCTGCTGCTTCACCGGCCACAGAGACATTGCCGCCGATCTCATTCCGGCACTGCGTGACCGTCTCGACGAATGTCTATATACGCTGATCGACGAAGGCATCACCGTTTTTCGCGCGGGAGGAGCCAGAGGCTTTGATACCGTCGCCGCCGAGCAGGTTCTGGGGATGCGGCAGCGCTTTGATTTCATTCGCCTCGACCTGATCCTTCCCTGCCACGGCCAAACCAAAGGCTGGTCCGCCGCCGAGCAGGTTGCTTACCGCCGTATCATGGCAGAGGCTGACCGCGTTATTTTCCTCGCGGAGCATTACACGCCCGGCTGCATGCAGCGCCGTAATCTGCAGCTGCTGGCCGGAGCTGACGTCTGCGTTGCATACCAGACGCATCCGGGCGGCGGAACGGGCTTCACCGTCTCCCACGCGCGCGCTGCAGACATCCGCATTCTCAATCTTGCCCGCCCTCAATTCCCCGAATCTCCTTGATTTTCCTGTCCGATCCTTGCTTGTTCACAGAATTTTAACAATTATTGTGTGATTTTGCGTTTGAGCCCCTTGCAATTTTGCGTAAAATCCTGTATAATTAAATGTAACTTTAAGGTGGGTATTCGCCCACAAAAATTTGATGTTTTATACGTTGGAGGTAACAATATTATGGTAGTAGCCGGCGATTTCAAGAATGGCGTCACGTTTGAGATGGACGGACAGGTCCTGCAGGTCATCGAGTTCCAGCACGTCAAGCCGGGTAAGGGCGCGGCTTTCGTCCGCACCAAGCTCAAGAACGTCATCACCGGTGCGGTGATTGAGCGTACGTTCAGCCCGACCGACAAGTATGAGAATGCTTACGTCGAGCGCAAGGACATGCAGTATCTGTACAGCGATGGCGATCTGTACTACTTCATGGATATGGAGACCTATGAGCAGCTTCCGCTCAACTCCGACAAGCTGGGAGATAACTTCCGCTTTGTCAAGGAAGAGATGATGTGTAAGATTATTTCCTACAAGGGCAACGTCTTCGGCGTAGAGCCCCCCCTGTTCGTTGAGCTTGAGGTTGCTGAT
>JAZODX010000001.1:0-7326 GCA_045597265.1 Eubacteriales bacterium | reverse complement strand
ATTCCCGGCGCACAGGCCGATGCAAATGCGCTGGTGTCGGCCGCGCAGGCCGACTATGCGTCTGCAATTGCCGCGGCAAACGATTCGCTTGCCGAATTCCGCGGATTGCTTGATGAATATGCGGCCAATCCCGACGTGGTGCGGACGCGCGTGTATACCGAAAAACTGACGAAAATTCTCTCCTCGATCGGCACGGTTCGTTTACTTGAGCCAGGGGCCGAGACACCGGGGATCCTTTTGCAGTAATCCGCCGTCCCGTATTTGGGAGCGGAAGGAAAGGAAAGGGTAATAACCATTGGAAAATATTGATAATATGGGCAAAAACACGCTGGAGAATCTGTCGGCACAGAATCTCAGCGCTGAGGGAAAGCGGCGTCTGTCTCGTGAAATCGTCTCAGCCCTGGTGGCGCTTGCCTGTCTGCTGGCCGGCTGGGCTTACGGCTTGATTTTTCCGGGAAAGCCGACGGTATCGGCCCTCATCTACGTCATCGGCATCGTCGTCGAGAGTGTGGGCATTTTTGCTGCCGCCATCCGTGGCTTCCTGCAGAAGAATATGACCAACGCCATGGAAATTCTCGTTGCCATCGCAGTGCTTGCCTGCTTCTTTGACGGGCAGTACGTGCTGGCCATCCTGATTCCCGTGATTCTCAATCTTGCGCATTTCTTTGAGGAGCGCAGTATCATGGGCGGCCGTGAGGTCATTGATGGGCTTCGGCGGATGCAGGCCGACACGGCGATTCTGCTTGACGAGGAGGGCGGCGAGACGACGGTTGAGGCAAAATCCCTCTCGGTCGGACAGATGATCGTCGTCAAGCCAGGCGCGGCCATACCGATTGACGGTAAGGTCGTGCGCGGAGAATCGAATGTCGACCAGAAATCGCTGACCGGTGAATCTCTGCCGCAGGCGGTTGGTGCGGGGGATCCGGTTTATGCAGGAACGATCAATCTCGACGGCGTTCTGGCCGTTGAGGTTGCCTGTACCTACGTTGATACCTCTTTCTCCAAAATACTGGATATGCTTGAAAAGTCCGAATCGATTTCGGTGCCCGAATCCCGTCTGATTGATCGTTTTATGCAGTATTATATTCCGCTGATTCTGACGATTGCGGCGGCAGTTGCGCTGATCAACCGTGATATTTCAGCAGCAATTGCGATTCTCGTGGTCAGCTGTCCCTGCGGGCAGATGCTGGTCAGCTCTGCGCCCATGATTGCGGCCCTTGCCGCGTCCACGCGACGGTGAGTGCTGATCAAAAATGCCAAATTTGTTGGGGAGCAGGCCGAGATTGACACCGTGGTCTTTGATAAGACGGGTACCATCACGTCGGGCAGTCTTTCGATTTCTGCCTGTACGCCGACCGACGGGGTCGATGCACGCGAGGTAATGGCGGCGGCCGCGGCGGTTGCTGCGAATTCGCTCCATCCGGTTGCCCGTGCGGTGATGCGTTCGATTGAGGGCAGGGAGGATCTGCCTGAGATTCCACTTGATTTTACCGTGCGTGAGATCACCGGTAAGGGAATGCGGGGCGTGCGCGGGGACGAGGAAATTTGCTTTGGCTCAAGTGCATGGTTTGAGTCGCTTGGATTCACTTTGCCCGCCGCGGAGACACACGCGGGACCGATCAACTGGGTGGCAAGAGACGGGCGCCTGCTTGGCTGCCTTTGCTTTGACGATACTCTCCGTCCCGAAGCGCCGGAGGCGATTGACGCTTTGCGCGGGCTCGGAATTGCGCAGACGGTGATTCTCACGGGTGACCGTGCCGAGGCCGCCGAGCAGATTCGCGCCGCGGCCGGGGTTGACGAGGCGTACGCTAAGCTACTTCCCGAGGATAAGCTTTCCCGTGTACGGGAGCTGCGGGGAACCGACGAGACACCGCATCGCGTGCTGGTCGTAGGTGACGGTATCAATGACGCGCCTGCTCTCAAGGAGGCCGACGTGGGAATTGCGATGGGGGCAATGGGGTCGGATACGGCCATTCAGTCCGCCGACATTGCGCTGATGAACAACAATCTCGATAACATTCCCTTCGTTATACGCATTGCGCGCCGTACGCGTTCAATTATCTATCAGAACATCGTGCTTTCCTTCCTGGTCAGCTTTACGATGATCATTCTCTCTGCGTTCGGCATCATTACGGCATTACTCGGTGCCGTTCTGCACAACGTAGGTGCATTCGTGGTGTTGATCAACAGTGCGCGTATTCTTAAGGAAGAGAAAAAAGTCGATTAACGAAAAAAAGCCGTCTGACCTGCGGGTCGGACGGCTTTTTGAACGCTTCGCCGATTTTTGCCGAAGAAAAGATGTAAAGAATTATCGTATCCTCTTGCATGGAACGGAATTTTTTACTATAATATAAAGAGATGTTTTTGCTGATCGGAGGGCTTTATGGCACAACAGAATCAGATTCTTGAGAAAATTCCCGGCGGAGAGATTTCGGTGCTCGGTCTTGGCGTATCCAATCTTCCGCTGATTGACTTTTTACTCTCACGCGGTGCACGCGTGACGGTGCGGGACAGAAAGCCCCGCGAGGAAATTGCACAGGCCGATTCGCTCGCCGCGCGCGGCGTACGCTTCGTGACGGGAGAGGGCTATCTTGACGGGCTTGGCGGTGACTTGATTTTCCGTTCGCCCGGTATTCGCCCCGATTTGCCCGAGATTGCGGCCGCCGTTGCGGCAGGTGCCTGTCTGACCTCCGAGATGGAACTCTTCTTTTCCATGACGCCCGCAACCGTAATCGGTGTGACGGGGAGCGACGGCAAGACGACCACTACGACGCTGATCTATCGCTTACTTGAAGCGGAGGCTGAACGGAGTCGGAGTGGCGCACGGGTATGGGTTGGGGGGAATATCGGTGCGCCGCTTCTGCCTCACGTGGAGCAAATGACCGCCCGTGATTACGCTGTGGTAGAGCTCTCCAGCTTCCAGCTGCAGACCATGCGACAGTCTCCTCACCGTGCGGTGATGACCAACGTCACGCCAAACCACCTCAACTGGCATACCGACATGGAGGAATACGTTGCCGCAAAGGCAAATATCTGCCGCCACAGACCGGCACGGCAATTTACGGCAAACGCCGCTAATCCCGTCACGCTCGAGCTGGCACGCAACAGCGATCTGGATATCATCCTTTTTACCGCCGCGCGCACGCAGTACGAGGCGGTCGTTCCCGAATATATGCGCGGGCGTACCCGTGCGATTTATCTGCGGGAGGGCATTATTTTTTACAGTGACGGAAAAAACGAGACGCCCATCCTTGCAACGGAGGATATTCTGATTCCGGGTATGCACAACGTGGAAAATTATATGGCGGCCATTGCCGCGACCTGGGGACTGGTCAGCCGCGACGTGATCGTTTCGCTGGCGCGAAGCTTCGGCGGTGTGGAGCATCGCCTGGAATTTGTTCGCGAATTTGATGGGGTTCGCTATTATAACGGCTCGATTGATTCCTCTCCCACCCGCACGGCGGCGGCGCTGAATGCACTTCCCGGTCGGCCGATCGTGATTTGCGGCGGCAGTGACAAGCATATTTCCTTTGCACCGCTTGCCGACGTGCTGCTTACCCGCGCCGGCGGCGTCGTGCTCAACGGCGAGACGGCAGCTCAGATCAAGGCGGCGCTTCTGGCACATCCTGCCTGGGACGGCAGTCTGCCCCTTGCGGAGACGCCGCGCATGACAGATGCGGTTTTGCTTGCCCGTTCGATGGCAAAGCCGGGCGGCACCGTGATTCTCTCGCCCGCCTGCGCCAGTTTTGACCAGTTCCGCAATTTCGCGGAGCGGGGAGATACCTTTAAGTCGATCGTAAACGGCTGGTAAGGATATCAAAATTCATCGTTTTCAAATTTTACGCAGAAAGGAAGCTTTCGCTGTGCGAAGGCCAAAAGAATATGCAGCTTAAAGAACTGATTCCCGCCATGTCGGCTTTGATGACGGTGTCGGGCTATGAGGAGCACGACCGTGCCGCGTTATTGGCTCTGCTTGACGGCGTATTTGATGAAATTATCCCCGATGCGCTCGGCTCACTGATCTGCGTTCGCCGATGCGGACGTCCGGGGGCACCGAAAATTCTCTTCGATGCTCATATTGATGAGATCGGCATGATGGTTACCGAGATACTGGACGGCGGATTTCTCCGCGTCACAAATCTCGGCGGTATCGATACGCGGATTCTGCCTGCCGCCGAGGTCAATATTTACGGCCGTGAAACGATTCGCGGTGTCATTTCCGCCGCGCCTGCCAAAGGCGATGAGAAGGGACTGAAGCCGATTGGCGAGCTGTTCATCGATACCGGCTATTCAAAGGAAAAACTGGAGGAAATCGTTTCTCTCGGTACACCGGTCGGATTCGCTCCCCGATACACTGCGCTGATGAACGGGCGTATTGCGGGAAAGGGCTTCGATGATAAAAGCTGTGCGGCCATTGCCGTGGCCGCATTGGCCGGTATTGACCGCTCTGCGCAGGCGGGAGACGTTTATCTTCTGCTCGCGGTTGAGGAGGAGGTCACTATGCTCGGTGCAAAGACGGGGACGGCGGCGATTGACCCCGACTATGCGATGGTCGTTGACGTGACCTTCGGGGAGACTCCCGATACCAAGAAGGGAGAGGCATTCCCGCTTGGCGGCGGATGCGTGATTTCCCTCTCTGCTTCCACCGATCGCCGTCTGACCGCGCGGGTGGTTGAATTGGCTAAGGCCGCCGGAATCCCCTATCACCGTTCGGTTGAGCCGAGCGGGACGGGAACCGATGCCAACGCGACCCAGTATGCGCTGTGCGGCATTCCCACCGTTGTGGCAAGCCTGCCCATCCGCAGTATGCACACCTACAACGAATTGCTTGATTATGCCGATGCAGAGGCGCTGAGCAATCTGATTGCCGCTTTCGCATGCGACGGCGGAATTGCGGAGGATTTTGCCCGATGAAGAAGATGACAGGAACAGAGTTGATCGGTGCACTTTGCGCCGAATTCGGCCCGTCCGGCTGTGAGGATAATGTTGCTGCACTGATCGAGAGTCAGCTTGCAGGGTTCTGCGAGACACGGCGGGACCGCATGGGCAACGTGATTGCCCACCTGCCCGGAGAGGGGGCGCGCGTGATGCTGTCTGCCCATATGGATGAGGCGGGTCTGATGATTCATTCCGTTGACGATAAAGGCTATCTGCGCTTTTCTACTGTCGGTGCGCTTGATCCGCGCGTGCTCTGCGGACGGTGCGTTACGGTCGGCAATGCGGAGAACCGTATTGCCGGCGTTATCGGTGCGAAGCCGATTCATCTGCAGTCGGCCGATGAGCGCAAGCAGGTGACGGCCGTGAGCGCGATGTATATCGATATCGGCGCGACGAGTGCCGAGGAGGCTGAAAAGTACGTAGACATCGGGGATTACGCGGTGTTCGAAGGTGAATGCTCTGCGTTTGGCGAAGAAGGAAGGCGGCTCTGCGGCAAGGCACTGGATAATCGTCTCGGCTGTGCCGCACTGATCGAGATTATTCGCGCGGCGGCGGACCGTCCGCTTTCATGTGACCTTTGGGCGGTTTTCTCGGTGCGCGAGGAGATCGGTCGCTCGGGTACGGGGGCGGCGGCTTATGCTATCCGCCCCGACTATACCGTGGTGCTTGACGCCGCCGAGGTGTACGATCTGCCCGACGGAAGCAAGACGGGCGGCCCGGGGCAGGGCGTTCTCGTTTCTCTCTCGGATAGAGGAACGATTTACGATGCGAGACGGATTGACTACGTTCTGGCGCTTGGACGGGAAATGGAGATTGCCGTTGGAATTCACCGCGGCACAGCGTTGGCAAACGATGCCGCGCAGGTTCAGCGTACGGCAGACGGTGCGGCGGCAATTGCGCTTTCTCTGCCGGTTCGTTATCCGCACAGCGCCGCGTCAATTGCGGATACGCGGGATTATGCCGTGCTCTGCAGGCTGGTCGGCGAGATGCTCGTGCGGAAGGACGCTTTTCCGAAACCCATCGACAATTAAAGGAGTTTGAATAATATGCTGGATTTGGTAAAAAAGATTGTAAAGGCACCGGCGATCTCGGGAAGAGAGGATGCGGTGGCCGAGGTTATCCGTGCGCAGATCACACCGTATTGCGACGAGGTTTATCGGGATAAGATGGGCAACCTGATTGCCCTCAAGCGGGGGACTGCGCCCGATGGTGAGCGCAGACGCGTGATGCTGGCCGCACATATGGATGAGATCGGCTTTTTCGTCACCATGATTGAGGATAACGGCTATCTGCGCCTGACCCCCATCGGCGGAATCAATTTCATTGCGGCGGCGTTCCACACCGTTGTTTTCGGTAACGGTGTCAAGGGCGTGCTTGTTCCCGAGAGCGGGACGGCGGCCGGCTCGATGACCTTTGATAAGTTTTACGTGGATATCGGTGCCAAGGATAAAAAAGAAGCCGAGCGCAAGGTCAAGGTCGGCGATTATTTCGTGCTTGAGCCGAGCGTGACGCGTCTCTCCGGCCGTCGGATTGCCGGCCGTCCGCTTGACGACCGCATCGGCTGTGTCGTGCTCGTCGAGATTGCACGCAGACTCACCGCACCGAAGGATGATATTTACTATACCTTTACCGTGCAGGAGGAGGTAGGCTGCCGCGGCTCAAAAACGTCTGCGTTTGCCATTGCCCCCGATCTCGCGCTTGCCTTCGACGTGACGGGCACCGGTGACGCGATCGGCGCCAAGCCGATGGCGGTCAAGCTGGGCGGCGGTGCGGCGATTAAGCTCAAGGATTCGTCGGTAATTTGTGATCCCGCGCTGATGGAGGAAATCACGCAGACGGCGAAGGACGCAAAAATTCCCCATCAGATTGAAATTCTCACCTACGGCGGTACCGATACCTCCTCGATGCAGATGGCGGGAATCGGCTGTACGGCAGGTGCGATCTCAATTCCGACCCGCTATATCCATTCGGGCGTTGAGATGGTTGATCTCGGTGACGTTGAAGCCTGCGTTGCACTGACGGTGGCCTTCCTTGGCCGGGAGGGAGACTGAGATGGAATTTTCCCCCAAGCTTATTGCCCTGACGGCAGAGGCCGAGGCGGCTCTTGCTCCGCATTTTGCGCGCATAGATGAAATTGCTTTCCGCAACTCCGCCCGCGTGCTTGAATCCTTCCGTACGCATCGCGTGTCCGACGCACATTTCGCGGGGACAAGCGGTTACGGCTACGATGACCGCGGTCGTGAAACGCTGGATGAAATTTACGCGGACCTGTTCGGTGCCGAGGCGGCCTTCGTCCGCCACAGCATCGTCAACGGAACCCAGGCGCTGACCATCGGTCTCTTTGGTCTGCTTCGTCCGGGAGATGTGATGCTCTCGGCGGCAGGCAAG